>NZ_PNFU01000002.1:103981-111720 GCF_002871415.1 Microbacterium sp. UMB0228 | reverse complement strand
TCAGCTCCGCGGACGCGTTCAGGGTCTCCGCGAGGAAGTCGACGGCGTGCCGCGGGTCGAGCGGCACCGTGGGCTCGGGAAGCACGGGTCCGCCGAGGGCGTTGTCGCCGTGGATCCAGGCCCCCGGGGTGAGCTCACGGCGGAGCGGCTTGTCGGCTCCCGCCGCGACCGGCACGCCGGTCACGCCTGCGACCGTGAGGGCGATCTGGGCATTCCGCGTGGTGTGCTCCAGGTAGCCGTTGCCGCCGACGGTGGTGACGCCGCGGAGGTCGATCTGCTCGTTCCCGGCCGCCAGCCAGATGGCGAAGACGTCGTCGTGGCCGGGGTCGCAGTCGAGGAGGACGGGGACGGGCATGGGGTGCTCCTTTGCAATCGGGTGTGCGTAAACGTTTACACTCTTTCTCATGAACGTCAAGCCGGACGCCGTCCTCGCCCCCGCCCTCGTCGTCGTCGGAAGCGCGAATGTCGACCTCACCGCCTTCGTCGACCGGCTCCCGACCGCCGGGGAGACCGTCGCCGGGGGCCGACTCTCCCGGGACCTCGGCGGCAAGGGCGCCAACCAGGCCGTCGCGGCCGCGAAGCTGGGTAGCCGGGTCCGCATGGTGGGCGCGGTGGGGGCGGACGCCGACGGCGCCTGGATGCGCGAGGAGCTTGGTCGGGCCGGCGTCGACACCACTGACCTCCGCCAGGTCGCCGCACCCACCGGGACCGCGCTGATCGTCGTGGACGCCGAGGCCGAGAACCAGATCGCGGTGTGCCCGGGCGCGAACGAGCTCGTCTCCCTCGAGGGCGTCGCCTTCGGGCCGGACGAGGCCGTCCTGCTGCAGTTGGAGATCGCGCTGTCCGTCGTCGAGAACGTGGTCGCCCGCGCCGAAGGGTTCATCGCGGTCAACGCCGCCCCCGCACGGCCCCTCCCTGACGCGCTGCTCCAGCGGGTGGATCTGTTCATCGTGAACGAGACCGAGCGTGAGCTGATGCCGGAGCTGGCGGATGCCGCGCTCGTCGCCGTGACCTACGGCGCCGCGGGCGCGGCCCTGTTCCGCTGCGGGGAGGAGATCGCCCGGGCGGACGGCGTGCCCACGCGCGCCGTCAACACCGTGGGCGCGGGAGACGCCTTCTGCGCCGCGCTCGTGCTCGCCCTGCAGAGCGGACTCTCCCCGCGGCAGGCCCTGCAGACGGCCTGCGCGGTCGGCGCGGCCGCTGTCGCGGACCTCTCCTCGCAGCCGCCCTTCGAGCCGCTCGCGCGCTACGTCCCCGGGTCGTAGCGGCCCCGCGACCGGGATCGGGTCAGGACGCGGCGCCCGCTCCGCGCAGCGCGCAGCGGAGGTCGCTCGGCGGCACGAAGTCCGCGGTGAGCGACCAGTCGACCTCCTCGCCCGCGGGGACCTCCACCGTCGCCTGACCGGACCCGACGACCGTGGCGGCGTCGGTGGTGAAGAACACGGTCACGACGTAGGTCGCATCCTCGTCCGTGGGGTTGCCGACCACCCCGGTCGCCGTCCCGCCGTCCTCCTCCGTGGTGCACGCCGTGATCTGGGTCCCGGCGCGCACCTCCGGGGCATCCGGCACGTCCTCCGGCACGCTCGTCGCTCCGACGACTCCCTCGTCCTCACCGGGGATCTGCGGCGCCCCTTCCGCGGCGGTCCGGGTCGGGGCCGGCTTCTCCGCCGCGGGCGTGCAGCCGCTGAGAAGGAATCCGAGGATCAGGATCGGAGCCGCGAGGCGGGCGATACTTCGGCGGCGTGTGGACATCATGGACCCCTCCTTCGACCGGGACCGGTCCGTGGCGGGCGATCACCGCCACGGACCGTCTCTCGATCAGCGCTGTTCCTGCTCTTCCTCTCGCCGGCGTACCCGCGTCAGGCCGAGACCCAGGCCGGCGAGGACCATCACTCCGCCCAGCAGCATGCCACCGGCGGTGAGCGTCCCACCCGTGACGGCGAGCCCGCTCGGCGGCGTCGGCACCACACGGGTGACCGTCTGCGAGGTCGGCGGATCGATCGGCCCGCCCGGAGTGTTGCCGGTCACGGTCGCGACGTTGCGCACCTCACCGCGACGCACGTCGGCGGCATCGATGGTGTGCGGCGGCACGGTGCACGTCATCCGCTCCCCGGAGGCGAGGCTGGTCGCCGGGCAGGTCACCGCGCCCGCGGTCGGATCGGACACGACGATGTCGGAGACCGTCTGCGCCCCGATGTTGCTGACGACGATCGTCCACTCCACCCGGTCGCCGAGGTCGATGAGTCCGTTGCCGTTCACGTCGACGGTCGTCGCGCGCTTCTCGATCGCGAGCTCGTTCGTCCCCTCGAAGGGCACCTCGACCGTCGACGGCGGCGACACGGGCGGCGTGCTCGACGGCGGTGTGCCGGTGGCCGTCGCCGTGTTGGTCAGCCGGCCGGAGTCGACGTCCGCCTGCGTCGTCGTGTACGTCGCCGTGCAGGTCACGGTCTGCCCGGGGATGATGCGCGCGGCCTCATCGGGGCAGGCGATGGCCGAGAGGTCGCCCTCTCCGGAGAACTCCGTCTCCTCGACCGCCACGTCGGCCAGCGTCACGTTGCCCGTGTTGGTCACGACGAAGAAGTACTCCAGGGTCTCCCCCACCGTCGTCATCACGGCCGGCGTCGCCGACTTCACGATGCTCAGTCCAGGCGCGGGGAGCGCGGGGACGCGCGCCTCGGACGGCGGCGACACCGGGGGCTGCAGGTCCCCGGGCGGCACACCGGTCGCCGTGGCGGAGTTCGTCACCTGCCCCGCGTCGATGTCCTCCTGCGTCAGCACGTACGACGCCGTGCAGATGAGCTGCGCACCGGGCGCCATCGATGCGGTCCCGGCCGGGCAGTCGATCGCCGACAACTCTCCGGTGCCCGAGAACGCCCCCTCGTTCACCACGACATCCGTCAGCGTGACGTTGCCGGTGTTGGTCACGACGAACGAATAGACGACCTCCTGCCCCACCACGTAGGAGTCCGGAGCGTCCGGCGTCGCGGACTTCACGACCGTGATCGCCGGGTTCCGGTCACCGGGGACCTCCACCGTCGACGGCGGCGTGAGCGGCGGTTCGCTGGTCGGCGGACCCGTCGGCGGCTCTCCCGTCGCGACGGCCGTGTTCGTGAGTCGCCCGGCATCCACATCCGCCTGGGTGACCACGTACGGCGCCGTGCAGGTCACGGACGCACCGGGGGCCAGCGAGGCCGCCGCGGCCGGACACGTGATCACCGGCGCGGTTCCCGTCCCCGAGAACGACACCTCGTCCACGCCGACATCCGTCATCGTGACGTTGCCCGTGTTGGTGATGAGGAACGAGTACGTGATCGTCTGCCCTGCGGCAGAGATCTCGGTGAGGTCCGCGGTCTTGGCGATAGTGAGGGCCGGCGACCCGTCCGAGGGCACCTCGACCGTCGAGGGCGGCGAGACCGGAGGCTGCCCCGACGGCGGCGTTCCCGTACCGGTGGCGGTGTTCGTGACGCCACCCGCATCGATGTCAGCCTGCGTCACGACATACGGCGCGGTGCACGTCACCTCCGCTCCCGGAGCGAGCGACTCCGCCCCCGCCGGACAGGTCACCACCGGCGCCGTGCCGGTGCCGGTGAACGAGACCTCGTCCACCCCGACATCCGTCAGCGTGACGTTGCCGGTGTTCGTGAGGAGGAACGAGTACGTGATCGTCTGACCCGCCGCGGTGATCTCGGTGCGGTCGGCGGTCTTCGCCACGGTCAGCGCGGGTGCCGGGTCACCGGGGACCAGGACGGTCGACGGCGGCGACACCGGGGGTTCACCCGAGGGCGGCGTGCCGGTCACGGTCGCGGTGTTCGTCACCCCGCCGCCGTCCAGGTCGGCCTGGGTGACCACGTAGGGCGCCGTGCAGGTGACCTGGGCTCCCGGCGCGAGGGACGCGGCGCCCGCGGGGCACGTCACGACCGGCGCCGTGCCGGTGCCGGTGAAGGCCGTCTCGTCGACCGTCACGTCCGCGATCGTCACGTTGCCCGTGTTGGTGACCAGGAAGGAGTAGGTGATCGTCTGGCCGGCCGCGGTGATCGTGGTCCGGTCGGACGACTTCACCACCGACAGGCCCGGCGACGGCTCCGACGGCACCTCGACCTCGGACGGCGGCGACACCGGCGGCTCCCCCGACGGCGGCGTGCCCGTGGCGGTCGCCGTGTTGGTCACTCCACCCGCGTCGATGTCGGCCTGGGTGACGACGTACTCCGCGGTGCAGGTGACGTCGAGCCCCGGTGCGAGCGAGGATACGCCAGGCGGGCACTCGATCACCGGCGGGGTCCCCGTACCGGTGAAGGAGGCCTCCGTCACCTCGATGTCCGTCAGGGTGACGTTGCCGGTGTTCGCGACGACGAACGTGTACGTGATGGTCTGGCCAGCGGCCGTGATCTCGGTCCGGTCTGCCGTCTTCGACACCGTGAGCCCCGGCGACGGCTCCGACGGCACCTCGACCTCGGACGGCGGCGACACCGGCGGCTCCCCCGACGGCGGCGTGCCCGTCACCGTCGCGGTGTTCGTCACCCCACCCGCGTCGATGTCGGCCTGGGTGACGACGTATTCGGCGGTGCACGTCACCTGCGCGCCGGGAACCATCGTGGCGGCACCCGCAGGACAGGTCACCACCGGAGCAGGACCCGTACCCGTGAAGGTGCCCTCCTCGACCGTGACGTCGCGCACCGTGACGTTCCCGGTGTTGGTCACGAGGAACGAGTAGGTGATCGTCTGTCCCGCTGCCGTGATCTCGGTCCGGTCAGCGGTCTTCGCCACGGTGAGCGCCGGAGCCGGGTCGCCAGGGATCTCCACCGTCGAGGGCGGCGACACCGGCGGTGTGCCGGAGGGCGGCGTGCCCGTCGCTGTCGCCGTGTTCGACAGCTGCCCGGCGTCGATGTCGCTCTGCGTCAGCGTGTACATGGCGGTGCATGCCACCTGCGCCCCCGGCGCGAGCGAAGCGGCCCCCGCCGGACACGAGATGGCCGACAGCTCGCCGGAACCCGTGAAGGCCGTGTCCTGCACCGTCACGTCGGTGAGCGTCACGTTGCCCGTGTTGGTCACGACGAACGTGTAGGTGATCTCCGTCCCCACCGTGTATCCGGCGGCGGTGGAGGGGTCGGCCGACTTCACCACGGTGATGCCGGGGGTCTCGATCGACGGCACCTCCACCTCGGACGGCGGCGACACCGGCGGCTCGAGGGTTCCGGGCGGGTCGCCCGTCACGGTGGCGGTGTTCGTCACGCCGCCCGCATCGATGTCGGCCTGCGTCACCTCGTAGGTCGCGGTGCACGTCACCTGGGACCCGGGCGCGAGAGACGCCGCTTCGGCAGGGCAGGTGACGACCGGAGCGGTACCCGTCCCGGTGAACGACACCTCGTCGACGGTCACGTCGGCGATGGTGACATTGCCGGTGTTGGTGACCAGGAACGAGTAGGTGACGATCTGTCCCGCAGCGGTGATCTCCGTGCGGTCGGCCGTCTTCGCAACCGTGAGGGCCGGACTGCTGGGCACGGTGACGATCGCGGTGGAGGGCGCGGAGACGGGCGGTTCGAGGTCGCGGGGCGGGGTGCCGGTCGCCGTGGCTGTGTTCGTGACCTGGCCGGCATCGACGTCCGCCTGCGTCGCCGCGTAGGACGCGGTGCAGGTGACCTGAGCCGCCGGGGCGAGGCTTGCCGCTGCAGCCGGGCAGGTGACGACAGGCGCCGTTCCCGTGCCGGAGAACGCGGTCTCGGTCACCCCGATGTCGGTCAGCGTCACGTTACCGGTGTTGGTCACGAGGAACATGTAATCGATGGTGGCGTCGGCCGCAGTGATGGACGTCGGATCCGCGGTCTTGACGAGGGTGATCGCGGGCGTCTCCGCTGCGGGGACCACGACAGTCGACGGCGGCGACACCGGCGGCTCGCCCGCGGGCGGCTCGCCGGTCACCGTCGCCGTGTTCGTCACGCCGCCCGCATCGATGTCGGCCTGGGTCACGACGTAAGGCGCCGTGCAGGTCACCTGGGCGCCCGGTGCCAGCGAGGCAGCGGCCGCGGGGCAGGTGATGACGGGGGCGGTTCCCGTTCCGGTGAACGACGTCTCCGTCACGCCGACGTCGGCGATCGTCACGTTCCCCGTGTTGGTGATGAGGAAGGAGTAGGTGATCGTCTGGCCTGCTGCGGTGATCTCCGTGCGGTCGGCCGACTTGGCCACCGTGAGCGCAGGAGCGGCCGTGACCGGGATCTCGACCGTGGACGGCGAGGACACCGGTGCCGTGCCGGTCGGCGGCGTGCCCGTCGCGGTGGCCGTGTTCGTGAGCGCCGAGGTGTTGTAGTCCGCAGCCGTCACGGTGTAAGTCGCGGTGCAGGTCACTTGCGCTCCGGGAGCGAGCGATCCGGCGCCGGCGGGGCAGGTCACGTCGAGGGCCCCGGTGCCGGAGAAGGACTGCTCGTCGATGCCGACGTTCGTCAGGGTCACGTTTCCGGTGTTCGTGACGAGGAAGGAGTAGTCGATCGTCTGCCCGGCGCCGGTGATCGCGGTCGTCTCGGAGCTCTTCTCCAGCGAGATCGCCGGAGCAGGGTCGACCGGCACGCGCACGGTCGACGGCGGGGACACCGGAGGCGTCAGCGACCCCGGCGGCACACCGGTGGCGGTCGCGGTGTTGCTGACCGATCCCCCGTTCACGTCCGCCTGCGTCAGGGTGTAGCTCGCGGTACAGGTGGCCTGCGCACCCGGGGCGAGCGGGGCCGTCGGGCACACGGCCGCCGAGAGCGTCCCGGACCCCGTGAACGCCGTCTCATTCACCGCGATGTTCGAGACGGTCACGTTGCCCGTGTTGGTGACGATGAACGAATAGTCGATGACCTGGCCGACCGTGAAGTCGTCCGGTCCGGACGGGGTCGCCGACTTCACGACCGTGAGCGCCGGGGTGCGGGTCGTCGTGACCGTCGCGCTGCTCGGGTTGCTCTCCACGCCGGTGTTGGCCTCGGAGGTTCCGGTCGCGACCGCGGTGTTCGTCACCGTGCCCGCGTCGATGTCCGCCTGCGTCAGCGTGTACGCCGCCGTACAGGTCGTGTTCTGCCCCACGGCGAGTGTCGTCGCCGCACAGTCCACCGCCCCGAGCGTCCCGGTGCCGCTGAACGCGGACTCGCGAATGCCGAGCCCCGAGACGGCGACGTTGCCGGTGTTGGAGACCGCGAACGAATAGGTCACCGTGTCCCCCGCCGCGGTGGCGGTGGTCGGCGTGACCGTCTTCGTCAACGCCAGAGACGGCGCCGGAGCCGTGATCGTGACGGCGTAGTCCTCCACCTCACCCGGACCGCCGGTTCCGGTCGGGGTCGCCGTGGTCAGCCCTGTCCCGCTCTGGATGCGGAACCGCGCGAACGTCTGCCCGCCCACCGTCTGCGAGGCGATGCCGGACCAGTTCAACGTCACGGACGAGCCGTCCGCCGTGCCCGCGGGGACCGTCGCGGTGGCGCCCTCGTTCGCATCGAACACGCCGTTGCGGTTGAAGTCGATCCAGCCGACCAGGGTCGCCGGCACACCCGGCACCTTGTTGGAAGCCAGCACCGACACCGAGTAGGTGTTCGTCACGCTCGCCATGATCGGCCCGAACGACGCCACCCCCGTCTCGTCGTTGATCGTCTGGTTCGGGGCCGTGCCGCCGACCACGTTGTCGCCCGTCGCGTTCGCGCTGTACTGCATCGCCGTCTCCGCATCGGCCGACCACCCCAGATACGTCGCCGCATTCAGCTCCTGGGAGACCGAGCCGT
>NZ_PNFU01000002.1:0-103895 GCF_002871415.1 Microbacterium sp. UMB0228 | reverse complement strand
TCGTCGGGGATGGTCGTACAGGAGGGGTTGAACCCGTCGATGCCCTCGCCACCGCTCTGCGCCCGGTAGCCGCGTACGACGATGTCGCTCGTTCCGGTCGTCCCGGCGGGGCCGCATCGGGGTGTCGGCGTGTCCAGACCGCCGTTGGTGTTGAAGTTCTCGCCCGCCGTGAGGACGGTGGGGGGCGCCGCGAGGTTGATCCGCAGCTCTCCCGCGGCCGTGAAGGTCATCGGGCGGCAGGTGATCTGCACGGACGAGGGCCAGCGCGCGCCGTTGTCGCCGACGAAGGTCGTGCCGGTGATGCGGTGCACGAAGGTGTTCGCGGGACACGTCGCGGTCTGCACGTTCCCGCGACTCTGGTCGTAGACCGGACCCTCGACCCAGGTGGGGTTCACCGTCGCGGTGATGACGCCCGCGTTGCTCAGGGTGATCGTCGAGCACTGCAGGCTGAAGCGCGTGAGGATGGAGTTGCCGGTCGATCCGGGGGCTTCCGCCGTTCGGTTCTCCGTTCGCACCGCGGTGAGGACCGAGTTCGCCGGGCACTCCGTCGGGGCGGTCAGGTCCTTGGCGGAGCCGACGATCGGACCCTCGTAGGAGACGCCGAGGTACAGCTGAGCCGGGTCACCCGGGGCCGCCGTCGCGGGGAGCACGGGCGCGACGAGCGATCCGAGCACGAGGGCGAGCATGGTCGCCACCGCCCACGGACGTCGCGGCGACAGCAACCGCCGTCGCGTTCTCCGGTCCTTCTTCTCTTCACGCGCCGAATTCGTATGCAGAGAGAACTGCATGAACACTCCCCTGTTCCGTGCCCAGTCCACCCACCCCTCCGAACTGGGATACGGCTGAGAGTAGGGCGGCTCTGGACGGAACTCCAGGTCACCTTTCGTCGCTACAGGATGAGGACTTTCGTCACTGCCCGGGTGGGGAAGGCGCCTCGAGTCGACGGCGCAGAGCCGTCGCGCGTTCCTCGAGTTCCGCGCGGATCTCGTGGGCGGCGAGCGAGCCACCGGAGAGGAAACCGGCCTCCAGCGCCTCCCGCCACCGACGGTTCACCTCGTCCAGCTCGAGGCTGAGGCGCTCCCTCTCCTCGGCCGAGATCGGCTCCGGCGGGACGGCCTGCTCCGCCTCGTCCTCCGGCACGACGTACCACCGGAAATCCTCGCGACCGCGGGCATTGTTGAGTCGCCAGAGCAGCAGAAGGGAGAGAAGGAACCCTGCGGCCCCCGTCGCGATCATCACCCAGGCGAACCCGGGCGTCTCGTCCAGAACGCCGAAGCCGTACCAGAGGAGCGACAAGGCGGTCAGAGCCAGGGCGCCGGGGAAGACGATACGGACGAGGACGAGTCCGACGGTGTGCATCCAGGGGCTCATGCGGGGGACCGTTCGATAAGCGTTCGCGGGGAAACAGAAAGAGCCGGTCAGACTCTGACCGACTCTTTCATGAATGTCTCCCTGTGGCCATGTTCGTTTCTTCACGGCCCCGAACCCGCCACATGATCTGCGGGAAGTACGAGTTGCGTATGTCTCTATCGGGAAGGGGCGACCGCAGCACTGCGACGGTCGGATCTCACGTCAAGGAATAGTGCGGGTTCGGCGAACTAATGCAATTCACCCGCCGAGGCGACACAGACAGGATCGGGGTTCGCGGACGCGATCCGCGCGGCTGCGGAACTGCAGACAGGAACCGCGACAGCTATGCAACAGACCCAAGTCGGTCGCCCGCGCCAGCGCAGCAGATTACTCGGGCATAGAGGCCGCGATGCACTGTGGGGTCCACTCCCGCCAACTCGGCAACGCCCGCGCACGCCCACGAGTTAGCTAGAAGATCCCGTTGAATGCAGCGAGGGCGACAGCTACGACGATGACGACTCCCACGAGTATCACCCATCCGACCCAGGCCCTCTTCGGCGGGCGCCCGGTGGCCGGCGGCTCGCCAAGGCTGGTCCGGAGCTGGTCAGCCTCTTCTTCAAGCTCCTCGGATCGCCGTTCGATGGTGGGGGTCCATGAGTTCGGCAGACGCCGGAGCCGCCGCCGTGAGATGTCCTCGAGTTCGGCAGTCACCTCGTTCAGTCGGGCGCGGGGATCCTGCGCCTCATCCCCCGTGGGGTGCTGCTGCTGATTCTCCGGGCTGTCGGTCATTCGCTCACTCATCTCCGGGGTTCGGACCTGCGCCGCGGTCGCATCGCACAGCTACGAGACTGTAGCGGAGGACCTGCACAGCACCGCATTGAGCAGGGGCCGGGTGCCGTCTAGGTGCTCACCGATGTGGATGTTGCGAGGCCGACGACGGATCCGAGGTACGGAGGTTGTTCGCCACGACTGCGGCATGTGTCGAGGTGAGTCCGTGAAACGAGAAGAGCCGGTCGGTTTTTACACCTGACCGGCTCTCCATTTACGAACAGACTGCCCTGAATCAACGAACAGGGCCCGCTGTGCGCGAGGGGGGACTTGAACCCCCACGTCCATACGGACACTGGCACCTGAAGCCAGCGCGTCTACCATTCCGCCACTCGCGCGAGCGTCTCGCTCCGAAGAACTCAACTTTCCGAGGATATCACGCGTTTTCGCCCGCGTTGCACACCCCGGCAGGGGCGTCGGCGGCGTTCCCCCAGGTCACCTGGCTACGATGTCCCTACCGGTCGGCATGCCAGAGGAGCCCAGTGGGACTACTTGACAGCTTTGAGAAGGGTCTCGAGCGCGCAGTGAACAGCGCGTTCGCGAAGACCTTCCGCAGCGGCATCCAGCCCGTGGAGATCGCTTCGGCGCTGCGACGCGAGGCGGATACCACTGCGGCCGTGGTGAGCCGTGACCGCATCATCGCGCCCAACAACTACGTCGTGCGCCTGAGCCCCGACGACGCGGAGCGCATGCGCGAGCTCGGCGGCGCGCTGACGGACGAGCTGCACGCACTCCTCACGAAGCACGCGAAGTCGCAGGGCTACAGCTTCGCCGGCCCCCTGTCCCTCGCGCTCGAGGCGGACGACAAGGTCGCCACCGGCACCGTGCGCGTCACCTCGGGCACCGTCGAAGGACGCGTCAGCTGGCAGGCCGTGGTCGACGTCGACGGACGCCGGCACACCCTCACCCGTGCCCGCACCGTGATCGGCCGTGGCTCCGACGCCGACATCACCATCGCCGACGCGGGATCCAGCCGTCGTCACGCCGAGATCCTCTGGGACGGCGAGCGGGCCATGCTCCGCGACATGGGATCCACCAACGGCACGAAGGTCGACGGGCAGAAGCTCCGCGAGGCCGCCCTTCCCTCCGACACCACGATCACGATCGGTCGCACCGACCTCGTGTTCCGCATCGTCCCCGTCGCCACCCCGTCGCGGTCGTCCCGCCCCGACGACGACGCGACCCGCGTGTTCGGAGCCCTCGGATGAGTGAACTGGTCCTGCTCCTGCTCCGCATCGGCTTCCTCGTGCTGATGTGGTTCTTCGTGTTCGGGGTCGTGTACTCCCTGCGCGCCGACCTGTTCGGGGTGCGGGCTCGGAAGCTCCCCGCGGAGGCGACAGCGGGAGCACCCGCCGCCGCTCCGGCCGCGGCACCGGCCGCCCCGCCCCGTCCCTCGTCGGCGCGACCGTCGACCGGTCCCGCCACCGTGGCCACGGCGAAGCGCCTCGTGATCACGTCCGGACCGAAGGCGGGTCTTGAACTGCCCCTGGGCTCCGACGCGATGACGATCGGCCGCTCCAGCGAATCCGCCCTGGTGATCCGCGACGACTACACGTCCAGCCATCACGCCCGGCTCCTGCTCCGCGGCGACACGTGGGCGATCCAGGACCTCGACTCGACGAACGGCACGTTCGTGGCCGGCCAGCGGGTGACGGGCGGCCCGGTCTCCCTCAGCCTCGGCACCCCGGTCAAGGTCGGCGCGACGACGTTCGAGCTGAGGGCCTGACGCCGGCATGGTCTTCGAAGGCTCGAGCGCCGCGATCTCCCACACCGGGAAGGTCCGCTCCAACAACCAGGACTCCGGGTACTCCGGGGCGAACCTGTTCGTCGTCGCCGACGGCATGGGCGGACACGCGGGCGGCGACGTCGCCTCCAGCATCGCGATCCAGCGCATGGAGCCGCTGGATCAGCCGTACTCCTCCACGGAAGACGCGCAGGCCGCCCTCCAGGCCGCCGCCACGACGGCCGCGGGCGACCTCATCCGCGCCGCGAAGGATCGTCCCGAGCTCGCCGGGCTCGGCACCACGCTCAGCGCGATCATCATGGTCGACGAGTACGCCGTCATCGGCCACATCGGCGACTCGCGCATCTACCTCTACCGCGACGACGCGCTCACGCAGATCACCGCGGACCACACCTTCGTGCAGCGACTGGTCGACTCTGGTCGCATCACCCCGGAAGAGGCCAGGTACCACCCGCGGCGCTCCGTCCTCATGCGCGTGCTCAGCGACATGGACGCCGACCCCGAGCTCGACATGTTCGTCATGCACGCGCAGCCCGGCGACCGCTGGCTGCTCTGCTCCGACGGCCTCTCGGGCGTGGTGGACGAGGCCCGCATCCTCAAGGCCATGCAGCTCGGGCTCGCCCCGGGGCGCACGGCCGACAACCTCCTCAAGCAGGCCCTCGACGGCGGCGCCCCGGACAACGTCACGATCGTGATCGTCGACGTCGGCGGACAGCACCCCGTCCACTCCGGCACGGCCACGATCGTCGGCGCGGCGTCGAACCCGTCCGGGGTCTACGTGCCGCCGGTCCGCGCGCCGCGGAGCAACTGGCTGCACCCGGTGCGGCAGGCCGCGAACGAGCCGAGCCACTTCGAGCCGGCGCCCGAGTACCTCGAGGAGCTGATCGAGGAGGATCGCCGTCGCGCCAAGCGCCGCCGACTGGGCTGGATCGCCGGCGCGGTCGTCGTCCTCGCGATGCTCGGCTTCGCCGCGTTCGCGGCATACAGCTGGACGCAGACGCGCTACTTCATCGGCGCCGATGAGGACAGCGTGGTGATCTTCCAGGGCGTGCAGCAGAACATCGGTCCGATCACCCTGTCGACCCCGGTCGATGACACCGAGATCCTCCTCGCCGATCTGCCGCCGTATCAGCGGGCCTCGGTCGAGCGCACCATCAGCGCCCGCTCGCTCTCGGACGCGATGGCCATCGTCGACCGGCTCCGCTCCGGCGCCGAGGCCAACATCATCGAGCAGACGCCGCTGCCCACCCCGCTCCCCTCGCCGAGCGAGACGCCGTCGGGAGGTGCCGGATGAGCACCGACGTCCAAGCCGACACCACCGTCATCAAGGCCCTGCGCCGACTGCGCATGCCCCAGACGCAGCGCAACCGCGAGTTCTGGCTGCTCCTCTTCGCCTGCGCGATCAGCGGCGCCGCCCTCACGCTCGTCCAGCTCGGCGCTCTCGGCACGATCGACCCGATGATCCTGGCGATCGGCGGCGGACTCGCCGCCCTCGCCTTCGCGCTGCACGTCGTGCTCCGCTTCGTCGCCGCCGACGCCGACCCCTTCGTGGTCCCGATCGCGACGCTGCTCACCGGCCTCGGCGTCGCGATGATCTACCGGATCGACATCGCGTTCGGGAACACCGGGTGGAACGCCTACTCCACGAAGCAGCTCGCTTGGACGGCCATCTCCCTCGCCGGCGCGATCGCGGTGGTCATCATGCTGCGCAACTACCGGATCCTCTTCCGGTACACCTACATCTTCGGCCTCGCCGGCATCCTCCTGCTGCTCCTGCCGTTCGTGCCCGGTCTGCGGATCCCCGACGCGAACGCCCAGGTCTGGGTGTCGCTGGGCGGCATGTTCGCCTTCCAGCCCGGCGAGCTCGCCAAGATCTGCCTGGCGATCTTCTTCGCCGGTTACCTCGTGCGCACGCGGGAGAGCCTGACCTCGGTGGGCAAGCGGGTGCTCGGCATCACCTGGCCGCGCATGCGCGAACTCGGTCCGGTCCTCGTGGTCTGGCTCGTCTCGCTCGGCATCATCGTCTTCCAGCGCGACCTCGGCACCGGAACGCTCATCTTCGGCATGTTCGTGGCGATGCTCTATGTCGCGACGGGCAAGACGAGCTGGGTGCTGATCGGTCTCGGCCTCGTGGTGGCCGGCGTCGCCGCCGCCTCGCAGATCCTCAGCTACGTGCAGGGTCGTTTCATCAACTGGCTGTTCCTGTTCGACTCCTCCAAGGTCGACCCCGACGTCGCCGGCTACCAGCCCATGCAGGGACTGTTCGGTCTCGCCCGCGGCGGCCTCATCGGCACCGGCTGGGGCCAGGGCCGCCCGGAGATCACCCCGCTGGCGCACAGCGACTACATCATCACCAGCCTCGGCGAGGAGCTCGGCCTCATCGGCCTCTTCGCGATCCTCTGCCTCTACATGGTGTTCGTGAGCCGCGGCGTCCGCATCGGGCTCGCGGGTCAGGACGACTTCGGCAAGCTGCTCGCCACGGGGCTGTCGTTCACGATCGCCCTCCAGGTCTTCATCATGGTGGGCGGCGTGACGCGGGTCATCCCGCTGACGGGTCTGACCACGCCGTTCCTCGCCGCCGGCGGCTCCTCCCTCGTCGCGAACTGGCTCATCGTGGCGCTTCTGCTCCGCATCTCCGACGGCGTCCGCCGTCAGCCCCGGGTGGTGATCGGCTGACATGACCAAAGAGCTCCGCAGACTCAGCATCGTCATGCTGTTCATGTTCGTCGCGCTGTTCGCCGCCACGAGCTGGATCCAGGTCGTCGAGACCGATGTCCTGTCGCAGAATCCGCACAACAAGCGCACGCGGCTGGACAGCTACGAGATCCAGCGCGGCGCGATCATCGTCGACGGCACCGCCATCGCCAACTCGGTCCCGAGCGATGACCAGTACCGGTTCCAGCGCGTGTACACCGACCCGGGCCTGTGGGAACCCGTCACCGGGTACTTCAACCCCGCCCTGGGCTCGGCCACGGGCATCGAGAAGGCGATGAACGCCGATCTCTCCGGCACCGGCTCGAACGCCTTCTTCGCCGAGATCGAGCGCATCCTCTCCGGCCAGCCTCAGCGCGGCTTCAGCGTCGAACTCTCCCTCGACACCGCCGCACAGCGCGCCGCTGTCGAGGCCCTGGACGGCCTGCAGGGAGCGGTCGTCGCGATGGACCCGAAGACCGGGCGGATCCTCGCGATGGCCTCCACTCCGGGCTTCGACACGAACCGCATGGCGACGCACGACGCGAACGCGGCCAACGCCACGTACGACGAGCTGGTGGCCGATCCGGGCAAGCCGCTGTCCAACCGGGCGATCGCGGGTGACCTCAACCCCCCGGGCTCGACCTTCAAGATCGTCGTGGCGGCCGCCGCCTACGCGAGCGGGGACTGGACTCCGGAGTCGACGCTGCCCAACCCCACCTCGTACACGCTCCCCGGCTCGAACAGTCGGGTCTCCAACGCCTGGGGAGGCGCCTGTGGGCCCGGGGAGACCGTCACGATCGCCGAGGCGATCCGCCTGAGCTGCAACATCCCCATGGCCGAGCTCGCTGTCGAACTCGGCGACGACACGATCCGGGAGATGGCGGAGAAGTTCGGTTTCAACCGCAGCTTCGACACGCCGCTCACCTCGACGCCTTCCAGCTACCCCCAGGGCCTGGACGACGCACAGACCGCGCTCACCGGATTCGGACAAGGTCAGGTCACCGCGACACCGCTGCAGATCGCCATGGTCTCGGCGGGCATCGCGAACGACGGCGTGGTCATGAACCCGCAGATGGTCGACGCCGTGATCGGCAACGACCTCTCCGTCGTCCGATCGTTCGAGAGCACGGAGTTCGGCCGGGCGATGGAGGCCGACGTCGCCGACGAGGTCACCTCCGCCATGGTCGCGAGCGTCTCAAACGGCGCCGCGCAGGGTGCAAGAATAGACGGGGTCGACGTAGCCGGTAAGACGGGAACGGCGGAGAACGGAAACAGGCCGCACACGCTGTGGTTCACGGGGTTCGCCCCCGCGGACGACCCCGCGGTCGCGGTAGCGGTCGTCGTCGAGAACGGCGGCGGACAGGGTCAATCAGGAAGCGGGGACACCATCGCCGCTCCGATTGCGAAGAAGGTCATAGAGGCGGTGCTGGGCAGATGAGGCCGACGCAGGGTGTGTCGTTCGGTGGTCGCTACGAGCTGCAGTCGCGTATCGCGATCGGTGGCATGGGCGAGGTGTGGGAAGCGACGGATCACGTCATCGGACGTACCGTCGCGATCAAGATCCTCAAGGACGAGTACATGGGGGACCCCGGGTTCCTCGAGCGTTTCCGTGCCGAGGCTCGGCATGCCGCTCTCGTCAACCATGAGGGCATCGCCAGCGTGTTCGACTACGGCGAGGAGAACGGCAGCGCCTACCTCGTCATGGAGCTCGTGCCCGGCGAGGCGCTCTCGACGATCCTCGAGCGCGACGGCTCGCTGAGCGCCGACAAGACGCTCGACATCGTCGCCCAGACGGCCTCGGCCCTGCAGGCCGCGCATGCGGCCGGTCTCGTCCACCGCGACATCAAGCCGGGGAACCTCCTGATCACGCCCGACGGCCGTGTGAAGATCACCGACTTCGGCATCGCCCGCATCGCCGACCAGGTCCCGCTCACCGCGACCGGCCAGGTCATGGGCACGGTGCAGTACCTGTCGCCGGAGCAGGCGTCGGGTCACCCGGCCTCCCCCGCGACCGACACCTACTCGCTGGGCATCGTCGCGTACGAGTGCCTTGCCGGCAAGCGCCCCTTCACCGGCGAGTCGCAGGTCGCGATCGCCATGGCGCAGATCAACGAGCAGCCGCCGCCGCTGCCGCCGACGGTCCCGATCCCCGTGCAGAACCTGGTCATGGCGATGATCGCCAAGAAGCCGGCGGATCGCCCCTCGTCCTCGGCCACGGTCGCCCGTGCGGCCCAGGCCCTGCGTCGCGGCGACCTGAACTCCGCGGCCATCGCCGTGCCCGCCATCGCGACGGGCGGCATCGCCGGCGACGACGACGCCACGCGCATGCTCACCGCGACCGGTGACGACGGCACGACACGCATCCTCCCCACCACCGCGCAGCTTCCCACCGACGAGGCCGCCGCGGAGGAGCAGGAGAAGAAAAAGAAGAAGAAGAGCGCCTGGACGTGGCCTCTCATCGCGCTGATCGTGCTGCTGCTCGTCGTCGCCGTCCCCACCCTGTGGGCGCTGTTCGGCAACCAGGGCAAGGACGCCGACCCGGATCCCACGGCATCCGCGACCCGTAAGCCCACCCAGACCCAGGCGCAGACACCGACGCCGCCACCCACCCCGGAGGAGACGCGCGTCAACGTGACGGCGCTCAACCTCAACGGCATGGACTGCGGTACGGCGACCGCCACCCTGGAAGAGGCCGGCTTCACCGACATCTCGTGCGCGGACGGCGACCCCGCACCGACCGACGCTCAGGTCGGTACCGTCTACCGCGTGCAGCCCACGGGCAACGTCGAGACGACGACACCGATCACCCTCACCGTCTACGCAGCGCGCACGCCGCTTCCGACGCCCACCGATCAGCCCACGATCACGGGAGAGCCGATCGCGGGCAGCACCGTGACGATCTCCTGGGGCACGGGATTCACCTGCCCCAGCGGCACGACCCTCTCCGGATACGTCGTCTCCCTGCAGAACGGGACCTTCGTCTCCGGCGGCCCGAACTTCCAGCCCACCCAGCGCAACGCGCAGGTGACGGTCGGCGACGCGGCGGGCCAGCAGCTCATCGCCACCTACCAGGGACTGTGCTCCGGCGGAGACCAGCGGACGTCCAACGCCTCGCCGCCGCTGTCCGTCACGATCCTCGATCCGCAGGATGACGAGGGTGACGGCGGGAACGCCACCCAAGGGTAGCCTGAGTATCCAGTCCAGCCGCAGTCGTTTCCAGGGGGTTCATCCGTGTCCACAGAGCCACGAGTCATCGCGGGCCGGTACCGCGTCGACGAGCTCATCGGGCATGGCGGGATGGCGAAGGTGTACCGCGGGTACGACCTGACGCTGGGCCGCGAGATCGCGATCAAGATCCTCGATCCCGAGCTCGCGCGGGACACGAGCTTCCGCACCCGCTTCCGGCTCGAGGCGCAGGCGGCATCACGCATGTCGCACCCGTCGATCGTCCGCGTGTACGACGCCGGTGACCCCTCGACGGTCGACAGCTCCTCGGACGAGCCGCCGTACATCGTGATGGAGCTCGTCAAGGGCACGCTTCTGAAGAAGATCATCGCCGACGGCCCGGTGCCCGTCCAGGACGCTGTGCGCTATGTCGACGGCATCCTCGAAGCGCTCGACTACTCGCACCGCGCCGGCGTCGTGCACCGCGACATCAAGCCCGGCAACGTCATGGTCACCGACAAGGGCCAGGTGAAGGTGATGGACTTCGGCATCGCGCGCGCGGTGTCCGACTCCTCCTCCACGGTCGCCGAGACGACGCAGATCATCGGCACCGCCGCCTACTTCTCCCCCGAGCAGGCCAAGGGCGAGCCCGTCGACGCGCGTGCAGACCTCTACTCCACCGGGGTCGTGCTGTACGAGCTGCTCACCGGACGCCAGCCGTTCCGAGGAGAGTCCCCGGTGGCCGTCGCCTACCAGCATGTCAGCGAGACGCCGGTGCCGCCCTCCGAGGTCAACGAGGAGGCTCCGGCCGCCCTCGATCCGATCGTGCTCCGCGCCCTCGCGAAGGACCCGTACCAGCGGTATCCGGATGCCGCGCACTTCCGCGCCGCCCTCGACGCCGCAGTGACGGGCGCGGCACCGACACGCAAGCAGATCGGCGCTCTGACCAGCGAGCTCTACGGGCCCAATCCGCGGCAGGCGCAGGAGACGGCGCGATCTCTCCGGCAGCTCAGCACCGACACCACCATGGCCCGCACGCAGTCGGGGCCGCCCGTCGCGTGGATCTGGGCCGGCGTCGCCCTGCTCGCGGTCCTCCTGGCCTCTGTGCTGTTCTGGGTGTGGACCATCAGCATGCGCCCCGCCGACGTGCCCAGCACCTCGCGGGTCGTCCCGGATCTGACGAACGTCGCCTCGGAACGCGCGCAGGACGACCTCGCCGAACTCGACCTCTCCTCCAAGATCATCATCGAGTCGAGTCCCTCGATCGCGGAGGGCAACGTCATCCGCACCGATCCGGAGGGCGGTGTGTCCGTGGAGCAGGGCTCGACCGTCACGCTCTACGTGTCTTCGGGCGAGGAGACCGTCGTCGTGCCGAAGCTGGAGGGCATGTCCCTGGATGCCGCCACGAAGGCGCTCAAGGACGCCGGGCTCGAACTGGGGACCGTGACCCAGCGCAACGACAAGGCTCTCGCCGCGAACACCGTCATGACCGCCAGTGAAGACGCGGATGCCGAGGTGGCTCCCGGCACGGTGGTGAACCTCGAGGTCGCCAGCGGCAAGATCACCCTGAACAACGTCGTCGGCTGGTCCCTGGATTCGGCAACGCAGGAGCTCGAGGATCTCGGGCTCACACCGGTTCCGACCGCCGCCCCGGAGTGCCCGGCGACGGACCCGGCGACCGTGCACTCGATGTCCGTCGCGCCCGGCGACGTTCCCGTCGGGTCGTCGGTCGAGCTCCGCTACTGCACCGGATCCTGACCCAGACCCGCCGGCTCAGCGTGCCAGCGGATCGAGGCGAGCGGATCGGGAGACGGCCTCCTCGTCCCCGCACAGCCCGAGCCAGTTCGCAAGCAGCCGATAACCACCACGGGTGAGCACGCTCTCCGGATGGAACTGCACCCCGTGCAGCGGCAATGTCCGGTGCGCGAGGGCCATCACGGTGCCGTCGGGCGCGGTGGCGGTCACGATGAGGTCGGCGGGGAGGTCGCCGACGGCGAGAGCGAGCGAGTGATAGCGCCCGACGTCGAACGGCGACGGAAGGCCGGCGAACAGCGCGGAGCCGTCGTGACGGACCGCCGAGACCATGCCGTGCATCACCGCAGGTGCCGACCGGACGGGTGCCCCGAGCGCGGCTCCGATGACCTGGTGTCCCAGACACACGCCGAGCGTGGGCACGCCGCGGCGCATCGCGATCCGGGCAGCCTCGACCGAGACCCCGGCGTCGGCAGGGGCCCCGGGGCCGGGAGAGAGGAGGAGGGCGTCGTGGGAGTCCAGCATCCGTTCGACCGCCGCGGCGTCCGTCGCGTCCGACTCGACGAGGGTGGTGTCCGCCCCGAGCTCCCGGAGATAACCGACGAGGGTGTGCACGAAGCTGTCGTGGTTGTCGACCACCAGGACGCGCGTCATTCGACGTCGACCTCGCCGGGGGAGATGAGGGGGCTGACCCAGGGGAACACGTACCAGAACAGGGCGTAGAGCACCGCGGCGATCACCACGAGCAGGATGAGGACGCGCAGCCACCACGGGCCGGGCAGCAGGCGCCAGAGTGCGGCGTACATGGGTCTTCTCTCTCCTGGGGGGGTCACACGGACGGCGCGGCCGGCGGCGGCGGGGGATCGGTCAGGGCCGGCGGGGGCCCCTCGGCTCGCGGTTGGAAGCTCTCGAAGACCCCGTACGCGACGATGCGCTCGGCGAGCGAGTACAGCGGCGAGCACGCCGTCAACGTGATGTACTGCTCCCCCGTCTGCTGCTCCGGCATCTGCGGCACGTCGGCGAGCACGTCGGTCTGCGTCGGCTTCACGTACTCCAGGGTGCGGAACCGGTAGGTGTACCACCCGTCCGGAGTCTCCACCACGATCGCGTCGCCCACGTGCAGCTTGTCGAGCTGGTTGAACGGCTTGCCCCAGGTCGTGCGGTGGCCGGCGAGCGAGAAGTTGCCGACCTCTCCGGGCATCTTCGACTGCGTGTAGACCCCGATGCCCTTCTGATCGAGCGTGCGCGCCCGGCTGGTCCCCCCGTAGATCCCGAAGTTGTAGTCGGCCCCGAACCGGGGGATGTGCATCTGCCCGAACCACTCGCCGTCGGCCGGTGCCGCCGGGACCGGCGCCTGATAGACCGTCTCGCCGTCGTCCGTCTCGATGAGAGGCGGGGGCTCGGGGGCTTCGCCCGCGGCGAGCTGCTGCGAGATCGCGGCGCCCTCCTCGTTCTTCTGGGCGGCGATGATGATGTCGCCGATCCACATCTGCCAGGCGACGAAGAGGAGCACGATGACGCCGGCGGTCAGGAGGAGTTCGCCGAGCACACTCGCGAACGTGGCGCGCGACCGGGGTCGCTGCCGCCGTCCGCGCCGCCCCCCAGGCACGACAGATGCAGTCATGGGCGTGATCATATCCGCCGGACCTGTGCAGCAGGAGTCGGGGCGCCGCCGATCCGCGTCCTCACGTCTCGTCGGCGCCGAGGTCTCCCGGGTACAATGACGGCATGGCACGTGACCGCAAGACCGAAGAACCCGCCGTCGAGCGCGCCGAGGGCGACGCCGCTCCCAACGCCGTCTGGTTCAAGCCGGTGATGATCGGCTTCATGCTCCTCGGCCTCGCCTGGATCCTCGTCTTCTACATCTCGGGCATGCAGTTCCCCATCCCCGGCCTCGACAACTGGAATCTGGCCATCGGTCTGGGCATCGCCCTCATCGGATTCCTCATGACCACACGCTGGCGCTGACCGCCGGCAACGACAAGAACCCCTCGCCACCGCGGCGAGGGGTTCTTTCGTCTGTCCGAGAGTCCGACGTTATCCACAGGTTATCCCCACACTGGGGAGAATTACACCGATGTTATTCACAGGGGTTAACAACCCTGTTAACAACTCGGGATCAGGCCAAAAGGATGAGGGGCGGCACCACGGCGACCACGACGATCAACAGCACCACCAGGGCGGCGAGCGACACGATCTGCCAGGTCCGCTGGTCGCGGCGCTTCGTGCGGACGTAGATGAGGGCCACGAGCGCGCCCGTGATCGCGCCGCCGAGGTGCGCCTGCCAGGAGATGCCACCGGCGAAGAACCCGAAGGCGAAGTTGATGCCGAGGATCACGAGGATGCCCGTGACGTTGGCCCCGATGTGGCGCCCGATGATCAGGAGCGACGCCAGGAGCCCGAAGATCGCCCCGGAGGCGCCGACCGTCCACGTCTCCGGCGCGAGGACGGCCACCGCGACGGATCCGCCGAGACCGCTGATGAGGTACAGCGCGAGATAGCGGACACGACCGAGCATCGGTTCGAGGTTCTGCCCGAGCATCCACAGGGCGAGCATGTTCAGGGCGAGATGCACGAAACCCCCATGCACGAACAGCACGGTCAGCAGTCGCCACGGCTCGAACGGCAGGAGGGAGAGGTTCGGGTAGAGGAACGGCGCGTAGAAGCCGAGAGCCTGGATGATCGGGGCGTTGAGCCCGGGGATGAGCTGCACGAGGCCGATGAACGACGTCACCGCCAGCAGGACGTACGTGACGACCGGCTTGCCGCTGCGCACGGCCCCCATGGTCGTGGCGCCGCCGCCGCGCCAGCGTCGCGCAGCCCTCTTCTGAGCGGGGGTGCGGTTCTTGCGCTCCGCGTTCATGCACTCCGGGCAGATGACGCCGACCGGGGCGGGCGTCTGGCACTCGGGGCAGATGGTGCGGAGGCACCGCTGGCAGAGCACGAAGGACTGCCGATCCGGATGCCGGTAGCAGAAGTTCTCACGATTGTTCGTGAACTCGGGCGTCGTCATCCGGATCGGCCGTCGCTGTCGTCAGGCGGCGACGATGTCGATCGACTGCAGCACCACGGGCTCGATCGGGCGGTCGCCCGCCGCCGTCGGGACCGCGGAGATCGCGTCGACGACCTTGCGCGATGCGTCGTCGGCGACCTCGCCGAAGATCGTGTGCTTGCCCTGCAGCCACGGGGTCGGGTCGGTGGTGATGAAGAACTGCGAGCCGTTCGTGCCCTCGACCTTGCCGGTGATGGCGTTGCGGCGGAGGCCCGCGTTGGCCATCGCGAGGATGTAGGGCTCGTTGAAGTTGAGCTCGTTGTTGATCTCGTCGTCGAAGTTGTACCCCGGACCGCCGACGCCCTGGCCGAGCGGGTCGCCGCCCTGGATCATGAAGTTCGGGATGATGCGGTGGAAGATGACGTCCTTGTAGAGGGGACCCTCGCCCGGCTTGCCGGTGGCGGGGTGCGTCCACTCCTGGGAGCCGTCGGCGAGACCGACGAAGTTCTTGACCGTCTTCGGGGCGTGGTCGCCGAAGAGGTTGATGACGATGTCACCGTGGTTGGTGTGCAGAGTTGCGACGTGGGAAGCGTGAACCATGCGTTCATTCTCGCAGAGCTTCCGGTGAGCGGGCCGGGCGCGTACAACGCGGGGGCGGATGATGCAAGGGGCGGGCGATTCCCTCGCCGCATCCAGCCTCTCGTGGCAAGATGGGGAACCCGTACTCCAATGGACAGGAGAGCATCGTGAGCCTCAGCCGCAAGCGGAAGAAGCAGCTTCGTCGTCTTCAGAAGGACGCGAACCAGCTGTGGGAAGACCAGCAGGTGCTCGTCGGCCACGCTGCCGACGTCGCTCGTGAGGCAGGTCGCCAGCTCGGCAACTTCAATCGCGAGCAGATCGTCCCCGTGGTCCAGGACACCTACAACCGCCGCGTCGCCCCGGTCGTCGACCGTTCGGTGAAGGCCGGCAAGCATGTCGTGGACGACAAGGTCGTCCCCATCGTGGGCGGGGTCGTGGGTACGGCGCTGACCGCCTGGGACGTCGCGAACGCGAAGCGCCACGGCGTCGAGTACAAGGCCCGCAAGGCGGTCTCGCAGAAGAAGGGTCCGGGCCTCGGATCCGTCATCGCCATCGTCCTGGGCGCCGCCGCCGCCGTCGGCGTGCTCTACGCCGCCTGGCAGGCGCTGCGGGCCGACGACGAGCTCTGGGTCGCCGACGACCCGCTGTCGGCTCCCGACGCGTGACCACTCCCGACCCGCACGCGCGGGTGAGGGATGCTGCGGCCGCCCGCGGACTCGACATCGAGATCCGCGAGCGGCCGCAGGCGCGGAGCCTCGTCGAGGCCGCCGAGATCCTCGGCATCCCGCCGTCCGGGATCGTGAAGACCCTCGTGGTGAAGCGCTCGGACGACACCTATCTGTTCGCGCTCATCCCTGGTGGGCGGTCCATCTCGTGGCCGAAGCTGCGCGCCGTCGTCGGAGTGAACAAGCTCCGCCTGCCGGAACCCGAGCTCGCTCTCGCGGCGACCGGTTATGAACGCGGGACCATCGTCCCGATCGGCAGCACCACCGACTGGCCGGTCTACGCCGATGAGTCCATCGTGGGCGAGCGGGTCGCGATGGGCGCCGGTGCGCACGGTTACAGCCTGTTCGTCGACGCCGACGACCTCATCGCGGCGTACGGCGCGACCGTCGCCGACATCTCGGTGCCCGACGAGCGCTGACGTCCGCCCGATCCTCAGACCAGGCCGGCCATCCGCAACGCGATGTCCACCAGCCGTACACGCTGCAGTCCGGCGACCGCGGAGAGCGCGAACCACTCGGCGCGATCGGTGGAGCCGTCCGTCTCCCAGCGCAGCTTCCCGCCGGTGACCTCGGCCCGATAGACGATGCGCAGGGTATGCAGGGGGTCTGACGACTTCTGCACGCGCCGCCCTGCCGGGATGACACGGGAGTGGATGCCGAGGAGCTGTCCGACCCGGACCGTGTACCCGGTCTCCTCGCGGAGCTCCCGCCGCACCGCGTCCTCGGGCGCCTCGCCCGGTTCCAGGCCGCCGCCCGGGAGCGTCCACGCCACACGTCGGCCCTCGGTCCACCGCGCCAGCAGGAGGCGTCCACCCTCATCGGTGACGACCCCGTATGCGGCGACGCGCAGGTCCATGCGTCACACCCTATCCGGGTCTCGGGCCGTCCCCGCCGCGTGACGATCGGGGTGATCGATCACGAATCGAGAAGCCCGGCATCACGCGCCGTCCCTACGCTGGGAGCATCATCCGGCCCACGAGAGGAACATCATGGCTGACACCGAGAAGAACTTCACCGCCGAGGAGCGCGAGGCCATGCAGGCCGCCGCCAAGGAGGCCCGCACCCGACGCTCGCGGGCCAAGAAGTCGCCCGAGGAGCTGCGGGCCGCCGGCGAGGCCGATCTCAAGGAGGCCGTCGCGAAGCTCACCGACGAGGACAGGCTGCTCGCCGAGAAGCTGCACGCGCTGGTCTCCGAGGTGGCGCCGGAACTCGTGCCGCGGACGTACTACGGCATGCCGGCGTGGGGCCGCGACGGGAAGGTGCTGTGCTTCTTCCAGCCGGCCAGCAAGTTCAAGGTCCGCTACGGCACCTTCGGGTTCGAGCCGATCTCCCACCTCGATGACGGCACCGTCTGGCCGACCGCGTACGCGGTGACCGCGCTCACGGAGAAGGACCTCGAGTTCCTCGCCGGACGCATCCGCCAGGCGATCAGCTGATCCCGAAGTGGGTCTGACGCAGCGGGGCCGCTCGCGTTAGCGTGGTGCCTGTGAGCACCCTTCCCTTCTCCGCCGCCGTCTACGCCCGCCGTCTGGCACGCGCGCAGGAACGCGCCCAGGAGGCTGGCCTCGACGCGATCATCGTCGGCCCCGGCCCCGACCTGCAGTACCTCCTCGGTGTCGAGGGTGACACCATCGAGCGGCTGACCGCCCTCGTCCTGCCGCCGCAGGGCGCGGCGACGGTCATCGTCCCGCGGATGGAGCTCGCCAAGGTGCGCAGCACGGCCGTCGGAGAGCTCGGACTGACCGTCGCCGACTGGGTCGACGGCGACGATCCGTACGCCCTCGTCGCCGCGGCGACAGGTCCCGTCTCCCGCGTCGGGGTGTCGGATGCGCTTCCCGCGCTGCACGTCGTCCCGATCGGGGAACGGCTGCAGGCCAGGCTCGAGCTCGCGACACCCGTCCTCCGCGAGGGCCGGATGACCAAGGACGACGAGGAGATCGCCGAACTGCGCCGAGCCGGCGCGGCGATCGATGCCGTGCACCGCCGCGTGCCCGGATGGCTGCGCGCCGGCCGCACCGAGCGGGAGGTCGCCGCCGACATCGCCGCGGCGATCGTGGAGGAGGGGCATCGGACCGTCGAGTTCGTCATCGTCGGCTCCGGGCCCAACGGCGCTGACCCGCACCACGAGGTCTCCGACCGGGTCATCGAGCAGCACGACGTGGTGGTCGTCGACATCGGCGGCGCGGTGCCGAGCGGCTACAACTCCGACAGCACGAGGACCTACGTCGTCGGAACTCCCGATCCGGTGGCAGCCGATCGCATCGCCACCCTCGTCCGCGCGCAGCAGGCGGCCGTGGACGCGGTGCGCCCCGGGGTCACGGCGGCGGAGGTCGACGCGGCCGCCCGCTCGGTTCTCACGGAGGCGGGGCTCGGCGAGGCGTTCCTGCACCGCACGGGTCACGGGATCGGCGTCTCGGTGCATGAGGAGCCCTACATCGCCCCCGGCAACGACCTCGTGCTCCGAGAGGGCATGGCCTTCAGCATCGAGCCCGGCATCTACTTCGCCGGCGAATGGGGTGCCCGCATCGAGGACATCGTGGTCGTGACGGCGGACGGGGCCGAGCGCCTGAACACGGCGCCGCACGAACTCACGGCGACCGACCGGTGAGGGGGAGGATGGTGGAGCCTAGGAGATTCGAACTCCTGACATCCTGCTTGCAAAGCAGGCGCTCTACCAACTGAGCTAAGGCCCCGTGAGGGAATTCTTGAATTGAAAGGGTGGGGCTACCAGGACTTGAACCTGGGACCTCTTCATTATCAGTGAAGCGCTCTAACCGCCTGAGCTATAGCCCCGTCAACCTCCAGAACTTTACCGGAGTTTCGCCGAAAATCCGAATCGAGGGCGAGGACCCCCTCCGGGATCCCCGCCCTCGGCCGGTCACCGTCCCGGGCTGACGTCCACGCTGCCGGCCGACACGGACACGTCGATCGTGCGTCGAGCGCTCGGGGACTCGTCGACCCTGGCATCGAACGAGCCCGCGTTGACGTCCTGACTGATCCGATACTCCACGTCGGGAAGGGTCAGATTCAGCGATCCGGCGCTCACGTCGATCGTGGTCGTCGCCGGCGCGTCGCCGGTCAGCTCCACGGTCAGATCGCCCGCAGCGATACCGAGATCCGCCTGGTCGACGCCCTCCAGGAGGACGTCCGCGCGTCCCGCGTTCATCTGCACATCGAAGGCCGAGGCCGCACCGGAGACGTCGAGGGATCCGGCGTTGATCTGGACCTCCAGCGTGCCGAACTCACCGGAGACGTCGAGAGCGCCGGCATCGAGCGTGAGACTCGCGTCGAGGTCGGAGCCGCTGAGCTCCTCCGGCAGCGTGAGGACCGCGCGCTCGTCGTCGCCGAACCAGTTGCCGAACCACCAGCCGAAGGCCGGTCGAGGACTCCGGACGACGAGCTCGTCGGCCTCGCGCTCGAACGTCCACGCACCGTGGCCGTTGGTCACGGAGAGCTCCGCCGCGTCCACATCGCCGAAGTCGATTCGGACCATGCTCGCGTCGGCGTCGAGATCGATCGCGGTGACGCCGTCGACGTCCACCGTCCGCACCGAATCCGGACGGCTGGAGGAGAGGAGGGTGCCGGTCGCCGCGACGGCCGCCGTGCCTCCGGCTCCGAGCAGGGCGATCCCACCGACCACCGCGGTGACGATCATGACGGCGGTCGCTCCGGAGGAGCGCCGGGGCCCGGGCGCGCCGGGCGCCGCCGCGGGGGACGCCGCGGACGGCGGCGGGGGAGGAGTGATCGGGGTGTGGCCGCCCTGTGCTCCGGTGTTCTCGGTGGTCATCGTGTGACTCCTGTCTGGCCGTTCGGCGGCGTCGTGCCGCCCGTGTTCTCGAGGTGGGCGAGGGCGGCGAGCACGCGGCGGTTGCCCGACTCGTCCTGTTCGAAGCCCAGCTTCTGGAAGATGGAGGTGATGTGCTTCTCGACGCTCGCCGCCGAGAGGAAGAGGAGGCCGGCGATCGCCTGGTTCGACTTGCCCTCGGCGAGCAGGGCCAGCACGGTGCGCTCCCGCTCGGTGAGGCGCATCATGCGGTCGTCGCGGTTCCGCCGGGTCAGGAGCTGAGCCACCACTTCCGGGTCGAGCACGGTGGCCCCGTCGGCGATCCGCTGCACCGAATCGATGAACTCGGCGACATCCGCCACCCGGTCCTTCAGGAGGTAGCCGAGCGGACCCCCCTGCGCGGCGATGAGGTCGGACGCGTAGCGCTCCTCCACGTACTGCGAAAGCACGAGTATGGCGAGCGCCGGATGCACCGCCCGGAGGTCCAGCGCCGCGCGGATGCCCTCGTCCGTGAACGTGGGCGGGAGCCGCACATCGAGGATGCAGAGGTCCGGGGAGGTGGATGCCACAGTGGCACGGAGGTCGGTGGTGTCGGTGAGGGCGGCGACCACCTCGTGGCCGGCGTCTTCGAGCAGACGCACGAGCCCCTCGCGCAGGAGGACGGAGTCCTCGCAGATCAGGATGCGCATGGCACGTTCACCTCCAGGCTGGTCGGACCGCCCTGGGGGCTGTCGAGACGGAAGGTCCCGCCGGCGGCGAGGATCCGGTTCGCGATGCCGTCGAGGCCTCCGCCCGGGATGACCTGGGCTCCGCCCATGCCGTTGTCCTCGACCCGCGCCCAGAGGGTGTTCCCCTCGCGGAGCCGGACCGTGACCCGTGCCTCGCTGGCCCGGGAGTGCTTCGCCGCATTGGTCAGCGACTCGGCGATGGAGAAGTAGACCGCCGCCTCCGCATCGCGCCCCGGCCGGCTTGCCCCGGCACCGCCCCCCTGGATCACTGAGCCGCCCCCCTGGGTCCCTGAGCCGCCCCCCTGGATCCCTGAGCCGCCACCCTGGATCCCTGAGCCGCCACCCTGGATCCCTGAGCCGTAACCCTGGGTCCCTGAGCTTGTCGAAGGGTCCATCCGCACGTCCAACTGCACGGGGATGGGGGAGCGGCTGGCGAGTGCCGACAGTGCGGCGTCCAGGCCGCGGTCGTCGAGCACCGACGCGTGGATGCCTCGCGCGAGCTGCCGCAGCTCGGTGATCGCGGCCTTGGTCGACGTGTGCGCCTCGGAGATGAGCTCCTTCGCCGCGTCGGGATCGGTGTCGATCTTCTGCTGCGCGAGCCCGAGGGTCATCCCGACGGACACGAGCCGCGGCTGGACGCCGTCGTGGAGGTCGCGTTCGATCCGCGTCCGTTCCAGGTCGGCGGCGCGGACCGCTCCCTCCCGCTGGGCGGTGGATGCCCGCACACGCTCGGTGAGCTCGACCTCCCGGGCTCGGGCGACGATCGCCAGCGCCAGCGTGCGAGCCAGGAGGGCGAGGCCGATGATGCCGGCGGCCGAGGCGAGCGCACCGAGGATGCCGATCAGGGGCGCCCAGGACACCGGGATCTGCCCGCCGCCGAAGGGGCCGATGATCGTCTCGGCCGACGTCAGCGGGGCGAAGGCGATGATGATCGACCAGAGGAATGCCCAGAAGAGCCGCAGGACCACGAAGCCGAGGACGGCGGTGATCGCGAAGTTCGCGACCGCGCGCCACATCCGTCCGTCGATGGCCTGCCGCCCGAGCGAGCGGAGCCAGCCGCCGAAGCCGGGACGGTCCCGCGGCTGGAGCCTGAGCGGGGTGTTCGGCACGCGGTACAGGCCGGCGACGCGGGCGATCTCGAACCAGCCCACGCCGAAGAGCGCATACACGAGGCCCACGAGCACCACGATGCCGACGCCGAAGACGAAGAGGAGGCCGAGCCCGGTGCCGAGGAGGCCGCCGAGCATCCCGAAGATGCCGCCCCCGATCACCCCGACGCCGGCGAGATGCAGGATCGTGAGCGGGATGCGCAGCGGCGGCTTCCCGGTCGCAGCGGCCCCGGGGGTCGCAGTCTGTGTGGTCATGCTTCCACGGTAGGGCCGCCGCGCGACCGCGCCCACCGAGTCAGCCGGACACTCCCGTTCGGGTTTTCCCTACCCCGCCGAAACCCCGCCCTATCGCCGAAACCCCGGCCTGCATCGGTGCGCAGGCCGGGGTTTCGGCGGAAAGACGGGGTCTCGGAGGCTCAGTTCGACATGAAGCCGACGAGCAGCCCTCCGGTGACCTTCACCGCCAGGTTGTAGATGCCCGCGACGACCGCACCGAGCACCGTGAACACGATGAGGTTGAGGATCGCGACGACGGCGGCGAACGCCATGACCTGCGGCAGACCCACGAGCTCCGACAGCGGGATGGCGCCGTCGGTGAAGCTGCGCACGAACTCGTCGGCCGTGGACATGATGCCGGTGGCCTGGAGCACGAGGAAGATCAGGAAGAACGACACCATCGTGACCACGGCCAGTGCGACCGCTCCCAAGAAGGAGAGCTTCACGGCGGACCAGAAGTCGACGTAGACGAGGCGCAGACGGACCTGCTTACCGCCGGTCTTCCGTGTCGACTTCTTCGCCAGCTTGTCGGCCACTGTGCTCATGCGTCTGTATCCTCGGGTGTCTCAGTCGTCTGGGGGGCCTCGGCATCGGCATCCGGCTCGGTCTCCTCTTCGGTGAGACCACGCTCGCCGTTCCGGGCGATGGCGAGGATGCGGTCGGCCTCCGTCGTGCGGGCGAACACCACTCCCATGGTGTCGCGACCCTTGGCGGGGACCTCGGCCACGGCAGAGCGTACCACCTTGCCGCTGGACAGAACCACCAAGACCTCGTCGTCCTCGGACACGATCAGACCACCCGCGAGGGTGCCCCGATCGTCGTTCAACTTGGCGACCTTGATGCCGTATCCGCCGCGCCCCTGGACCCGGTATTCCTCGACGGCGGTGCGCTTGGCATAGCCGCCGTCGGTGACGACGAACACGTACTTCCCGGGTGCGGCGACCGAAGCGGACAGCAGGCTGTCGCCCTCGCGGAACTTCATGCCCTTCACGCCGGCGGTGGCGCGACCCATCGGGCGCAGGGCTTCGTCAGTCGCCTGGAAACGCACCGACATCCCCTTGCGGCTGATGAGGAGGATGTCGTCCTCGGCGTTGACGAGGAGGGCGCTGACCAGCTCGTCCTCGTCGTTCAGCCGGATCGCGATCACGCCGCCCTGGCGGTTGGTGTCGTAGTTGTCGAGACGGGTCTTCTTGACCAGGCCGTCGCGCGTGGCAAGGACGAGGTAGTCGGCCACGGCGTAGTCGCGGATGTCGAGGACCTGCGCGATGCTCTCGTCCGGCTGCAGCGCGAGGAGGTTCGCGACGTGTGTGCCCTTCGCGTCACGCCCGGCCTCCGGCACCTCGTACGTCTTCGCGCGGTAGACCCGGCCCTTGTCGGTGAAGAACAGCAGCCAGTGATGGGTCGTCGTGACGAAGAAGTGCTCGACGATATCGTCAGCGCGCAACTGGGCGCCCTTGACGCCCTTGCCGCCGCGGTGCTGGGAGCGGTAGTTGTCGCTGCGCGTGCGCTTGATGTAGCCCTCGCGCGTGACGGTGACGACCATCTCCTCTTCCGCGATGAGGTCTTCCATCGACACGTCGCCGTCGAAGCCGTGCAGGATGTGCGTGCGTCGCTCGTCGCCGAACCGGTCGACGATCGCGGTGAGCTCCTCGCGGATGATCGTCCGCTGCCGGCCCTCATCGGCGAGGATCGCCTTGTAGTCCGCGATGAGCGCCTCGAGCTCGTTGGCCTGGTCGATGATCTTCTGACGCTCCAGCGCGGCGAGGCGACGGAGCTGCATCTGCAGGATGGCATCGGCCTGGATCTCGTCGATGTCGAGGAGCTTCTGCAGACCCTCGTTCGCATCCTGCGTCGTCTGGGAACGGCGGATGAGCGCGATCACCTCGTCGAGCGCGTCGAGCGCCTTCAGATAGCCGCGCAGGATGTGCATGCGCTTCTCGGCCTCGTTCAGCCGGAACTGTGTCCGTCGCACGATGACGTCGATCTGGTGGGCGATCCAGTTCGAGATGAAGCCGTCGATCGCGAGCGTCCGGGGCACGCCGTCGACGATCGCGAGCATGTTCGCGCCGAAGTTCTCCTGCAGCTGCGTGTGCTTGTAGAGGTTGTTCAGCACCACCTTCGCCACGGCATCGCGCTTGAGCACGACGACGAGGCGCTGACCTGTGCGGTCCGAGGACTCGTCGCGGATGTCGGCGATGCCGGTGATCTTGCCGTCGCGCGCGAGGTCGCCGATCTTGACGGCGACGTTGTCGGGGTTCACCTGGTACGGCAGCTCGGTGATGACCAGGCACGTCCGCCCCTGGATCTCCTCGACGTTGACGACCGCGCGCATCGTGATCGAGCCGCGGCCGGTGCGGTACGCCTCGTGGATACCCTTCGTGCCGAGGATCTGCGCGCCGGTCGGGAAGTCCGGTCCGGGGATGCGCTGGATCAGCCCGTCGAGCAGTTGCTCCCGGGGGAGGTCCGGGTTGTCCAGCGCCCAGAGCGCGGCATCGGACACCTCGCGGAGGTTGTGTGGCGGAATGTTGGTCGCCATGCCGACCGCGATGCCGACCGAGCCGTTGACGAGGAGGTTCGGGAACCGGGACGGCAGAACCGTCGGCTCCTGGGTCTGGCCGTCGTAGTTGTCGGCGAAGTCGACGGTGTCCTCTTCGATGTCGCGCACCATCTCGAGCGCGAGCGGGGCCATCTTCGTCTCGGTGTACCGCGGTGCCGCCGCGCCCATGTTGCCGGGCGAGCCGAAGTTGCCCTGGCCGAGAGCGAGCGGGTACCGGAGCGACCACGGCTGCACGAGACGGACGAGCGCGTCGTAGATCGCCGAGTCGCCGTGCGGGTGGTACTGACCCATGACCTCGCCGACGACGCGGGCGCACTTGGAGAACGACTTGTCGGGGCGGAACCCGCCGTCGTACATGCCGTAGATCACTCGGCGGTGCACCGGCTTGAGACCGTCGCGCACATCGGGGAGCGCACGGCCGACGATGACCGCCATGGCGTAGTCGAGATAGCTGCGCTGCATCTCCGACTGCAGATCGACCTGGTCGATCTTGCCGTGCTCGTGGCCCTCGGTGATGTCGGGGCGTTCTTCGTCAGTCATGTGTCTTTCCTGGTTGGCTGAGCTTGTCGAGGCGTCGGATCCCCTGGCACACGCTCAGGGACCCCGCGGTGATCAGATGTCGAGGAACCGGACGTCCTTGGCGTTGCGCTGGATGAAGCTCCGACGCGACTCCACGTCCTCGCCCATCAGCACGCTGAAGATCTCGTCCGCGGCGGCGGCGTCCTCGATGGTCACCTGGCGGAGCGTCCGGGTGGTGTGGTCCATCGTGGTCTCCCAGAGCTCCTTGGCGTTCATCTCGCCGAGACCCTTGTAGCGCTGGATGCCGGCGTCCTTCGGGATGCGCTTGCCGTTCTCCAGCCCGTAGGCCAGCAGCGCATCGCGCTCGGCGTCGCTGAACACGTACTCGTGCGCCGCGTTCGACCACTTGAGGCGGTAGAGCGGCGGCATCGCGAGGTACACGAAGCCGGCCTCGATGAGTCCGCGCATGTAGCGGAACAGCAGCGTGAGCAGCAGGGTGGTGATGTGCTGGCCGTCGACGTCGGCATCGGCCATCAGCACGATCTTGTGGTACCGCGCCTTCTCGATGTCGAACTCCTCGCCGATGCCCGTGCCGAAGGCCTGGATCATCGCCTGGACTTCCTTGTTGCCGAGCGCCTTGTCGAGACGCGCGCGCTCGACGTTGAGGATCTTGCCGCGCAGCGCGAGGATCGCCTGCGTGTGCGGGTCGCGACCCTGCACCGCCGAACCACCGGCCGAGTCGCCCTCCACGAGGAAGATCTCGCTGATCGACGGGTCCTTGCTCGTGCAGTCCTTGAGCTTGTCGGGCATCGCCGCCGACTCGAAGACGCTCTTACGTCGAGCCGTCTCGCGCGCCTTGCGGGCGGCGAGGCGTGCCGTCGCCGCGTCGATCGCCTTGCGGATCACGTTCTTCGCCTGGGTCGGGTTGCGGTCGAACCAGTCGCCGAGCTGATCGCCGACGACCTTCTGCACGAAGGCCTTCGCCTCGGTGTTGCCGAGCTTGGTCTTGGTCTGACCCTCGAACTGCGGCTCGCCGAGCTTGATCGAGATGACGGCGGTCAGCCCCTCACGCACGTCGTCGCCGGAGAGGTTGTCGTCCTTCTCCTTGAGGAGGTTGTTCGCACGGGCGTAGCGGTTGACGAGCGTGGTGAGCGCCGCCCGGAAGCCCTCCTCGTGCGTGCCGCCCTCGTGTGTGTTGATCGTGTTCGCGTAGGTGAACACGTTCTCCGTGTAGGACGTGGTCCACTGCATCGCGACCTCGAGCGAGATCTTGCGCGCCGTGTCCTCCGACTCGAAGGCGATGATCTCCTCGTTGACGACCTCGGCGTGGCGCACCTTGTTCAGGTACTCGACGTAGTCGACGAGACCGCGCTCGTAGAAGAAGACGTCGCTCGGCTGCTTCGTGACCGCCTGGCCGTCTTCCTCCGTCTCGTACGCCGACTCCGGCCGCTCGTCGGACAGCTCGATGCGCAGTCCCTTGTTGAGGAACGCCATCTGCTGGAACCGGGTGCGGAGCGTGTCGTAGTCGAACTCGACCGTCTCCTGGAAGATCTCCGCGTCCGGCCAGAACGTGATGCTCGTCCCGGTCTCCTCGGTGGCCTCGCCCTTCTCGAGCTTCTGCTGCGGGACGCCGCCCTCGGCGAAGCTGTGCCGCCAGACGAAGCCCTTCTGCTTGACCTCCACGTCGAAGCGGGTCGACAGGGCGTTCACCACCGAGGATCCGACGCCGTGCAGACCGCCGGAGACGGCGTAGGCGCCGCCGCCGAACTTGCCGCCCGCGTGCAGGATCGTGAGCACGACCTCGACCGTGGACTTCGACGGGTCGGAGGAGTGCGGGTCGACGGGGATGCCGCGCCCGTTGTCGACCACGCGCACGCCGCCGTCGGCGAGAAGGGTGACGAGGATCGTGTCGGCGTAGCCGGCCAGCGCCTCATCGACGGAGTTGTCGACGATCTCGTAGACGAGGTGGTGCAGTCCGCGGGGTCCGGTCGAGCCGATGTACATGCCGGGGCGCTTGCGCACGGCCTCGAGTCCTTCGAGGATCTGGATCGAGTCGGCGCCGTACTCACCGGGCTGCTGCTTCTTCGGTGCGGGTGCCGCCGATTCTCCGGCCTGTGAGCCCGACGAAGCGTCGTTGTTCGGTTCCGTCTCGTCAGCAGGGGATTCAGGCGTCATCAGAGGGCATTCTCCAGATCGATATCTCGAACTCCCATTCTAGCCGGGTTTCGAGTCGAAATGCCGCTCAACGGCCGCGTGTGGCCCTCTGAGCGTTTCGGACCCCTTGCATGGTGCCCTACCCGTAGGTATCGCGCGGGCCCCGCCCTGGAACGGCTCTGGGACCCCATTTCCACGAGGGGACGTCCGGTCCGATGAAGCGGAGGTTCTCCACCCCCGCCTCCGGATACCGTCGTCCGATCTCCGTGAGGATGGTCGCACGCATGAACTGCAGGTTCTTCGCCCACGCCGTCGAATCGCACTTCACGGTGAGCAGTCCGCGCTCGAGCGACACCGGCTCCGAGTGCTTCGCGGTGTCCGCTCCGGCGAGGTCGGCCCACTGCCGGACGAGGTCCTCCCGCGCGAGCGTCGTCTCCCAGCCGGATTCGCGGGTGAGGGTGTCGAGGACCGCACCGAGGGTTCCCGGATCGCGTCCGGGAGTGAACGGCGCGTTGTCGTCGTCGACGGAGATCCGTCGCTTGCGCTTCCAGTTCTTGGCGCTGGGCTTGAGCCCGCGCAGCCGCAGATAGGTGGCGACGGTCTCCGGCGCCTCCGCCGGAGCTGCGCTGTCCGTGACGACGTCAGTCATCCTGCGCACCCTCCTCTTCCTGCGACCGGTCGCGCTCGTCGGTGATGGTGCCCGCTGCGATGCGCACGACGTGGGCGTGGAGCACATCGGGGATATCCTCCTCCACCGCCGCGGTGACCACCACCTGCTCATAGCCCGCCGTGAGGGCGGCGAGACGCTGGCGCCGATCAGCGTCCAGCTCGGCGAAGACGTCGTCGAGGATGAGTACCGGGTCGCCGGCGGGAGACTCGCTGCGCAGCAGCTCGGCGGATGCCAGCCGCAGAGCGAGCGCGACCGACCAGGACTCGCCGTGCGAGGCGTAGCCCTTCACGGGGAGGTCGCGGACCCGCAGCACCAGATCGTCCCGGTGGGGTCCGGTGAGGGTGAGACCGCGGTCGAGCTCGTTCGATCGCTTCGCGGCGAGGGAGGCGCGGAACATCTCGGCGATGCGACGGGAGTCTGCGCGCACGTCATCCACGGGGGTGGAGCCGTCGGCGGCGTCCCGATCGTCGTCGTCCTCCGGATCGCTGCCGGCGACGGACAGGGCCCAGTCCAGCTGCGGTCGGTGATCGGCGCCCGCGATCGCCGCATAGGCATCGGCCACCGGCTGCTGTAGATCGGCGGCCAACCGCTGCCGCGCCGTGATGATCTCCGATCCCAGCGAGACGAGCTTGTCGTCCCAGACATCCAGGGTGCTCAAGGCCTCGCCGCGGATGCCGCGCGCCCGCGCCGACTTGAGAAGGGCGTTGCGCTGCTTGAGCACGCGATCGTAGTCGGCCAGGACCGCGGCGAGGCGCGGGGTGCGCTGGATGAGGAGCTGATCGGCGAACCGGCGCCGAGCCGACGGGTCTCCACGGACGATCTGAAGGTCTTCCGGCGCGAAGAGGACGACGTGCGCGTAGCGGGGGAGCTCATTGGTCTTCGACGGCGAGCCGTTGATGCGCGCCTTGTTCGACCCCTGCCGATTGAGCTGCACCTCGACGAGCACACGCCGCTCACCGTGGGAGAGCCGCGCACGGATGACCGCGTAGTCCTGGCCGTCTCGCACCATCGGAGCGTCGGACGACACCCGATGCGACCCGAGCGTCGCGAGGAAGACCACGGCTTCGGCGAGATTCGTCTTGCCCTGGCCGTTGCGCCCGACGAGGACGTTCGGCCCTCGGTGCAGGGCGAGTTCCGCGGTCGCGTAATTGCGGAAATCGACCAGGCTGAGGTGCTCCACAATCACGGAGCCAGCCTACCTTTCGGGTCGGACACTCCCTCGGGGCGAGAGCTCGCGCTCAGCGCAGGAGGAGGTTGGGCTGCAGCAGGTACTTGAACGAGTCCAGGCCTGCCTGGTCTACCGAGGTCTGGCTGGTGATGAGGACGGGGCTGAGCTTGTTGGCGTTGTCGCTGGAGGTGAAGGTCACCCGCACGAACTCGCTCTTGACCGCACCGAGCGCCTCGATGAGGTACTGCGGGTTGAGCCCCAGCGTCACCTCGTCACCGCCGGAGAGGATGGCGTCGACCGACTCGGAGGCGCGGGCATGCTCGCTACCGGAGGCGTCCATCGTGACGCTGTCGGTCGAGAACGTGAAGCGCAGCGGCGCGGCGCGGTCGAGCACGAGGGAGACACGGCGGACGGCCTCGATGAGGTCGGCGGTGTTGACGACGGCGTAGTGGTCGGTCTGCTCGGGGAAGAGGCGCCGGACCGGGGGGAAGTTGCCCTTGATGAGCAGCGAGGTCACGGTCTTGTTGCCGGCGGTGAACGCGATGATCTCGCGGTCTCCGGCTCCGGAGAACGCGATCTGGATCGTGCCGGCGTGCCCGAAGGTCTTGCCGACCTCGACGAGCGTGCGAGCGGGGACCAGCGCGGTCGCCTCGACGGCTTCCCCGTCCCAGGGCACGTCGCGGAGCGAGACCCGGTAGCGGTCGGTGGCGACGAGGCTGAGCGTGTGTCCGGTGACCTCGAGCTGGACACCCGTCAGCACCGGAGTCACGTCGTCACGGGATGCGGCGAAGCCGACCTGGGCGATCGCGGTGCCGAATTCGTCGGCCGGGACGACGCCGGAGGATCCGGAGACCTCGGGAATCGACGGGTATTCCTCGACCGGCATGGCCGCGAGGGTGAAGCGCGCCGAGCCGCAGGTCACCGCGATCCCGCCGTCATCCTCCACGGCGATCTCGATGGGGGCGTTCGGGAGGCGGCTCGCGATGTCCGAGAGCAGGCGGCCGTGGACGAGGATCGTGCCCGGGGTCTCGACCGTCGCCTCGATGGTCGTCCGTGCGGAGGCCTCGTAGTCGAAGGCCGAGAGCGTGAGTCCCGAACCATCGGCCTCGATCAGCACTCCGGCGAGGATCGGCTGCGGATTGCGCTGAGGGAGCAGCTTGACGACGAAGGACACAGCCTCGCTGAAGACATCGCGGTTGACCTGAAACCTCACGGGTGCTCCCTTGTCGTCGAACATGACGGGTCGTCGTCGGGCCCTGCCTGTGCAGGGAATCCCATGCTAGCCCCACAGTCCTGCGCTTCCCTACGCCGGAGGACTTGTCATGCGCCGGACCGGTTCTCCCCACCGTCTGGTGATCGGATCGCACCCTGAATGACTTAACTCCTTAACGGTGTTAACACCTGTGGATACTGTGGATAAGTCGGTGGAAAGCAAGCGCGAGTAGGGAACTACACACTTGTCACTTGTGGAGACCCTGAGGAATCCGCGGGTGGACGAGGGTCCATCGCGATTCGACCTTCCCGCGGTTATCCACAGGTTTCCCCGATCGACACACATCTGCGTCGGCGCGTTCCACGGTCATCCACAAGTTATCCACATGTGCATAGACGCATTGATCCGGCAGTCGGGGACCTGTCAAACGCCGAAGGGACGCCGTCCGGTGTCGGATGGCGTCCCTCTCGTGCGCTCAGGCGTCAGCGACGACCGAGCTGCGTGGTGATCTCGGTCACCTGGTTGTAGATCGAGCGGCGCTCCTTCATGAGCTCGCTGATCTTCTTGTAGGCGTACATGACCGTCGTGTGGTCCCGGTTGCCGAAGAGCTGGCCGATCTTCGGGAGGGAGAGGCTGGTGCGCTCACGGCAGAGGTACATGGCGATCTGCCGGGCGGTGGCGATCTGCTGCGAGCGGCTGGAGCCGTAGAGATCGTCGACGGTGAGCTTGAAGTACTGTGCGGTCGCCGTGATGATGTCGGTCGGCGAGATGATGTTGTCCTCGGCCGTGTCGATGATGTCCCGCAGCACGGTCTGGGCGAGGGAGATGTCGAGGGCCGAGCGGTTCAGGCTCGCGAACGCCGAGACGCGGATGAGTGCGCCCTCGAGCTCGCGGATGTTCGAGGACACGACCGTGGCGATGTACTCGAGCACCTCGTCGGGGATGTGGAGGGCTTCGCTCTGCGCCTTCTTGCGCAGGATCGCGATGCGGGTCTCGAGGTCGGGTGCCTGCACGTCGGTGATGAGGCCCCACTCGAAGCGGCTGCGCATGCGGTCCTCGAAGCCGGTCAGGTGCTTCGGCGCGACATCGCTCGTGATCACGACCTGCTTGTTGTGATCGTGCAGGGTGTTGAACGTGTGGAAGAACGCCTCCTGCGTCTCCGCGCGCCCCTGGAGGAACTGGATGTCGTCGATGAGGAGGATGTCCACGTCGCGGTACCGGGCCTGGAACGCGGCACCGCGGTTGTTCGCGATCGAGTTGATGAAGTCGTTCGTGAACTCCTCACTCGACACGTATCGCACCTTGACCCCCGCATAGAGGGACTGCGCGTAGTCGCCGATGGCGTGGAGGAGGTGGGTCTTGCCCAGTCCGGAGTCGCCGTAGATGAAGAGCGGGTTGTACGCCTTGGCCGGCGCTTCGGCCACCGCGACCGCCGCGGCATGGGCGAACCGGTTGGACTGGCCGATCACGAAGTTGTCGAAGGTGTACTTCGGGTTGAGGCGCGACTCGTGACGCACGGCCGCGGGCTGCTCCATCGGGGACTCGGCTCGCGCCGGTTCCTGCCGACCGAAGTCCGCGACGGCGATGGGGGCGGTGGGCTGCTCGGCCAGTTCGTGGTTCACGACGACCCGGTAGGAGGTCACCTCGTCACCGACGTGCGCGAGGGCTTCCATGATGGGCAGCCGGAGGCGCTTGTTGATCTGGGCCGCGGTGAGGTCGTTCGGCACCTCGAGGTAGAGCGTCGCCGACATCACGCCGGCCGGTACCGCGAGACTCAGGAACCCCTGGAGCTGGGGGGTGACCCGGTCGTCGGCTTCCAGCAGCTCCTGCACCGTGGTCCAGATCGGCACTTCGGGCTGGGCTGGTGAGGACATGGTGCTCCGGACGATGTTCGGGAAGGGAGCGCGGGAGAGGCTGCCCTGTGGATAACTACGGATGCCCACGCTAGTCATCGTCGTCGGGAACGGCAACCTGCCGCGGAGAATCAAGCCCTGTGACGGCTCCGTCGCGGTGGCCGAGGCTGTGGATAGCTCCTGTGTGGAGCGGAGGCGAGTACCTTCAGTCGGCGTCGTACTCGCAGCTGACCGTGCCGGAATCCGACGTCTCCTCGACGACCAGCTCGCCGTTCCAGTAGATCTTGCATCCCACCGTCTGATCGTCGCTGTCGGTGGGTGCCGTGATCGTGATCCAGGCCGACGACTCCGACGTGGTGTACTGCGCGTTCCCGACCGCCGACCAGGGGAGGGTCCTGGTCTCGGTGTCGCTGCTGAAGGTGGCTGTCACCCCGGACTGCGGTCCTGTTCCTTCGAGGAACACCGTGTTCAGCGGCGGCGACCAGAGTCCGAGCAGGAAGACGACCAGCAGGATGAGGGCGAGGATGAGGGCGGCGACGGCCCCCGCCACTCCGAGACCGGCGGACCGGCGCGCGGCCGACGGTGCCCGTCGTGCACGGACGCTGACGGCGATACCGCCGATCGCGGCTGCCGCGCCGAGGACGAACACGGGGATCAGCCAAGGATTCTGGAGCGCGTAGTACGGAACAGCGAGGGCGACCAGGACGATCAGGGAGACAGCGCTCGTGGCGATCGCCGCGGTGGAGAGTGCACGTGTTGCCCCGCCGTCGCCGGCGGGCCCGGATCCGGAGTCGGAGGAGGGGGTCTGCTGCTGGGTCATCGCGGCCTCTCGCTGGCACGGCACGTCCGCTCATCGGCCGTCCGGATAGCATATCGACGGCCGGATGGCGCCCTCGCGCGCGGGGCGGACGAGAACGGTCGTACGGTAGATTTGCCCTGCGCGCCGCCAAGACGTACCCTTAATCGGTTGACTTATGCCTGTATGGCAGTTCCCTATGTCTCCGGTCGAAGTGAATCCGGTGGCAGCATTCCCGGAGTGATCTCATGAGCAAGCGCACCTTCCAGCCCAACAACCGTCGTCGCGCCAAGAAGCACGGCTTCCGTGCTCGCATGCGCACCCGCGCCGGCCGTGCCATCCTCTCGGCACGCCGCGCGAAGGGCCGTACCGAGCTCTCCGCGTAAGCAGCTGTGCTCGCCCGCCCGTTCCGTTTGACCCGCGGGAGCGACTACCGACTGGTCGTTCGACGCGGATCGCGTTGTGGCGGGGCCCGCGTCCTCACCTCGATGCTGGCGACGGGTGAGAGCAGAGCAGCGCGTTTCGGTTTCATCATCAGCAAGCAGGTGGGCACCGCCGTGGTGCGCAACACCGTCCGTCGGCGACTCAAAGCCGTCTGTGCGGAGGCGCTCCCGCGTGTTCCTCAGGGCACGGATGTCGTCATCCGTGCCCTTCCTGCGTCGGCGACCGCGTCGTATGCGGACCTCCGCAGTGACGTGCACCGCTGTCTCGCTCGGCTCGAGCCCGTCGAGGCCACATCATGACCGCGTTGCCGGCGTCGTCAGTGGGCACGGGCGAGATGCACGGACGCGACGTGCTCCGGAGCATTCCGCTCCTTCCGCGCAACGCCGTGCTGGCTTTTCTGGCGGGGTACCGCAAGGTGGTCTCGCCGATGTACGGGGACGTGTGTGCGTACTACCCCTCCTGTTCCGCCTACGCTGTAGGTGCGGTGCAGCAGCACGGCGCCGTGCGGGGGGCTCTGCTCTCGGCGTGGCGCATCCTCCGCTGCAACCCCTGGTCTCGCGGAGGCGTCGACGACGTCACACCGCATCGACACTTCCGTCACGACCTGACCGCACACGGTTTCGTCGTCCCCTCCCGAAAGGACTGATCGGTGGGTCTTGACCTTCTGTTCGCCAGTGCCACCCCCAGCCCGGAACCGGCATCCGGCGGATTCGATCTGCTCGGCACGATCCTGTGGCCGCTGAAGTGGGTCGTCGAGCTCATCCTCGTCGCCTGGCACTGGCTGCTGACGGCCGTCGGTCTCCCTGCGGCGTCCGGCATCACCTGGGTCCTCTCGATCGTCGGCCTCGTGATCGTGGTCCGTGCAGCGCTCATCCCGCTGTTCGTGAAGCAGATCAAGAGCCAGCGGAAGATGATGGAAATCGCTCCTGAACTGCGCAAAGTTCAGGAGAAGTACCGCGGCAAGAAGGACCAGCTCTCTCGCGAGGCGATGAGCCGCGAGACGATGGCGCTGTACAAGAAGCACGGCACGACGCCGATGTCGAGCTGTCTGCCGCTGCTCGTGCAGATGCCGATCTTCTTCTCGCTTTACAGCGTGCTGAGCGACGTCAGCAAGCATGCGACGCAGGGCGTCGGCGGTGTCGGGCTGCTGAGCGCGGAGCTCACGCAGGAGTTCTACGACGCCAAGCTCTTCGGCGTCGCGTCCCTGCACGAGAACCTCGGCAACGCGATCGAGGCCCAGAACGTCACGGCGATCATCATCCTGATCACCCTGGTCGTCCTGATGATCGCGTCGCAGTTCTTCACGCAGCTGCAGATCATCTCGAAGAACCTCTCGCCGGAGGCCAAGACCGGCCAGGCGTACCAGATGCAGAAGATCATGCTCTACGTTCTGCCGCTGGGCTTCATCTTCTCCGGTGTCTTCTTCCCGCTCGGCGTGGTCGTGTACTGGTTCATCTCGAACCTCTGGACCATGGGTCAGCAGTTCCTCGTCATTCGTGAGATGCCGACTCCCGGTTCCGAAGCCGCCAAGGCCCGCGAGGAGCGACTCGCCCGCAAGGGGAAGGCGATCGACTCCTCCGGCAAGGTGGTCCCGATGGCTGCATACGAAGCCGAGCAGCAGCGTCTGCTCGAGGAGGCCGAGAAGGCGAAGGCGGCGGCGCCGAAGCGGCAGCAGCCGGTCGGCAAGAAGCGTGCGAAGAAGAAGGGGAACGCGTCATGAGCGAGGTCGTGACCGGGAGCACAGAGCCCACTGTGGCGCAGCTCGAGAACGAGGGGGACGTCGCGGCGGACTACCTCGAGGAGCTGCTCGACATCGCAGACATCGACGGTGATCTGAACCTCGACGTCCGTCAGGGTCGTGCGTACGTCTCGGTCGAGGCCGAGGGTGACGCGCTCGCGTTGCTCTCCGCTCCCGATACGGTGCAGGCGCTGCAGGAGCTCACGCGTCTCGCGGTGCAGAACAAGACGGGCTCGTTCTCGCGCCTCATCCTCGACATCGGTGGATCCCGCGACGCGCGGCGCCGTCAGCTCGTGACTCTGGTCGAGGCCGCCGCCGCGAAGCTCGATGAGGGTTCGTCGCAGGCTTCGCTGCCGGCGATGTCGAGCTACGAGCGCAAGCTGGTCCACGACATCGCCGCCGAGCGAGGGCTCGTCTCCGAGTCGTACGGCGAGGGCGCGGACCGACACACGGTCCTGCGTCGGCACTGACGCGCGGAAGGCGAGCGCTGGAACGTGTCCGAGACTCAGGATCCCGGCGAGAAGACCGTCGAGCAGGAGCCGGCAGTCGCTGCCCGGATCTTCGGAGAGCGACTGCAGCTCGCTCGACGGTTCACGGACTCCCTTGCGCGTGAGGGGGAGGAGCGGGGCCTGATCGGACCGCTGGAACTGCCGCGCTTGTGGACGCGCCACATCCTGAACAGCGCGATCGCCGCGCCCCTCTTCCACGGCTCCGTCGCGGATATCGGGTCCGGGGCCGGACTGCCCGGTCTGGTGCTCGCGATCGCGCGGCCCGACGTGTCGTGGACGCTCGTGGAGCCGATGGAGCGTCGGATCAATTGGTTGACTGAGCAAGTGAACGACCTGGAACTCACGAATGTCACCATTCTCCGCGCGCGTGCCGAGGACGTGCGGGCGAAGGGTGCCTTCGATGTCGTCACGGCTCGAGCGGTGAGCGCATTGCGGACCCTGATCCCTCTCACCGCTCCGCTGGTCCGCGATGGTGGGGAACTGGCCCTGTTGAAGGGGATGAACGCCGCGAACGAGATCGAAGCGGCGAGGAAGCAGATCGCGAAGTTCAAGCTTGCGGATGTTCGCGTCGAGGTCCTGGGCGAGGGATTGCTCCCGGAGACCACTCGGGTCGTCCGCGCCTCCGTGCGCTGAAGACGTCGCCGTTTCCTGGGACACGAGACTGACCCGGTGTCCTACCGTGCCTCACGTTCCCGGCCCCGTCGACACTGCGCCTGGATATCTCTCTCCCTGACGAGCTGTCGTGCGAACACCTGACATGGGACGCTCCGCTGCGGCTGTGGACGTGTTCGGACGGATGGAAGTCGGAGCGGTCGTCGTTCACCGCGCCCCGCCATGGTTGGTCCTGCTGTCGAATCGATGGACTTCATGTTCCGCTGATCGAGGCGCCAAGGCTGGGCTTCGCTGAGTCGGTGCGTCGCGCAATGGGCCCTCCTGCGACTTGCTGCGGCGAACTGGACGGGTTCGATCTCTGCATCGCGCGAGTGAGCTCTGCAGTACGGGCGGTCTACGGCAGATCTCCCTGTAGCGGACTCAAGTAGTTTCACGTGAAACGGCGTCATGCCTGGAAAGTTGCATCGTCCAGAAGGTCTGCCAGCAACGCAGGGGAGTATGGCACAGTGCCGTACGCCGATACGTTGACAGGTGTCGATCTGCGGCTTCATCAGCGGGTACCGCTGACGTCGTTGTGCCAGCGGCGCGATGGTGAGGTGGAGGTGTTGCCGGGGAGGGCAGGACGTGGCCCATCCGAGTGATGGGGGCCGCGCGCGTCGCCCGTTGGGGGTGGGGCGGCGTCCGCGCGGTGACTGTTGCCATTCTTTGTCTTGCGGGAGTCGCCAAGTCTGGGCTCCGATGCCTGCACGAGCAGGGGCCGGGGGTCCCAGACGGTGTTCGAGAACCGGGCCGAACCACTCGTAACGAACGTCTGGCTCCACGTGTTGTGGGGCCCGTCATCCGGAGGGCAGCGCCCAGATTCGAAGTCGGGTAGCAATGCGAGCGCTGACCTGCTCAGCGCGTACTCGCGACGGCGCGGACGATGGGCTGGGCTCAGCCACTCGGACGCCCTAACGAGAGGGGTCCGCGTCGTTTTGACCCGCCCTGTCGGCTCCGGTCCGTTTCACGTGCAACAAGGGCGACGAGGTGTCTCGACTGCGGCTCGCCAAGGGTCCGTAAGGCACGGGAGGACCACGGAGGTGTGTCGTCGGCAGACGCGACGTCTGGCGTCCGAACCTCCGGTGCAATGTGGAGGAGGTGGGCGGTCGTTTCACGTGAAACGGCATCTGGCTGCAGCTGAGGGCCCCGCCCTGGCGCTCAGGGGAGATGCCGTCTCGCTGTCGGAGGCCGGTACGTACTGCCGCGCGGCGACTTTGGGTCAGGCGCGTAGCGAGCAGGCCCGGGAGTCGGGAGCTGCGCGGCGGTCTCACGAGGAACGGTGGGGACGCTGGGTGGGGGCGCAGGGCTCTCGGTGAGTGGGGTCATGGCTTTGCTGTCCGCGCTCGGTGCCCGATGCTGCGCGTCGGATTCGGCAGGGAGTGCAGCGCGCAGGGCCGAGCGTGGGGTGCGGCGCCTATGTTTCACGTGAAACGGTGGCGGACAGCAGCAGGGGAGCGTGGCCAGCAGCGGGTACGGCCCGTCGCACTATCTAAGGCCAGTGCCTCATGCTGGGCGGCAGCGCTGAACAAGGGCGGCAGCGCGCGGAGCCGAGCGTCGGGCCCTCGTCCGGCGGTTTCACGTGAAACGGTGGCCGACAGCAGCTGAGGAAGCACGGCGGGCAGTGGAGGGAATAGCCCTCTCGCGAACCAAGCCCAGCGTCCATACTGCGCGGCGATGACGGCCCAGGATCGCAGCGCGCAGAGCCGAGCTCCGGGCGTCGTACAGCCGTCTCACGTGAACCCCGCCGCGAGTGCGCGGCGGGGGTGGAGGCGGTTGTGTGATCTGGCGAACCCCGTCGCGCTGAGAGTCAGTCTGTCGTGGGGCGTCAGTCGTGGGGGATCGGGCGTGTGTTCGTCGCGCTCACTGTGGTGCACGCGGTCTTTGGGATGGCAGTACGCGGTCGCGGTCGGCGCGGGTGCTCCCGTAGGGGGGGCGGGCGTGGGCTGTCTGATTTTCTGGGTTGTAGGCGGCAGCGCGCACCCCGGCGGGCGCGGACGAGTGAGTTGTGCTTTCCGGAGGGGGGACCGCATGGACGTCTCGTTCGTGACCGAGCACCGACCGGTGGCCGTGGTTCGACGGGGTGCGCACGGGACTCGTGTGTTGACCTAGGGGTGTCGCGGCGGGCGCGGGGCCGGGCCCTGGCGAGAACCGGTGCTGGCTCCTCGATCGCGCGACGGCGTGGGGGGCGCACTCCCGGGGGCGTCAGCGCCCGTGGTCTTCGAAAGGTGTCGCACGACGCCGGCCTACTGGATCACCTGCGGTACCAGGCGACATGAAGCGAGCGCTCGCCTCAAGGGGGGCACCCCTGGGCGTTTCACGTGAAACGGCACAGAAAGTGTGGACTCTACGCCTGTTCTCACACATGATGAGCAGTGCGTGCTCACCGGACCCGTGAATCGCGCGTGCCGGGGGTGCGTCACTCATGGCCCGTGCGGCAGCGACGGGTGGAGGCAGGCGCGGCCGGAACACCCGGCGCACGCGGACTACGCCGTGTTCCTGGGGTCTACCAAGGGTCGGCGTGGACGTTCACACGAGGATGGCGTGGTGCGGGTGAGCTAGACGGGTGCAGGGGGCGCCCAGACACGGACAAGAAAGGCGGGCTTTGTGGGCGCTGGCGGCTGGCGGCCTGGCGCTGTGTCGGCAATCTCGGTCTCGGATTACGACGCGTAGTGGTCGGGGGGCGCGTGCTGGAATGCCCATGTCTCGGCACGAGCCCCAGGGGCGGGGCCCTTACGGATTCAGGGCTGCCGGACTGCGCGGAAACATCGGCGGGGCGGGGAGGGGTATCTGCGGTTTGCCGAGGCGGGCGTGCCAGGGCCTCGTAGCGCCACGGATCTGGTGAACGAGGCGCTGATTCGCGGACCTGACGGAAGCCTGCTCTCGACCCGACGCGATCCTGGGGACGCGGATGACAGCGGAGCCAGTTTCCCCCGTCACACCGCACGACACGGCAACAAGACGTGGCGCTGAGGCCGATCTTCAGATCGAGAGGGCAGCAGGCGTTTCACGTGAAACGTCTGTGTCCGCACCATGCAGTCCATTCGGGGGACGCGTTGCGGGAGGCGCGCGTTCTGCTCCCTGGTCGCGCCTGTGATGCGAGGTCGGTCCCTGCGATTAGAGTGGAACGCGGCCCCGAAAGGAGTGGATGTTTCACGTGAAACAGTCCGAGAAGGCATCGTCGAACGAGTCGTTCGGGATGGATACACCCCTCGCGCGAGAAATCGCGGATCTCTCCGCCCGGCGCCGCGCGCTGGAAGGGGTTTCCGTCGACTTCAGTGGCGATACCCGCATCCTGACGGTGTCGAATCAGAAGGGCGGCGTGGGTAAGACCACCAGCGCCGTGAACATCGCATCCGCGTTGGCGGGACTGGGCGCGAAGGTCCTCGTCATCGACCTCGATCCGCAGGGGAACGCCTCCACGGCCCTCGGGGTGCCGCACAACGCCGACACCCCGAGTGTCTACGATGTCCTCATCGACGAGTTCCCCCTGGCGGAGATCGTTCAGCCCAGCCCTGAGAGCCCGAATCTCTTCTGCGCGCCGAGCACCATCCACCTGGCGGGTGCCGAGATCGAGCTGGTCGCACAGGTGGCGCGCGAGCACCGCCTCCGCCGTGCGCTGGAGGACTACCTCGCGGACCATCCGGTGGACTTCGTCATCATCGACTGCCCCCCTTCCCTCGGACTGCTCACGATCAACGCTTTCACAGCCGCGAACGAGGTCTTCATCCCCATCCAGTGCGAGTACTACGCCCTGGAGGGTCTGAGCCAGCTGCTCGGCAGCATCCAGATGATTCAGAAGCACCTCAACCCGGGTCTGCATCTGTCGACCATCCTCCTCACGATGTTCGACGGACGGACGCGGCTGGCCCAGCAGGTGGCGGAAGAGGTGCGGTCCCACTTCCCCTCGCAGGTGCTGGACACCGTGATTCCGCGCTCCGTCCGTGTGTCGGAAGCCCCCAGTTTCGGCCAGACGGTCATCGCCTACGACGGTCAGTCCGCCGGGGCGATCGCGTACCGCGAGGCCGCCGTCGAAATCGCGTCGCGACAGACGCAGAGCAAGGAGAAATAATGGCGAAGCGCACTGGACTCGGCCGCGGCATCGGCGCCCTCATCCCGACGGCGGACCAGACCGAGCGTCCCGTCGACGTGTTCTTCCCTGGTGCGAAGATCGCTCCGACCCCCGAGGCTCCCTCCACGAGCGCCGACGCCGCGCCCGAGACCGAACTCGAGGCGGTGCCGGGGATCCACCTGATCCAGGTCGACCCACAGGCGATCGTGCCGAACCCGCGGCAGCCCCGCACGCACTTCAACCCCGAGGATCTCGCGGAACTCGTGCACAGCGTCCGCGAGTTCGGCGTGCTGCAGCCGGTAGTCGTCCGGAAGAACAGCGACGGCGAGTACGAGCTCATCATGGGGGAGCGGCGCACGCGAGCCGCCCGCGAGGCCGGACTCGAGGCGATCCCCGCCATCGTCCGCGACACGGCCGACGAGGATCTCCTGCGGGACGCGCTGCTGGAGAACCTCCACCGCTCGGAGCTGAATCCCCTCGAAGAGGCTTCGGCCTACCAGCAGCTCCTCGACGACTTCGGCATCACCCAGGAGGAGCTGGCCACGCGCATCGGTCGCTCCCGCCCTCAGATCAGCAACACCATCCGCCTGCTCAAGCTTCCGGTGCCGGTGCAGCAGCGGGTGGCCGCCGGTGTGCTGACCGCCGGACACGCGCGCGCGATCCTCAGCGTGGACTCTCCGGAGGCGATGCAGCGGCTGGCGGACAAGGTCGTCAATGAAGACCTGTCCGTTCGCGCGACGGAGGAAGCCGCCAAGTCGCAGCCGTCCGCAGGGAAGACTCCCAAGCCCACCCCGGGTGCGCGGCGGGCTTACCTGGACGAGGTCGCCGGCAAGCTCGGAGACCGGCTCAACACGCGCGTCCGGATCTCTCTGGGTGCCCGAAAAGGCCAGGTCACGATTGATTTCGCATCGATCCAGGATCTGAACCGCATTCTCGAGGAGCTGGGCGAAGAAGGGTACGGCTCCGCGCGGTGACCGCGTCCCTGGTCGGGGGTGCCATAGACTCGCGTCATCTTGACGATGCGAGGGGGATGTCATGTCCAGACCAGCTGATCCAGCGAGTATCAAGCGTCGCGTGATCGCCGTCAGTATCGCGGCGGCTCTGGGCGGATTCCTCTTCGGATTCGACACCGCGGTGATCAACGGCGCCGTCGACGCTCTGGCCGGAGACGTCTCCGGTTTCGATCTCGGAACCGGCCTCAAGGGCTTCGCCGTGTCGTCCGCCCTGATCGGCTGCGCCGTGGGCGCCTGGTTCGCCGGGCCCGTCTCGAACAAGTTCGGACGCATCCCCGTGATGGTGGTCGCCGCGGCCATGTTCTTCGTCTCGGCGATCGGTTCCGGTCTCGCCTTCAGCGTCGTCGACCTCATCATCTGGCGCGTGATCGGCGGACTCGGCGTCGGTGCGGCGTCGGTGATCGCACCCGCGTACATCGCAGAGGTCTCGCCGGCAGCGATCCGCGGTCGGCTCGGATCGCTGCAGCAGCTCGCCATCGTCCTCGGCATCTTCGCCGCCCTCCTGTCCGACGCCCTGCTCGCGGGCATCGCGGGGGAGGCCGACCAGCCGCTGTGGGGCCTGACCGCGTGGCGGTGGATGTTCATGGTCGCGGCCATCCCCGCGCTCGTCTACGGACTCGTGTCGTTGCGGCTGCCGGAGTCGCCGCGCTACCTGGTCCGCAAGGGCGAGGTGAAGCGCGCCGCGGAAGTGCTCCAGACCGTCACGGGGACGATCGACACCGAAGCCAAGATCAAGGAGATCACGGGCACGATCGATACGGAGCGCTCCGAGTCGCTGCGGGATCTGCGGGGGAGCCGGCTGGGACTCAAGCCGATCGTCTGGGTCGGCATCCTGCTGTCGGTGTTCCAGCAGTTCGTCGGCATCAACGTCATCTTCTACTACTCGACCACGCTGTGGCAGTCGGTGGGCTTCGACGAGTCCAGTGCCCTCCTCACGTCCGTCATCACCTCCGTCACGAACATCGTCGTCACGATCGTCGCGATCCTCCTCGTCGATCGGGTCGGTCGTCGGATCATGCTCCTCGTCGGCTCGGTCGGCATGACGGTGACCCTCGGACTCATGGCGCTCGCCTTCTCGTTCGGCACGCTCGACGCCTCCGGAACCGCGACGCTCCCGGACCCCTGGGCCACCGTCGCGCTCATCTGCGCCAACGGCTTCGTCGTGTTCTTCGGTGCGAGCTGGGGGCCGCTGGTGTGGGTGCTCCTGGGCGAGATCTTCCCGAATTCGATCCGTGCCGGCGCCCTCGCCGTCGCCGCGGCCGCGCAGTGGGTGGCCAACTTCTTCATCTCGACGACGTTCCCCGCGTTCGCCGAGATCGGCCTCACCTTCGCGTACGGCTTCTACGCGTTCTTCGCGCTGCTGTCGTTCTTCTTCGTGTTCTTCAAGGTGCCGGAGACCAAGGGCCGCGAGCTCGAGGACATGAGCGAAGATGCCAAGGTGGAGCGCCGACCCCGTCGCGCACGCGCGTAGGCTGGAGGGATGACCGAATCCGTCCCCCGTCGCGCCAGCCTGGAAGTGCTGCGCGCCGAGGCGTCGGACGAACTCGCCGTCCTCGTCCAGGAGCGCCTTCTGGGCGGTGAGGACCCCTGGGAGTTCATGGAGGAGCTGCCCAGCGTCGACGAACTCGTCGTCTACCTGCTCCGTGCGGACAACATCGCTGCGAACGACGGTGTGCGACCCAATGCCGCACGACACTACCGGGTGCTGCGCCAGATCGCCCTCGAGTACCCGGAGCTCACACCGGCCGTCTGGGGGCTTCTGGACGAGAAGCAGCGCCACCGTCGCTGGGACCCGCGCATCGCCGACGCCTCCTGACGCCGATGCTCCTCGTTCCCTCCGACCCGTCGTGGCCGCAGCGGTTCGAGGAGTTCGCCTCATCGATGCGGACGGCCGGTGCGGACGACTGGATCATCGAGCACATCGGCTCGACCGCGATTCCCGGGATGAGCGCGAAGCCGGTCATCGACCTCGCGGTGCGCATGGAGACAGGGGAGCAGTTCGGCGTCCGGAGGCCCACACTGGAGGCGGCCGGCTGGCGCACGGGCAGCGGGGTTCGCACGCATCCGGTGATGATCCGAGAGTCGGCGGGGGAGCGCCTCGCCATCGCGCACTTCTTCCCTGCCGCGGAGTGGGATCTCGCGCCCCAGCGCCTGTTGCGGGACTGGCTACGCACGCATCCGGCAGACGCGGAGCGATACGAGCGCGCCACGCACGACGCAGCGCGGGTGGCGGCGGACGGGGTGTGCTCCTACAACGCGGGAAAGACGGCCGTCATCCAGGAGATCGTGAACAGCGCCCGGGCCGCGCGCGGTCTCGAACCCGTGGACGTGTACGACAAGCGCTGACCACGCTCAGGGGCCCGGAGAGAGCGAAAAGGGCCGCACCCGGAGGTGCGGCCCTTCTCGTGGTCGGGGGGATCAGCCGAGGAAAGCGGCGAGATCCTGCTCGAGGGCGAACTTCGGCTTGGCGCCGATGATCGTCGTCTTGACCTCTCCGCCCTGGAAGACCTTCATCGCCGGGATCGACGTGATCTGGTACTTCATGGCCAGCTCCGGGTTCTCGTCCACGTTGAGCTTGAGGATGGTGATCTTGTCGGGGTTGTCGGACTGGATCTCGTCCAGCACCGGCGCGACCATACGACACGGACCGCACCACTCGGCCCAGAAGTCCACCAGCACGGGACCATCGGCCTGCAGCACGTCCTGCTCCCAGGTCGCCTGGCTCGTTGCCTTTGCACTCATCAGAGTTCTCCTTGTTCGAGGTTCGCCTGTTGCAACAACGGGCGGGGGGAAAGTGTTCCCGGCCGTCGTCAGGCCGTGATGACCTCGGCGGCCTCGGCCGCGGGGACCTCGACGGAGGAGTCCTCCAGGTCGGCGAGGAAGTGCTCGGCGTCGAGGGCCGCGATCGTGCCCGTCCCCGCGGCGGTGATGGCCTGGCGGTACGTGGGGTCGATCACGTCGCCGGCGGCGAAGACTCCGGGAACCGACGTGCGCGAGGAGCGACCGTCGACCCAGATCGTCCCCTCGGGCGTGAGCTCGAGCTTCTCGTGGACGAGGTGGGTGCGCGGGTCGTTGCCGATGGCGATGAACAGGCCGTCGAGGGGCAGGTCGCGCAGCGAGCCGTCCTCCGTGGAACGCAGCTGCACGCCCGAGACGGCGTTGTCGCCGAGGATCTCCACGACCTCGCTGTTCCACACGAACTCGATCTTCTCATTCGCGAAGGCGCGCTCCTGCATGATCTTCGAGGCCCGCAGGGTGTCCTTGCGGTGGATGACGTACACCTTGTCCGCGAAGCGCGTGAGGAAGGTGGCCTCCTCCATCGCCGAGTCACCGCCGCCGACGACGGCGATCGTCTTCTGACGGAAGAAGAAGCCGTCGCAGGTGGCGCACCAGGAGACACCGAAGCCGGAGAGGCGCTCCTCGCCCTCGATACCGAGCTTGCGGTAGGCGGAACCCGTCGCGTAGATGATGGTCTTCGCCTCGTGGGTGGCGCCCGAACCGAGGGTGACCTTCTTGACGGGACCGGCGACGTCGAGCTCGGTGACGTCGTCGTAGAGCACCTCGGTGCCGAACTTCTCGGCCTGCTCCTGGAACTTGGCCATGAGCTCGGGGCCCTGGATGCCCTCCGGGAAGCCGGGGTAGTTCTCCACCTCGGTCGTGTTCATGAGCTCTCCGCCGACCTCGACGGAGCTCGCGATGAGGAGCGGCTCCAGGTTCGCGCGCGCCGCGTAGATGGCAGCCGTGAATCCGGCGGGGCCGGAGCCGATGATGATGACCTGACGCATGTGATCTCCGTTAGAAAGGCGGTGCCGTCGAAAGACGTCCGACTGCTTCAACCCATGGTAACCGCGGGGCATTCCCGCGTCAGCGGCCGGGCAGGAAGCGGCGGACGAGCCCGCCGGCGGCCTTCAGCTCCGGGGCGCGGAAGACCGCGAGGATCGCGACGTAGACGAGCACCACGACGAGTCCGATGACGGCGGTCGCCAGGGTGCCGGGAATGACTCCGGACGTCGCCCATCCCGTTGTCCCGCCGAGGAGGAGGAAGGTGCCCCAGCCGGCGAGACCGGCCGGGATCGCGGCGATCGCGAAGAGCGCGAGGGCACGCATCCACGAGAGGACGCCCAGCCCGCCGATCTTGCGATGCAGCAGCCAGGTCGCCACGATCGTCTGCAGCGTGCTGGCGATGGACTGGCCGAGAGCCACGGCGGCAGCCAGCTGGGTCAGGGCGATGACCTCTGCGGACAGGAGCGCGGCCGCGGCCAGTGCGGTCACGACGATCAACGTGCACTGGAAGATCGTGAACCAGAAGGGGGTGCGCGTGTCGTCGTAGGCGTAGAAGGTGCGCTGGACGATGAACAGGATCGTGAGCGGGATGAGGCTGATCAGATAGCAGAGGAGGACGATGGCCGCGCCTTCGGCATCCGAGGGGCTCTCGGTGAAGACGCGGGAGGCGGGGATGGCCGCGGCGGCGACGGCGGCGACGGCGGCGACGATGAAGAACAGCAGAGTGCGGATGCTGCGCGAGATGTCCCCGCGGACCTCGTCATCGCGACCTGCGGCGGCGTGCTCGCTGATCTGCGTGAAGTACGGGGTTCCGATCGACAGCACGATGACCGAATACGGCAGCATGAAGATGAGCCAGGCGTTGGCCGTCACGGCGAGCGATGCACCCGACTCCGACGCGTTGCTGACGATGTTGCCCTGCAGCACGCCCGCGGAGAGCGAGGCCAGGGCCATCAGGAAGGTCCACCCCGCGAGCTTGCCTACGTTGCCGAGGCCGACGCCCCGCCAATGGAAATCGGGACGCAGGGACAGCCCGGTCCGCCTCCAGAACAGCAGCAGGATGAGCGCCTGCACGGCGATGCCGAGGGTCGCCGTGCCGCCGAGCGTCGCGATCATCTCCGGCGTCCAGTCGGCGGAGTTCCGCGAGACCGGGGAGAAGGCCCATCCCAGGATCAGGAACCCGATGATGGAGACGATGTTGTTGACGACGGGGGCCCAGGTGAACGGCCCGAAGATACGCCGCGCGTTCAGAGCCTCGCCCAGCAGCGCGTAGAGGCCGTAGAAGAGGATCTGCGGGAGACACCAGTACGCGAGCGCGGTCGCGAGCGCCTGGGTGGTCGAGGACAGGCCCCCGGCCACGATCTGCACGAGCCACGGGGCGGCGATCGTGGCGATCGCCGTGACGGCCACCAGCACGACCGTGCCGAGGGTGAAGAGCTTCGAGATGAAGGTGTTGCCCCCATCGGCATCTGCGGTGGCCTTGACGATCTGCGGCACGATGACCGCGGTGAGGATGCCGACGGAGATGAGGGAGAAGACGCTGTTCGGGAGAGTGTTCGCCGCGGCGAACGCGTCGGCCGGCCCCGAATTGAACGAGCCGATCACCGCCACGAGGACGATGCTGCGCAGCAGCCCGGTCACGCGCGACACCATGGTGCCGGCGCCGATGATGGCGCTGGCGCGCCCGAGACTACTCACTCGACTCCTTCGTGGGCGGGGCATCCGGACCGTCGTGGTGCTCCTGCACGGCCGCCTCCGCCTCCTTCTCCTCGATCAGTTCCTCGACCGCGGCCTCCACGGCCTGCTCCTCGATCGCCTCCCGACGCTTCCGGCGCACGGTGCGGACCACCCCGAGAGCGATGAGCAGCACCGCCAGGCCGCCGAAGATGACGAGGCCGATGGTCTCCCACTCTGCTCGCACCGCCACGCGGACGGTCTGCTGCGACTGGATCGGCACGCCCGTCGGACTGGTCAGCGCGAGACGCAGATCGAGTTCGCCGCTGCCCACCCGGGCGGAGACGGGGACCTTCGCCCTGGTCGTCGAGCTCGCCTGCACCTGGACGTCGATCACGGGTTCCACCTCGAGGCGCGGATCGCTGGGCGAGGCGAACAGCCGCACGGACACGGGCCAGGGGAGGTCGTTGCGCACCGCGATCGGCAGGTCGGCGTTGGCCGTGAGCAGCTGGATCGTGCTGGAGTCGGGGATGCTCACCGCTCCGAGCGTCTCGGTGGTGCGGGCACGGTGATCCGCGACCTTCTCCGCGAAGGCGGCGTCGGACGAGCCGACTGCGATGGTGCGCAGGATCCGGATGCGCTCGGGGCTCAGCAGCACGAGCGGGTCGCTGAGGATCGTGGCGAAGGCGGTGAGGGAGCCTTCGTCGGTGAGAAGGTTCGCGAGGTCGGGGGCCCGCGTCGCTGCGGCTGTCTCCGCCACGGCCACGGGAACGGCTGGGGCTGCGCGGACCGCTGAGAACTCGAAGCCGATGGAGTCCGCGGCCGAGATCGCGTCGCGAAGAGCCTCGGCCGAGCGATTCTCATCGCGCTCCAGGCCGACGAGAAGGGGAGCGCCAGGGGCCCGCGCTCCGGCGAGGAACAGCCGCGCCGCCGCTTCCGCCAGGAGCCCTTGGCGGGGCGTCGAGGCGGGTTCCGCCGCGGCTGCCGACAGGGCTGCCGACGTCGCGGCGTCGGTGACGAGGAGGTCCTGCCCGCCGGAACTCGCATGTGCCGCGCTGCGCCCACCGACCGCCTCCGAGGACACGACCGTGGTCGCGCTCCCGTCCAGGTAGCCGGAGAACGCCGCGAGGTCGCTCTGCGTGAGGTCGGTGTCCGGCCAGACGATCCCCGGGAGGGCACCGCTGATCTCCTGCAGCTCCTGGTCCGTCGGGAGAGCGGGCTCGTCCGACGATGAGGGAGACGGCGTGGTGGGGGCGCCCGGCGTGGTCGTCGGGGTCACGGCGCGCTGCTGCGGGAAAGCCGCGGGGTCGAGCAGAGAGGTCAGCGGGAGCGGAGTCAGGGCGTCCGGGAGACCGGCCTGGGCCTGCACGGTGAGATCGGCGTCGCCGAACTGCAGGGCGAATCGGACGTTGGGGAGCTTATCGAGCCTCTCCAGCCATTCCGTGGCCGTCGAGGGGGCAGCCGTCCCGAGGGCGCGGATGGCGGCGGGGATGGCGGGGTCGAGAGCGAGCACGGCCGTCGTCCCGGCCACGCCGTCGAGCTGCGCGGTGAGGTCGCCGTCCGGTGCGGTGAGCTCAGTGAGCTCCTCCGCGCTCAGCAGGGCGCCGCCGGCCGGGGTGGCGGTGATCGGGACGAGGACTCCGATCGGACTGGTCGGCGTGGAGGTGACGACGAGGACGGTCGTCGCACTCGCATCCCACGTGGTGGTGCGCCCTCCTGAGGTGTCCTTCGTGCGGGCATCGCTCAGAGCCGCCCGCAGCGGGTACACTCCGGGCGCGAGGGGCGTGAGGGTCTCCTGCGGCACGAACACCGTGGTCGTCGCGGAGCCGCCGGCCTCGGCCGTCTTCGTGGTCTCGTCGCCGAGAGGCAGGAACGAACCGGCGGCACGACCCTCCTCCAGCCAGTCCGTGACAGCGGCATCGTCGCTGAGCGGCGTGGTGCCGAGCTCGACCTCGACACGGCCCGCGGAGAGCTCCGATGCGGTCTCGTTGTCGATCGTGACGACGGCCGAGGTCGAGGTGCCCGGTGCGACGGTGCCGCGCAGGCCCGCCGTGACGTGCAGGTCCACCCGCTGCTCGTCGGCCGCGGGGGGCTCGTCCGCCGCCATCGCCGGTTCGCCGACGCCCAGGGCGCAGACGCCGGCGGCGACCACGAACGCCGCGAGCCGGCGCACGCGCGCGCGGAGGCCCGTCTCGGGAGTGATCGCGGTCATGAAGGTCTTCCTCGAACGCCGGGAGGAGGCGGATCGTGAGTACTGACCTTGCGATTCTAGGAGGCCGGAGGGAGGAGAACCCTGAAGACGCGTAGAGTGACGGCCGTGTCCGACACCCCCGCCCCTCATCCCGACCCGCTCCGCAGTGCCGCGTTCGCCGCGGATCTCGACGCCGCCGACCTCCGATCCGAGCCCCTGCGTCGCCTCTGGGGAGAGGAGGCGGACGATGCCCTCGCCCGCGGCCTGCGCGAACCCATCCTGCGGGCGATCGCCGGGGACGAGGGCGTGCTCGCGACCCTCGGACGTCTCCTGGTGCTCGGGCTTCCGCAGCCCCGTGCAGCGGTGGAGCGCGCCCTGCCCACCCTCGGCGTGGACGGTCTGGAGGCCCTGGGGCTGGCGAGGATCGACCCCGACTCCGTGACGCCGATCGCGCTGCTGCGCCCGCAGTCGTTCGTCGACGAGGACGGGGTCGGGGAGTGGTGGATCGCGAGCGATCTGGACGAGGTCGCCCTCGACGGCCCGCTGCCCGCCGATCACGTGCTCGGTGTGGGCGGGGCCTCGCGCACGCTCGCCGAGACCGTCGTGCCGCTCGCGGTGGATCGTGCGCTCGACCTCGGCACGGGGTGCGGCATCCAGGCGCTCCTCGTGGCGCGGCGGGCTGGCCGGGTCGTCGCCACCGATGTCTCCCGCCGTGCTCTCGCCTATGCCGCGCTGAACGCGCAGCTCAACGGGGTCACGAACATCGAGTTCCGCCACGGGAGCATGTTCGAGCCGGTCGCCGGGGAGGCGTTCGATCTCATCGTCTCGAACCCGCCGTTCGTGATCACCCCCCGAACCGAGGGCGTCCCCGCCTACGAGTACCGCGACGGCGGTCTCGTCGGCGACGCGCTGGTCGAGCAGTTCGTGCGCACGGCACCGGCCCATCTCACCCCCGGCGGCATCGCCCAGCTTCTCGGCAACTGGGAGTCCCGCACGGGGATCACGGGCCTCGCCCGGCTGGACGCGTGGGTGCCCGCCGACCTCGACCTGTGGGTGGTGGAGCGGGAGGAGCTGTCGCCCCTCGCGTACGCCGAGCTCTGGATCAGGGACGGCGGCATCACGCCACGCGACGCCGCGTTCACTCCGCTGCTCACCGCGTGGCTCGACGACTTCGCGGCGCGAAATGTGACCGCGATCGGCTTCGGCTACGTGCTGCTCCGCCGGGGGCAGGGGGAGCCGCTGCGGCGGTCGGAGCGGGTCTCGCAGCCCGTGGCGAACGTGGGGGCGGCGCTCGCTCTCGGCCTCGCGGCTCACGATGCGCTCGCCGAGGGACTGCCCGACACGCTCGTCGTGGCCCCCGACGTCACGGAGGCGCGACACCTGCTTCCCGGCAACGACGACCCGAGCGTGATCGAGTTGCGTCAGGGCGGCGGATTCGCGCGGACCGTCGCGGTGGATCCCGCGCTCGCCGGGTTCGTCGGCGCCTGCGACGGGGAGCTCCAGGTGCTGCAGATCGCCCCCGCCCTCGCCGACCTCTTCGAGGTGCCCTTCCCGCAGCTGTGGGCGGAGCTCGAGCCGCGCATCCGGGGACTCGTGCTCGACGGCTTCCTCCTCCCGGGGGAATAGTCCCGGCTTCCATGCGTTCGAATACACCATGAAGGCTTTCGGATTCCTCTCGTTCGGTCACTACGCCGACGTGCCCGGCTCGGCGACCCGCACCGCGGGCGACATGCTGAAGCAGACCATCGAGATCGCGGAGGGCGCGGACGAGCTCGGCGTCAACGGCGCCTACGTCCGCGTGCACCACTGGGCCCGTCAGGCGGCGTCCCCGATGCCGCTGCTGACGGCCATGGCTGCGCGCACCGAGCGGATCGAGGTCGGCACCGGCGTGATCGACATGCGCTACGAGAACCCGTTCCAGTTCGCGGAGGAGGCGGCCGCACTCGACCTCATCGCGGACGGGCGCATCGCGCTCGGCGTGAGCCGTGGGTCACCCGAGACGGCGCTGCGCGGCTACGAGACCTTCGGCTTCCGCGACGAGGAGGATCAGGAGCGCGGCAGCGTGCTCGCACGGGAGAAGTTCGAGATCTTCCTGCGGGCCATCGACGGCGAGCGACTCGCCCCCGGCGACCCCCGCATGGTGGGCGCGGGACAGTACCTCGCGATCGAGCCGCAGTCGCCCACGCTGCGCGACCACATCTGGTGGGGTTCGGGTTCGCGCGCCACGGCCGAGGAGACCGGACGCCAGGGACTCAACATGATGAGCTCGACGCTCGTGACCGAGGCCACGGGGCAGCCGTTCCACGAGCTGCAGCGCGAGCAGATCGAGCTGTTCCGCTCCGCCTACCGCGAGGCCGGTCACACCAGGTCGCCGCGGGTCTCGGTCAGCCGCAGCGTGTTCCCGCTCGTGTCGGATAGGGACCGCGCCTATTTCGGGCTGCGCAGCGAGGAGAACGCCGACCAGATCGGCATCATCGACGGGTTCCGCTCCACGTTCGGCAAGACCTACGCCGCGGAGCCTGATGTGCTCATCGAGCAGCTCCGACAGGACGAGGCCGTCATGGCCGCGGACACCCTCATGCTGACGATCCCGAACCAGCTCGGACCGGAGTACAACCTCCACGTGCTCGAGGCGTTCGCGGAGCACGTGGCGCCGGCCCTCGGGTGGAAGCCCAACACGGAGGGTCCGGTCCAGGGCGACCCGGTGGTCTGATCCGGCACGGCGGCCGGCTCTTGACAGCGGCCGCGGGACGCCCGACGCTGGGGACGGTGCGCCGACCGGCGCCCGTCCCCACCGCTTCGGAGGCACCATGACCCGCGTGCGCGTCGACCTCAACATCACCCTCGATGGCTTCGCCACGACGACCGACCAGACCCCCGCGAACCCCTTCGGCGAGGACTGGGGACGACTCACTGCGGCCTACACGGCGACCCGCACCTTCCAGGAGCGCGTCTTCCACGACACGAGCGGCGCGGGCACCACCGGGGTGGACGAGAAGTACGCGGCGCAGTACTTCCAGGGCATCGGCGCCGAGATCATGGGTGCCGGGATGTTCGGGCTCCACGCGAACCCGGACGACCCGGAGTGGCGCGGCTGGTGGGGCGAGGAGCCGCCGTTCGAGGTGCCGGTGTTCGTCCTCACGCACACGCCGCGCCCGCCGATCGAGTTCGCGAACGGCACGAGCTTCCGCTTCCTCTCCGCGACCCCGGAGGAGGCGTTGCAGGAAGCCGTGGCCGTCGCCGGAGGGCGTGACGTGCGCGTCGGCGGCGGGGCGACTACGGTCCGGGAGTTCCTGCGTGCGGGGCTCGTCGACGATCTGCATGTCGGCATCACCCCCATCCTCACCGGCAGCGGCATCCGACTCTGGGATGACCTGCGTGGCCTCGAGGCCGGCTATCGCGTGACGTCCGAGGTCGCGGAGTCCGGGGTGACCCACATCACGTTCTCCCGCGAGGGCTGAGGCACCGGCGCGCGGTCGCAGAGTCGCACCGGGGTCGCGGGGGATTCCCGGAAGCTCTGCGACCTCGTGCGGAAGTGCGGAGTCAGAGCGGAGGGCCGAACAGCTCCTCGCCGTGCTCGTGGAGGAGCCGGTACGCGTCGGCGAAGGTCTCCGGTTCCTTCTCACCCGGCGCGCCGTACCGGGCGAGGAGGAGCCCGAGCAGGCCGCGGGCGGGAGGCGTGAGCGGCTTGAGGTGATCCGCCTCGTTCGGCTGCGGGGTGCCGCCCTCGGGATTTGGCGGGGTGTACGCGGGTGTGGTCACGGGCCAGTCGGCCGGGTGCCGCGGCTTGTCGAGGTTCACGACGTTGAGCAGCGTGTTGGCCGACTGATCGCGGTCGTTCAGCGGCTCCAGGCCGTGCAGGCGCGACAGCGTGGCCGCGACCGATCCGTGGTGCATCTCGTCGTGGATGATCGTGCCGCGCCGCGTGTACGCCGACACCGCGATCGCCGGGACACGACAGCCGAGCCGGTCGAACGTGAAGCCCATCTCCCCGGCGCCGGCGTCCTTCGTGGGTTTCGTGGCCGCGGGCGGCGGCACGTGGTCGTAACAGCCGCCGTGCTCGTCGAAGGTGATGAGCAGCAGGGTGTTCACGGCGTTCGAGCCGCCGGGCGTCGCGCTCGTGCGCACGGCCTCGTAGATGTCATGGATGAGCCGGTCGCCCGCCCGCACATCGGAGATGGCGCTGTCGAACACGGGCTCACCGTCGACCACGCTCTCCCGCGGCTTCCCGAAAGGCGGATGGAAGTCGTTGTGGTCGTAGACCATCCGGGGCTCGATGAACGCGTAAGCCGGAAGGGTGCCGTTCTTCGCGTCGGCGTAGAAGTCCTCCATCGTGCCGAAATGATCCGTGCGCCAGTACTTCTCGAGCACCGCCGCATGCAGCATCCCCGTGAAGGAGACCAGCTGGAGCTTGTCGATGTAGATCCGCCAGCTCACCTTGCGGTCTTCCAGGCGGTTGAACACGGTCGGTGTGGCCGGGGCGTCGAGCCACTTCCGGTAACCGCCGCCACCCTGATTCGTCACGAACCCGTGCGAGGTCGAGGCGTGGAAGAAGGAGCGGTTGCAGAAGGTCTGGGACGGCACTCCCGCGTACCAGTGGTCGAACACGGCGAACTCGGCGGCGAGGGTGGAGAGCACCGGGAGCATCTCCGGCGAGAACGAGCCCATGATGTGCCGCGCTTCGTCCAGGCTCGGCTCCTTCCCGTCGCGCAGTCGACGGAAGTTGATGATGTAGTCCTCGAGGAACCCGGACATCGTCGCCTTCTCCCCGTGGGTGGGGGCATTGAAGGGCGTGGTCATCTCGTCGACGAACAGGTCGGCGTTGGTCTTCGGATCGACGGTGCCGAAGATCTGCGTGTTGACGTGCGGGTACTCCTCACCCGGGTCCGGGTCGGGGAGGCTCATGATGCGGTCCGTGTCGCCCCGGTAGACGTGCGCCTCGACCACCGTGCCGTCCGGGGCGGTGTTGCTGTGGGTGCCGAACGCGAGACCTTCGAAGGTCTCGCCCGCCGGCAGCGTGTCGGCCGTGTAGAGGTAGCCGAGGAGGTTGTCGAAGGAGCGGTTCTCGCCCATCACCACGACCACGTGATCGAAACCGGGCTCCGAACGGGGCGTGAGTGCGGCGAACGGATCCGGGTCATCGGCGAAACCGTCCCGGCCGCCGGCTCCGGCGACGGAGGCTCCGATCGCCGCTCCTCCCGCGCCCCCGATCACCGCTCCCGCCAGGGCGGCACCGCCCACGGTGAGGAATCCGCGCCGAGAGGGGTCGCGGGGAGAGGCGCCGGAGGGTTCGTCGTCGTCGACCATGCCGCGATCCTATGACCGCGCGGGCCCGTGCAGCATTCCGGTGTCCCCGGAATGTCGCGGAACGGGTCTGGAAGGATCGGGGAGTGCATTCCGCGGTCGTCCCCTCCGAAACCGTTTCGTTCGTGACTCGCCGCCCCGTGGTGCTCGCCGTCTTCCTCCTCCCGCTGGCACTCGCGATCGTGCTGTTCGCGATCGAAACCGGTCCCGTCTTCCTCCTGTGTCTCGCCGCCGTTCTGCCCGCGGCAGCCGTGACGACGTTCGTCGCCCGCTGGATCGCTCCGCGGGGTGCGCGGTCGTGGACGTCCTCGCTGCTCGCCGTGGCCTGGGGCGCCGGCGCGGCCGTGCTCCTCGCCACCGGGATCGGCGCGTGGTCTGCCGAGCAGGCGATGTACGTGGACGATCAGGGCATCCTCCGGGAGGCGATCCCCACGATGTGGGTGCTGACGCCCGTCGTGGAGGAGGTGGGGAAGGGCCTCGGGGTGCTGCTCATCCTTCTGCTCGCACGGCGGATCGGGCTGCGCGGCGTGCTCTTCGGCGCGATGGTCGGGGCCCTGGTCGGCGTCGGTTTCGCAGCGGTGGAGGACGCCTCCGCGATCGCGGCGGACATCGCGGCGAACGATCTCGGTTCCGGCATCGCGACGTGGATCGTCCGCACCCTGACGTTGCCCACCCACGCCGCGCTCACCATCTGGACCGGGGCGGCGCTCGGTCTCGCTCTCGACGCCCGACGTGCCTGGTCGCGCCCGCTCCTCGCGCTCGCCGGGCTCCTGGTGGCGATCGGGGCGCACGGCGCGATCAACTACGGGAACGTGGCCGGCGCCACCGATCAGGTCTCGTTCTTCACGTCCCTGGGCACGGCCTTCGGCTGGATCCTGGTGTCGACGTTCCTCGCCGTGACCCTCCGTCTCGTCCTGACTCGTCGCCGGACCTGAGCCGCCTGGTCAGGGGGCACAGCTTCGGAGATCGCGGCCGACACGCCGCCATGGGCGGCTGAACGACGGCGAGTCGAGCCCCGGCCCCGAAGCTGTGCCCGGACGCGCGGCGGCGTCGCGGGTGCTTCAGATGTCGCTGTAGTCGTTGCCACCGGTGCTGAGGCGGCTCACGATATCGCCGGTCATCTTGAGGTCGACATACTCCACACCGACCTCACCGGGCTTCACGAGCGAGGAGGTGCCGGAGACTTCCCGCACGCCGATGCTCAGGTAGTCGGCGACGCCGTCACCGTCCTCATCCCACCCGTCCACGGCCCCTGCGTCCATCGCCTCAGCGCGCGTCGAGCCGATGCCGATACCCTCCGGAGTCCGGACGATCACTCCCGGCGCGTCTGCCGACACCACCAGGTCGATACGGGTGTCGCGTACCGTGGCCTTCGTCCCCGGCCAGTCGTACCCGGCGTATACGGCGCCGTACGGGCCCTCCACGGGCGCCTCCGTCGGCGCCGATCCGAACGCATCGGTGAGGGCCGCGAGGGCGTCGTCGGCGTCGTCGTATGCGAGTACGGGGCCGCCATCGATCGAGAGGCCGTCAACCGAGATCTCCACGACACGGTCTGCGGGGGTCGCGGGGGAAGAGGCGATGGGCGACGGCGACGGCGACGGTGACGGTGCACCGCCCTCCGTGGTCTCGGGCGCGCAGGCGGTGAGGGCGAAGCCCAGGAGTGCAGCTGCGATCGAAACGATCACGAGCCGAGAGCGGTGCGGCATGGCTTGAGCCTAGTGTGAACGCGGATCGGCCAGCGGACGGAGTCCGAACCGTTATCGATGGGGCATCCGCGGGCGAAGAGTGGGCGCCGCCCGGAGAGAACCCCGGACGACGCCCGCTGGCGGACTATTCCGCCTCGACCGTCTCCACCGTAGTCGTACGGCGGCGACGCAGGGCGAACAGGCCGAGGCCGGCGGCGAGCAGCACGACGGCCCCGATGACGAACGGCATGCTGTCGGCACCGGTCGTCGCGAGGTCCCCATCGGTTGCGCCACCCGAGCCGCTCTCACCGGGGACGACCGCTCCGCCACCGGCCGCTGCGGTCACGGTGAGGGAGGCCGTCACCTCGGTGCCGTCGGGGAGGATCACGGCGAGCGTGTGCGTCCCCGCCGGGGTGGCCGCGGGAATGGTGACGGTGCGCGAGAACGTGCCGTCGGCCGCGGCCGTGACCGTACCGAGCGCGACCGGGTCGGATCGCAGCTCGAGGGCGAGATCGGCGCCGGCCGCGAAGCCGCTTCCCGACACCGTGAGCGTGCCGCCGGCCGTGACCGAGGACGCGCCCAGCTCGACCGTCGCCGGCTTCTCGGGCTCCGGCTCCTCGGTGACCGGCGGGGTGACACCGGCCTCGGTGACCCACTTCTCACCGGCGTCGGACTTGTTCACCGTGAACGTGTCGTAGACGGCGCCGACGGGGAGGTCGGTCGTGGCGTCCGGCTGCTTCTCGGCGAGGTACGACCGATAGACGAGCTGGTTCTTCGAGACGTCGATCACCTGGTACGTCGTCACGCCCTGACCGCGCAGCACCTGCGTGGCGCCGTTGTTGGTCCAGACGTTCTTCTCCGGGGTCTCCAGGTCGTAGTGCTTCGCGCCGGAGTTCGACACGACGTAGACCGGGCCGGTGGTGAGGCCAGGAGTCTCGGTCGCATCCGTGTTCACGTAGCCGCGGGCGTACGTGTGGTCGTGGCCCATGAGCACGAGATCGATGTCGTTGCGCTGGAAGACGGGCAGCCACTCCGCGCGGAGCACCGGCTCGTCACGACCGGCCGAGGCCGAGAAGACCGGCTGGTGGAATGTGACGACGTTCCACTTCGACGGGCTGTTCTGCAGCAGCAGGTCGAGCCAGGCGGCCTGGAAGCGCGTCCACAGGGTGCCGATCTGGGACGACGGGCAGTCCGCGCCCGTGCAGGACGGGAGCCCGGCCGGGGTGAGGAACGTCGTGTCGCGGGTCGCGTTCAGGGTGATGAAACGGACGCCCTGGTAGTCGGTGTAGTACGCGGTCTCGGCGGCGAACGAGCTCCAGTGGTCGAAGAACGCGCGGTACTGCTGCGCCACCTCGGAGTCGCCCTTCGCGAGGTCCGCCAGCTCGCCGATCGAGCTCGTCGACGGGTTGTTGTGCGGGTACTCGAACGCGGCCTTCCACGCCGTGAGCAGCTTGTCGCCGGAGTACTCGTGGTTGCCGGGGGCGGCCATGACGTTGGTGCGGACCGCCGAGTCCTTCATGCCCTGGAACCAGTTCAGCCACTCGTTCTCGTTGCTGGAGGTGTTGATGAGGTCGCCGGCGTGCACGGAACCGATCGAGCGCGGAGCGTGTGCCTCGGCCTGCTTCACGACGCTCGGCCAGGTGGTGTCGAGACCGATCTGGGCGTCGCCGTAGTAGATGAACTGGAAGTCGCTCGCCTTCGGGTCGGCGGTGCGGAACTCGTACCAGTCGCTCCAGCTCCCGGGGAGACCCACCCGGTAGCGGTACGCCGTGGCGGGGGTGAGGTCGGTGACGGTGGCCGAGAAGTGCTTGTTCGGGTTGCCGTTCACGACACCGGCGTCGTACGCGTCGACCGTGCGGGTGGCACCACCGGTCGCGAGGCCGATCTCGACCTGGCCGACCGTGTGCGAGGCGTCGCCGGCGAGCCAGGAGAACGACTGCGACACCTCCGGCTTCTCGGTCGGGGTGAGGATGACGCGGGTCGGCGGGGCGACCACGGGCGTGCCGGGGTCGGAGGCCTTCACGAGGGTGAGCGACGACATGTCGAAGTAGATGTCGGAGCTGGACGCGCGGTCCTGGAACAGCGACACGGCGATCGTGTTCGTGCCGTCACGGAGCAGGTCGCCCTCGGCGCTGAACGTGCTGGTCAGCGGGTCACCGTTGGAGTCGCCGGCGTACTCGACGTTGGTGGTGTCGGTGATGCGGCCGTCGACGTAGCGCGCGACTTCCTCGCCGTTGATCCAGACGATGATGGCGTCGTCGTAGGTGATGGTGCTCTGCAGAGCGGCGACCTGCTCGGCGACGCCGGCTTCGAGTTCGAACGTCGTCCGGAAGAAGTAGGTGGGCACGGTCGGGGCCGCGGTGCCGTCGAGGTAGTGGTTGAGGAGCGTCTTCGGCGTCTGCGGGCCGACGGGGGCGAGCTTCCCGCCCTTGGCGCCGAACGAGCCCGGTGCGGTCTTCCACGCGCTGTCGTCGTAGGCCGGCAGGGTCCAGTCGCGCAGCGCGGCCGGGGCGGGGGACGGGTCGGAGCCGTCGTCGAGGTAGTGCCAGGGGGTGTCGCCGGTGACGAGCGATCCGGTGGGTACCTCGGGATCGGGGGCGGCGAGGGCCGCGGGGGCGACGACGGCGCCGCCGAGCACGGCGAGCAGCGCGACGGACGTCAGTCCGCGACGCCGCCACCGCACCGCAGGGGTGGGGGAGGTCATGTCAGTCCTTCGTGGGTGGGTGTCCGTGCTCAGCCGCACGGGGCGCCCCCAGCCCAGCGGAGCCGGATGACCGCGGTCTGACATCGAGGCGACGGGGAGGTGAACGCGGTCGCGGGCGGGCACAGCTTCGGAGATCGCCCGAGACACGCCGGGGGTACCGGCTCGGAGCCGGCGCGTCGGCCGGAAGCTCCGAAGTCGTGCCCGGTCCGGGAGGGGTGGAAAGCGGGCCGGTACGCTGGAACCCATGCTCAACATGGCCGACGGCCTCGCCCGTCTCGGCGCGCTCGCCGAGAATCCCGTCGTCCGCACTCTCGCGGAGGCCTTCGACGAAGCCGGTTTCGAGCTCGCCGTCGTCGGCGGCCCGGTGCGCGATGCGCTGCTCGGCCGCGAGACGCACGACCTCGACTTCACGACGAGCGCCTCGCCGGACGAGATCCTCGCGATCGTGAAGCCGGTGGCCTCCGCGCACTGGGACATCGGCCGGGCCTTCGGGACCATCGGCGCCCGGGTGCGGGGCGAGCAGGTCGAGATCACGACCTATCGCGCCGACAGCTACGACGGCGTGACGCGCAAGCCCACCGTGGAGTTCGGCGACTCGATCGACGGCGACCTCCTCCGCCGCGACTTCACGGTCAACGCGATGGCCCTCCAGGTGCCCGCGGTGAAGCTCGTCGACCCGACCGGCGGGGTCGAGGACCTCGTGGCGGGCGTGCTGCGGACGCCGACGGATCCCCGGGTGTCGTTCGGCGACGACCCGCTCCGGATGCTGCGCGCCGCCCGCTTCAGCGCGCAACTCGGCTTCACGGTGGAGGAGGACACGGAGCGGGCGATCACCGAGCTCCGCGAGACCCTGACGATCGTGAGCCCGGAGCGCGTGCAGTCCGAGCTCGTGCGCCTCATGCAGACCGCCGACCCCGTCCGCGGCATCCGGGTGCTGGTGGAGACCGGACTCATCGAGGAGTTCCTCCCCGAGGTCAGCGCCCTCAAGCTCGAGGTCGACGAGCACCACCACCACAAGGACGTCTACGAGCACTCGCTCACGGTGCTCCGTCAGGCCATCGCGCTCGAGCACGCCAGGAACCCCGGGGCCCCGGCGGATGTGCCGCTGCGGATCGCGGCTCTGCTCCACGACATCGGCAAGCCCCGCACGCGCAAGCTCGAGCCGGGTGGCGCGGTGACCTTCCACCACCACGACGTCGTCGGCGCACGGATGGCACGCAAGCGGCTGCAGGCCCTGCGTTTCGACTCGGCGACCACGGATGCCGTCGCGACCCTGATCGAGCTGCATCTGCGGTTCTTCGGCTATGCGGAGGGGGCGTGGACGGATGCCGCCGTGCGCCGCTACGTCCGCGATGCCGGGGACCTGCTGGAGCGGCTGCACATCCTCACGCGCGCCGACGTCACCACGCGGAACAAGCGCAAGGCCGCTCGGCTCGCCGCCGCCTACGACGACATCGAGTCCCGGATCGCGGCTCTTCGCGAGCAGGAGGAGCTCGACGCGATCCGTCCGGAGCTCGACGGCAACCGCATCCAGGAGGTCCTCGGCATCTCTCCGGGCCGGGAGGTCGGCGAGGCGTACCGGTTCCTCCTCGATCTGCGCCTCGACGAGGGCGTGCTGGGCGAGGACGTCGCGGAGCAGCGTCTCCGCGAGTGGTGGGCTTCGCGCGGCTGACTCCTGCCGACCCACCCCCTTCCGCGCACCCCGGCCCCTTGCGGACGCACGCAGAGGGCCGGGAGGACCGCAGAGGGGTGGGTCAACCTCAGTTGATGATCGCCGCGGCGTCCGGGGGGAGAGTCAGGGACGAGGGGGTGCTCGTCAGGGCGGCGGTGGCGAGGAGGAGCTGCGACGTGGGGGGTACCGCGAACGTTGCGGGGGTGGGGGAGAGGTTCACGAGCACGGACACTCCTCCGCGATCGATGCGGTAGACGCGGTGCTCGGGGCGGCCGTCCGTCTCCCGGACCTCGACCGCCGCGTGCGCGGAGTCCGGGTCGGTGAGCTCCGGTCGCGCTCGCCGCAGTCGGGCGAGGTCGCGGTACAGCGCCAGGAGCCGGGCGTGCACCGGCGCCTCGGCCTCCGCCCAGTCGAGGTGCGAACGGCGGAAGGTGTCGGGATCCTGCGGGTCGGGGACCGCGTCCGGATCCCAGCCCATGCGGGCGAACTCCGCCGTGCGACCCTCGGCGACCGCGCGGCCGAGTTCGGGCTCGGGGTGGGCGGTGAAGAACTGCCACGGTGTCGTCGCGCCCCACTCCTCGCCCATGAAGAGCATCGGGGTGCCCGGGGCCGTCAGCGTGAGGACGGCGGCCACCGCGAGCCGATCGGGGGACAGCGTGGCGGAGAGCCGATCCCCGGCCGCGCGGTTCCCGATCTGGTCGTGGTCCTGCGCGAAGGTCACCAGCCGCCAGCTCGGCACCTCGGCCGGGATCGGGGACCCGTGCGGACGGTCGCGGAAGGAAGAGAAGGTGCCGTCGTGGAAGAACCCGCCCTCCGTCACCTTGGCCACCGCCTCGGCCGCGGCGAAGTCGGCGTAGTACCCGGCGGTCTCCCCGGTGAGCGCGACGTGCACGGCATGATGCCAGTCGTCCGACCACTGCGCCGTGAGCCCGTAGCCCCCGGCTTCCCGCGGCAGGATGAGCGTCGGGTCGTTGAGGTCCGACTCCGCGATGAGGGTCAGCGGCCGATTCTGCTGCGCGGAGAGGGCGTCCACCCGTTCGGAGAGCTCTCGCAGCAGGTGCACGGGCCGCCGGTCGTGGAGGGCGTGCACGGCGTCGAGGCGGAGTCCGTCGACGTGGAAGTCGCGCAGCCACATCAGGGCGTTGTCGAGGATGTACTCCCGCACCGCGTCCTCGTCGAGGTTCACCGAGTCGCCCCACGTGTTGCTCTCGCCCTCGCGCAGGTACGGACCGAAGAGGGGGAGGTAGTTCCCGCTCGGACCGAGGTGGTTGTAGACCACGTCCTGCACGACGGCGAGCCCGTGTGCGTGGGCGGCGTCGACGAAGCGCTGGTAGGCCGCAGGACCGCCGTACTCTTCCTGCACCGCGTACCAGAGCACGCCGTCGTATCCCCAGTTCCAGGCGCCGTTGAAGGCGTTGACGGGCAGCAGCTCGACGTGGGTGACGCCGAGGTCGACGAGATGCGCCAGGCGGCCGATCGCCGCGTCCAGCGTGCCCTCCGGCGTGAAGGTGCCGAGGTGCAGCTCGTAGATCAGCCCGCCCGCGAGCTGCCGTCCGGTCCAGGAGGCGTCGGTCCAGGCGAAGGCCGCGGGGTCGAATGCCGCCGAGGCGCCGTGCACACCGTCCGGTTGCCGCCGTGAGCGAGGGTCCGGACGCAGGTCGTCGCCGTCGTCGAGCAGGAACCCGTAGCGCTCGCCGTCTGCGAGGGCGAGGTCAGCGGTCCAGTGCCCCTCAGCGGTCGCCGTGAGCTCGCGCTCCTCCACGATCGTGCCCGCGGCGTCGAGGCGTCGCACCCGCACACGACGCGCCTTCGGCGCCCACACCGAGATCATCGGGCCAGCTCGATCAGGGCGACGGGATACGTGTCGAGCAGTTCCGCCAGCCGCACCGGTCCGGGCGGGATCCGCCGACCGGTGAGGAGATCGGTCCCCGGCAGCTCGGGCCGCATCAGGACGGTGTCGCCCCAGCCGCCGCGGCGCGCCAGCGTCACCGGCAGCCGCGTGGCCACGGCGGTCGCGCCGCCGCGGTGCACGGCGACGGCGTGGTCGGCGGCCGCGCCCTCGACGACGGCCGGCCGGTAGAAGCGGAACAGCTCCGGGTTGTCCCGCCGCAGTCGCAGGGCCCGCGAGGTCACCAGCAGCTTCGCGGCACCGGAGTCGTCGATCGGCGGGAGCACACCGCGGGCGTGGTCCGCGTCGAGCTCCCGCAGCATCCGGGCGCGCAGAGCGAAGTCCACGGGTCGACGGTTGTCGGGGTCGACGAGCGAGAGGTCCCACAGCTCGGTGCCCTGGTAGACGTCCGGCACGCCGGGACCGGTGAGCTGCAGCAGTTTGGCGGAGAGGGAGTTGGAACGGCCCGCATCGACGATCTCCGCCACGAACCGGTCGAGGATCGGCGCGGCGTCGCCCTCCACGGATCGCGCGATCGCGGCCAGACCCTCCTCGAAGGCCGCGTCCGGATGCTGCCAGGTGGTCCGCTCGGCGGCCTCGCGCGCGGCCTTGGTGGCATAGGCGAGGAGCCGGTCGGAGGGCAGCGGCCAGGCTCCGACGGCGGCCTGCCAGATCAGCGCGTCGAGGGGACCGTGTCCGGTGGTCGCGACGGCGCGCAGCTCCGCCAGCACCTCGCCCCACCGCTCCGGGATCTCCGAGAGCACCGACAGGCGCGCCCGCACGTCTTCCGAGCGCTTCGTGTCGTGAGTGGAGAGCGTCGTCATCGAGTGCGGCCAGGCGGCCAGTCGTGCCCGCTGCGCGTCGTGAAACTCCTCGACCGACAGGGCGGGGATCGACGGATCGGCGCCGACCTCGGTCAGCGTCCCGAGGCGGGTGAACCGGTAGAACGCGGTGTCCTCCACGCCCTTCGCCATCACGGCGCCGCTCACCTGCGGGAACCGCTGCGCGACCTCGAGCGAGGGGTCGATCAGGAGCGGCTCGAGCGCCGCGAAGGCGGCGGAGAGGTCGGGGCGTCGACGCCGGGCCTCCGCGAAGGCGGCGCACAGGTGCTCGCGGCCTTCGGGGAGATAGGAGCGATACACGGGAAAGCAGGCGAGGAGCTCGGCGAGGGCGTCGTCGGCGTGCACGATCCCGTGGGGGAGAGTGCGGACCAGGCGGCGCACCTCCGCCGCCAGGAGCGTGTCGGCGATCATCCGCTTCGTGTCGTGGATGAGGTCGTGCCAGGGGAGCGCGTCCGGGAGGCCGGTCTCCGCGCGGAGCCGGGCGTCCAGCCGGTCCAGCGCCGCAACACCCTCCGCGTCGACGAACAGCCGGTCGAGCTCGGCCAGCGCGTCGTACCCGGTCGTGCCGTCGGTGCGCCACCAGGCCGGGAGGGCCTCGCCGGGCTCCAGGATCTTCTCCACGAGCGTGTACGCGCGCCCGGTCGCGTCGGCGAGCTGCTCCAGATACGCACCGGGGTCGACGAGGCCGTCCGGATGATCCACCCGCAGCCCGTCCGCGAGTCCGGTCCGGAGCCAGCGGAGGATCTCCCGATGCGACTCCGCGAAGACGTCGGGGCGCTCCACCCGGATGCCGGCGAGTTCGGAGACCGCGAAGAATCGGCGATACGTGAGATCGGTGTTCTGGTCCTCCCAGAATCGCAGCTCGTAGTTCTGGGCCGCCAGGAGTGCCGGGAGGTCGTCGGCCAGCGCCGCGGTACCCGGGGCGAGCGGGAGCTCGTGCTCGAAGTAGCGCAGCACCCCGTCCGGCGCATCGGCGGCCGGGGTGGTGTCGACGTCGAGCTCGCCGTTCGCGACGACCTCCTCCGGGCTCGAGCCCAGCAGCGGGAGCAGGAGGCGTCCGTCGCCGGCGTCCCAGTCGATGTCGAAGGCGGCGGCATGACGGGTCTTCCGGCCGAGTCGCAGCACCTCCCACCACCACGGGTTCTGCCGCGGCACGGCGACGCCCACATGGTTGGGCACGATGTCGGCGAGGATGCCGAGGCCGGCCGTGCGCGCCGCCGAGGCGAACCGGACGAGACCGTCCTCGCCCCCTCGGTCCGGATCGATTCGCGCGTGGTCGACCACGTCGTAGCCGTGGTTCGAACCCGGCGTCGCCGCCAGCAGCGGCGACAGATACGTCCAGGACGCGCCGAGCTCGGCGAGGTAGCCGACCACATCGGCCGCCGCTTCGAGGGGGAAGCTGCCGCTGATCTGGAGGCGATAGGTCGACAGCGGCCTGTCGGTCATGAGGCGACCTGCTCGCTCTGCGCGCGGAGCGAGGCGTCGACGGAGTCGTCGGTGTCGACCGGCTCGCCGTCGATCTCCTGCAGCACGAGCATGGCCTTGCCCTCGAGCGGCACGGTGTCGCGGGCGCGGAGGTTCCGGTCGCCCAGCTCGCCGGCGGTGTCCACCGCGACGAGCCATTCCGCGCCGTGGCGATCGTCCGGCAGGGCGAGGTCGACGGGCTCGTCCCCGCTGTTGAAGTAGACGAGGAAGTTCACGTCCTCCACGGGTCGCCCTCGCCGGTCGTTCTCGCGGATCCCGCGGCCGTTGAGGAACATGCCGACAGACCGGCCGAAGCCGGAGTCCCAGTCCTCCGGGGTCATGCGGGCGCCGTCCGGTCGCAGCCACACGACGTCGGGGATGCGCTCGCCGTCCTCGTCCGCGACCGGGCGTCCGTCGAAGAAGCGACTGCGGCGGAAGGTCGGATGGTCGTGCCGGAGCCGGGCGACCGCCGCCGTGAACTCCACGAGCGGCAGGTCGGCCGCCTCCCAGTCGATCCAGGTGAGCTCGTTGTCCTGCGCATAGCCGTTGTTGTTGCCGTGCTGCGTGCGGCCGAGCTCGTCGCCGTGGGAGATCATCGGCACGCCCTGCGAGAGCAGCAGCGTCGCGAGGAAGTTCCGCTGCTGACGCGCGCGGCGGCGATTGATGTCGATGTCTTCGGTCGGCCCCTCCGCGCCCATGTTGTCGGAGCGGTTGTGGGATTCGCCGTCGTTGTTGTCCTCGCCGTTGTCCTCGTTGTGCTTCTCGTTGTAGGAGACGAGGTCGCGCAGCGTGAAGCCGTCGTGCGCGGTCACGAAGTTGATGGAGGCGACGGGTCGTCGGCCGGAGTGCTCGTACAGGTCGGCGGAGCCGGTGAGGCGCGAGGCGAACTCGCCGAGGGCCTGCGGCTCCCCGCGCCAGAAGTCGCGCACGGTGTCGCGGTACTTGCCGTTCCACTCCGTCCACTGCGGCGGGAAGTTGCCCACCTGATAGCCGCCGGGTCCGATGTCCCACGGCTCGGCGATGAGCTTCACCTGGGAGACGATCGGATCCTGCTGCACGAGCTCGAAGAACGCCGCGAGGCGGTCGACGTCGTAGAACTCGCGGGCGAGGGTCGCCGCGAGGTCGAAGCGGAAGCCGTCGACGTGCATCTCGGTCACCCAGTACCGCAGCGAGTCCATGAGCAGCTGCAGGGCGTGCGGGTTGCCCGCGTTCAGGCTGTTGCCCGTGCCGGTGTAGTCCGTGTAGTACCGCTTGTCCTCTTCGAGCCGGTAGTACGCCTCGTTGTCGATCCCGCGCATCGAGAGCGTCGGACCGAGGTGGTTGCCCTCCGCGGTGTGGTTGTAGACGACGTCGAGGATGACCTCGATGCCGGCCTCGTGGAGCGCGCGCACCATGGCACGGAACTCCTGCACCTGCTGACCGTCCTGGCCACCGGCGGCGTACACGTTGTGGGGGGCGAAGAACCCGAGGGTGTTGTAGCCCCAGTAGTTCGACAGGCCCTTGTCCTGCAGCACCGAGTCGTTGACGAACTGGTGCACGGGCATCAGCTCCAGGGCGGTGACGCCGAGGCGCTGGAGGTGCTCGACGACCGCCGGGTGCGCGATGCCGGCGTAGGTCCCCCGCAACTCCTCCGGCACCTCGGGGTGCCGCTGGGTGAGCCCCTTCACATGGGCCTCGTAGATGACGGTCTCGGCGTACGGCGTCTTCAGCGGCCGGTCGCCGCCCCACTCGAAGAACGGGCTGACGACGACGCCCTTCGCCATCGCGGCCGCGGAATCGTCGTCGTTGCGGGAATCCGGGTCGCCGAAGTCGTAGCCGAACAGGGACTGACCCCAGTCGATCTCGCCGGCGACGGCCTTCGCGTACGGGTCGAGGAGCAGCTTGTTCGGGTTGAACCGCTGTCCCTGGGCCGGGTCGTAGGGGCCGTGCACCCGATAGCCGTAGTGCTGCCCGGGCTGGACCGTGGGCAGGTAGCCGTGCCAGACGAAGGCGTCCACCTCCGTGAGGGGCACGCGCGTCTCCGTGCCGTCCGCGTCGAAGAGGCAGAGCTCCACGCGCTCCGCTCCCTCGCTGAAGAGGGCGAAGTTGGTGCCCTGCCCGTCGAAGGTGGCCCCCAGCGGGTAGGCGGACCCGGGCCAGACCTCGCGGCTCATCCGGCGAGGGCGTGGTCGCGCGAACCCGCGGCCATGGCACTGACGATGCTGACGGCATGGTCGTAGTCGTACACCTGAGCGATCTCCACAGCCCGAGGATACGGGTGTCCGAGGTAGCAGACATAGAGCGGCGGCACGACCTCGATGTACCCGACGGGAGCGTCGTGCGCGACGACGTACCGGTCGAAGTCGATCCGCTCGCAGGCCGGCTCGATCGCGGCGGGGTGGGCCGCGTCGGCGCGCTGCGAGGAGCCAGTGCTGGTGGGGGTGTGGACGTTCATGGCGCCTCCTGACTCGTGATGGGACCACGATAGGAACCGGGAACGGATTCGAGAACGGTATTGCCAACCGGGCGTCGACCGGCTATGCACCCGATGACGACGGGATCACTCGCCGCACTCTCGCACGTACTCCGTCACCACGACGCCCGATTCATAGGGGGTCGTCTCCACGGCCTCGAACCGTTCGGGACGGTAGGGGCGGTCGCCGAAGAGCGGGATCCCGGATCCGAAGAGCAGCGGCTGCCGTTTCAGGATGAGCCGGTCGATCTCGTCGGCCAGCGTCGCCGCGAGAGAGCCGCCGCCGCACAGCCAGATCGCGCCGCCTTCCTCGCACTTGAGGCGCCGCACGACGTCCACCGGGTCCTCGGCCGTCACCTCGAGGTTCTCGGCCTCGGCGGTGCGGGTGCGGCTGAAGACGATCTGCCGCAGGTGCCGGTACGGGCTCGCGAGCCCGCCCACCTCGTAGGTGTTCCTGCCCATCAACACGGTGTCGAACACATCGTTGCGCTGCGGGATGCCGAGGGCTTCGGCGGCCACGGTCGGCAGGGTGTCGGCGAAGCGGGCATGGATGCCGTCCATGTGGTCGCCCTCGACGAGGAAGGCGTCGAACTCCCCGTCCGGACCGGCGATGAACCCGTCCAGGGTCACCGCGGCGTAGTACACGAGCTCTCGCATCGGTCTCCAATCACTACATCTGTTGCGGTTGAGAGTACAACAGTCGTAGTGATTGCGCTAGGGTGGCGGCATGGCGAGGAACGAGCCGCGACGACGGCAGATCGCGGATGCGGGGCTGGCGGTGCTCGCCCGCGAGGGATCCCGGGGGCTCACACACCGCGCGGTCGACGCCGAGGCGGAGGTCCCCGCGGGCACGACGTCGAACTACTTCCGCAGCAGGGAGGCGCTGATCGAGGGTCTCGTCGACCGCATCGGGGAACGCCTGGCTCCGACGCCCGAGGACCTGGAGCGGAGGGCCGAGATCACGCCGAGCCGGGAGCTCTTCGCCGACTACATCCGGGACATCGTGCGCCGCCTCACCGCTGATCGCGACGTGACCCTCGCCCTCTTCGAACTGCGGCTCGAGAGTGCACGCCGTCCCGAGCTCGCCGCCGTGCTCGGCGCCTGGCAACGGGCCGGCTTCGATGCGGACGTCGCCTTCAACACCCGGGCGGGTCTCCCCGGGGGCCGACGGGAGATCGCCCTGTTCCACTACGCGATCGACGGTCTGCTGCTCGACCGGCTCACCACCCCGATCGACCCGGAGACCTCGACCGACGACGTGATCGACGATCTCGTGGCCGGGCTGCTGCCCTGACCGCCGCCCCGGCTGCTGTTCCGCCCGGTCGATCCTGCTCGTACACTGAGGGCACGCTCCCGGCTCCAGGAACGGAGAACGCGTGTCTGCGACGTGGCACGATCCGCGGGAGGCGTCGCCGACGGCGTCTCGCCTCCTCGTCGAGCGTGCGCACGAGGAGCTCATCGCCGGCAATCTCGACGATCACCGCCTCCGAGAAGTGCGTCCGCTCGTGCGCGAGTCGTGGGAGAGGTCCTGGCGTCGCCGCGTCGGGCCGGAGGGACTGCCGCCGCTCGATCTGCACGAGGACGAGCTCGACGCCTATCGCCTGGCCCATCCGCTCGCCTCCGCGATGGAGATGATCCGGGCGCTGCTGCTTCCCGGCGATTCCGAGGACTCGGGGGTCGTGATCGCCGTCGGGGACCAGGCCGGGCGCCTGCTGTGGATCGAGGGGGACGCGCAGCTGCGGTCCCTCACCGAGGGCATGGGGTTCGTCGCCGGCGCGAACTGGGCGGAGGACGTCGTCGGCACGAGCGCTCCCGGCACCGCGCTCGCCCTGGAACGATCGGTGCAGATCCGCGGGGCCGAGCACTACAACCGGCTGGTACACCCGTGGTCGTGCACCGCGGCCCCCGTACGCGACCCGGAGACGCAGCGGGTCCTGGGCGTGATCGACATCACCGGGGGGCCGGAGGTGGTGACTCCGCAGGCACGACTGCTCGTCGACGCCACGGCGCGAGCGGTCGAGTCCGAGCTCCTCGTGGCCCGGCTGCAGAGACGGGCGGAGCCTCCGGCTCGACGACTGCCCGGCAGGACGCCGCCGGAACCCCTCGCCCGCGCGCGACTGCACGTGCTCGGACGCGACCGCGCCCGGCTGGAGACCGTGTCGGCGCACGAGGAGGCGGTCACCGAGCTCAGCGCCCGGCACGCGGCCATCCTCCTGATGCTGGCCGTGCACCGTCAGGGGCTCTCCGCCGACCGGCTCGCCGAGCTCGTCTACGGCCCCGGCGTCTCGCCGGACACCCTGCGGCCGGAGATGGTGCGTCTGCGGAAGGTCCTGGAGCGGGCGGCTCCCAACCTCGTGCCGGAGTCCCGCCCGTATCGTCTTCCGGTGCCGCTGGAGACCGACGCCCACGACGTGCTCTCCCTCCTGGATCGCGGGGCGCACCGGGTCGCTCTGACGGCGTATCGGGGGCCGGTGCTGCCGGAGTCGGCCTCGCCCGGCGTGGAGGAGTTCCGTGACTCGGTCCGGGCGGCGCTGCGGGAGGTGATGCTGTCGGGCGCGAGTCTGGACGTGCTGCTCGCCTACGCGGACACTCCCGAGGGGAGCGAGGACGGGGAGGTGCTGCGGCTCGCGTTGGAGATGCTGCCGGCGCGCTCGCCGCGTCGTGCCGGCCTCGTGACCCGGATCGAGCGCCTCACCTGATTCGAATCGCCCGATTGGCTCCATTTCGGCCGCGGATGCAGCACAGTGCGCGATTCGAACGGGTGCAACCGGCTGCAACGTTGCGCACCGGGAGTGCAACGGGGAGCGGCCTAGCGTCGAGGGAACACCGCGGCATCGACGCCGCGGCGCCCCCGTCGAAGGAGACCCCCATGACCATCGTCGAAGAAGACGTGTCCCTCGCCTACGCGGCCCCCGGGCAGCCCGGAGCGGTCGCGAACTATCGGCCCCGCTACGGCCACTACATCGGCGGCGAGTTCGTCGAACCCGCCAAGGGCCAGTACTTCGAGAACATCAGTCCCGTCAACGGCAAGCCCTTCACCGAGGTCGGCCGCGGCACCGTGGAGGACATCGACCGCGCCGTCGACGTCGCCTGGAAGGCCTTCACCGCCTGGGGCAAGACCAGCCCCGCGGAGCGCTCCGTGATCCTGAACCGCATCGCCGACCGGATGGAGCAGCACCTGGAGGAGATCGCGGTCGCCGAGACCTGGGAGAACGGCAAGCCCGTGCGGGAGACCCTCGCCGCCGACATCCCGCTCGCGATCGACCACTTCCGCTACTTCGCCGGGGTGCTCCGCGCGCAGGAGGGCGGCATCAGCCAGCTCGACGAGAACACCGTCGCGTACCACTTCCACGAACCGCTCGGCGTCGTCGGCCAGATCATCCCCTGGAACTTCCCGATCCTCATGGCCGTGTGGAAGCTGGCGCCGGCGCTCGCCGCGGGCAACTGCATCGTCATCAAGCCCGCGGAGCAGACGCCCGCATCGATCCTGTTCCTGTTCGACATCATCGGCGACCTGCTGCCGGCCGGAGTCGTCAACATCGTGAACGGTTTCGGCATCGAGGCCGGCGCCCCGCTCGCCCAGCACAAGCGCATCCGCAAGGTCGCCTTCACCGGGGAGACCACGACCGGGCGCCTCATCATGCAGTACGCCTCGCAGAATCTGATCCCCGTCACCCTGGAACTCGGCGGCAAGAGCCCGAACGTGTTCTTCGAGGACGTGGCCCGCTCCACGAACGACCCGTTCTACGACAAGGCGCTCGAGGGCTTCACGATGTTCGCGCTCAACCAGGGCGAGGTCTGCACCTGCCCGTCACGCGCCCTCATCCAGCGCTCGATCTACGACGGGTTCCTCGCCGACGGCCTGGAGCGCGTGAAGAAGGTCGTGCAGGGCAATCCGCTCGACCCCGCGACCATGATCGGCGCGCAGGCCTCGAACGATCAGCTGGAGAAGATCCTCAGCTACATCGACATCGGGAAGCAGGGCGGGGCCCGATTGCTCACGGGAGGCGAGCGCGCCGACCTCGGCGGCGACCTCAGCGAGGGCTTCTACGTGCAGCCGACCGTGTTCGAGGGGACGAACGACATGCGGATCTTCCAGGAGGAGATCTTCGGTCCGGTGCTCTCGGTCACGAGCTTCGACGACTTCGACGACGCGATCTCGATCGCGAACGACACCCTGTACGGCCTGGGCGCCGGGGTGTGGAGTCGCAGCGGCGACACCGCGTACCGCGCGGGCAGGGCGATCGAGGCGGGTCGCGTGTGGACGAACACCTACCACCAGTACCCGGCGCATGCCGCGTTCGGCGGGTACAAGCAGTCGGGCGTCGGCCGCGAGAACCACAAGATGATGCTCGACCACTACCAGCAGACGAAGAACCTCCTCGTCTCGTACGCGGAAGGCCCGATGGGCTTCTTCTGATCCGCCCCCGCCCGGGTGTCGGACGGCGCTCGCCGCCCCGTCCGGCACCCGGCATCCCGGAAGGAGTCCCCCATGGCCGACGCCGCCCCGCCCGCGCGCGTCGCGGTGACCGCCCCCGCCGCCGCGCTCGTCCGCGAGCTCACCGCGCAGCACGGGCCGCTCATGTTCCACCAGTCCGGCGGCTGCTGCGACGGCTCCGCGCCCATGTGCTACCCGGTGGGGATGTTCCTCACCGGCCCCGGCGACGTGCTCCTCGGCGCGCTCGACGTCGGGCTCGACGATCCGGTCGAGGTCTTCATGTCGGCCTCGCAGTTCGAGTACTGGAAGTTCACGCACCTGACGATCGATGTCGTGCCTGGTCGCGGCGCCGGGTTCAGCGTCGAAGGTCCGACGGGGATGCGCTTCCTCATCCGGTCGCGGATGCTCGACCCCGCGGAGCTGGCGGGCCTCGGCCTGGCCTGAGGGCCTTCGAATCGCCTGATTGGTCCCATTTCGGCCGGATATGCAGCCAATCAAGCGATCCCGCGGAGCTGGCGGGCCTCAGCCTGGCCTGAGACGCCTCGCCCGCGCGTTCGCCGGGGAGCGATGGGCGCGGTGTTGATCGTCGCCGATGCCCTTCCGTAGGCTCGGGGAGCCTTGCCGCGGAAGGCCGACCACGACGCCGAGTCCGATCCGAGGTGCACATGAGCCCGTCCCGATCTCGGAAGAGACGTCTGCCGATCGTCCTGGCCCCTGCCGTGGTTCTGGCTCTGGCGTTGGGCGGTTGCATGCCTGCCGCCCCGCCGTCTCCGACGCCCGCGCCGACCGATGTCGAGCTCTTCTCGGCAGAGGACGGCGTGCGATCCTCCGTCGATTTCGTCTTCGCGCTCCTCGCCGCCGGGGACGAGGACGGCGCAGCCGAGAACCTCTACCCGGCGGTGGCTTTTGAGCAGCCGCTCGCTCTGCTGCTCACTAGGAGCGGCGTCTACACGCAGGTCGACCGGCCAAAGATCCTCTTCGTCGATGACGTGACGGCGTCGGAGGACGGGAAGAGCGGCACTGCGACCGTCACCTACGAGATGGCGGGCGCCGAGCACACCGACACGGTCGAGCTCCGACGGACCAGCGCGAACGAACGGGGTGCGGACGACTACGCCATCGTGACCTCCGAGGACGACTTCGGGCTGGACGCGAGCGGCGTCGAGCTCCTCCCGGCCGACACGGTGTATCGCATCCACGGCGTGGACGTCAGCGCCGCGTTCCTCGCGGCCCGGTCTCTCGCGGATGGCGATGAGGTGCTGCGGATCCCCGCGTTCGGCGGTACGTATCCGCTGGAGATCACCGTGCCCGGCCCCGACGGATTCACGGAGACGGTGACGCTGCAGACCTCGACCTTCCTCGGCGGCGACGGCACGGACGGTGTCCTGCGGTCATTCGCCGTCGAGCACGGGTACTGAGTTTCGAATCGCCCGACTGGTCCCGTTTCGGCCCGAGGTGCAGACAATTGCGCGATTCGAAGGCGGTCAGCGCGACCGCAAGGCGTCGGCGGCGGCGCCCAGGGCCTCGCCGTTCAGCGAGAAGTAGGCCCATCGGCCCCGCTGCTCGCGAATGACCAGCCCCGCATCGGCGAGCACCTTCATGTGGTGGGAGACAGTGCCCTGGGACAGGCCGACGGGTTCGGTGAGATCGCAGATGCAGGCTTCTCCGCCGTCGCTGCCGGAGATGAGAGACAGCAGCATCACGCGGGTGGGGTCGCCCAGGGCTTTGAAGACGCGAGCGAGGCTCTCGGCGTCTTCTGGGGCCAGCGTCGTGGTGACGCGAGGCGTGCAGCAGACGCTCTGATCGATGGTCGCGGGAAGGGTCACCCTCCCAGTGTGGCACGTATTGACAATCATCGATAGGTGCGCCATGCTCGTCGTATTGATACACATCGATATGAGGAGAGCTTGTGACCGGCCTACCCGTGGTCATCATCGGCGCCGGCCCGCAGGGTCTGGCTGCTGCGGCACACCTGACGGAACGCGGTCTCGATGCGCTCGTGCTGGAACAAGGCGAGCATGCCGGAACCGCTGTCCACGAGTGGGGCCACGTGCGGATGTTCTCCTCCTGGCCGGAGCTCACCGATGCCGCCGCACGCCGCCTTCTCGAACCGACCGGATGGACCGCACCGACCAGCGGCTATCCCCGCGCGGAGGAGTGGCTGCGGGAGTACCTCCTGCCCCTCGCGGATGCCCTGGGGAACAAGGTCCGTGCGGGGATGACGGTGACCGGAGTGTCCCGGCGGGGGCGTGACAAGGTCGTGGACGCCGGGCGGCGGGACCAGCCGTTCGTCGTGCATACGCGCGACAGCGCCGGTGCCGAGGGCATGGTGCTGGCGCGGGCGGTCATCGATGCGAGCGGCACCTGGAGCCTCCCGAACCCCGCGGGGGCCGATGGCTTCCCGGCGCTCGGCGAGACCGCCGCACGCGACCTCATCACGTATCGGATCCCGGATGGCGTCTCCGCCTTCGCCGGCACGCACGTGGTGGTCGTCGGTGCCGGACACTCGGCGACGCACGCCGTGCTCCGCCTCAGCGAACGGGCGCGTCGTGAACCCGGAACCCGCGTGACGTGGCTGCTGCGGCGAGGGAGTGCGGCCAACGTGTTCGGCGGCGGGGCAGCGGACGAACTGCCGGAGCGCGCGGCTCTCGGCACCCGTGCGCGCGCGGTCGTCGACTCGGGGGTCGTCGAGGTGGTCACCGGCTTCCGCGTCGCTGAACTCCGTTCCGACTCGGGCACCCTGTCCGTGATCGCGGAGGATGGCCGGGAGGTGTCCGGCGTCGGCCATGTCTTCGCGCTCACCGGCTTCCGTCCGGACACGAGCATCCTGCGCGAGGTCCGGGTCGACCTCGACCCCTCGTTGGACGCCGTGACGGGCATCGCCTCCGAGATCGACCCGAACATCCACTCGTGCGGTTCGGTGGCGGCGACGGGCGCCCGGCAGCTCGCGCATCCGGAGCCGGGGCTTTTCATCGTCGGCGCGAAGTCCTACGGACGCGCCCCGACGTTCCTGGCCCTGACCGGGTTCGAGCAGGTGCGCAGCGTCGCGGCCCACCTCGCGGGCGATCACGAGGCGGCGGCGCGCAACGAACTCGTGTTGCCGGACACGGGTGTCTGCGGGGGAGCCGGGAGTTTCGATGGCGGAGGCGGCTGTTGTGCGGCGCCCACTACGCTGCAGATCGGGCCCCCGCCCGTCCCCGTCGGCTGAGCATCCTGGAGAGACCATGAACGCACCGCACCGCCCCTCCGTCCTCTTCGTCTGCGTCCACAACGCGGGGCGCTCGCAGATGGCCGCCGGCTTCCTCCGGCACCTCGCCGGCGACCGCATCGAGGTGCGCTCCGCCGGGTCGATGCCTGCTGCCGAGATCAACCCCGTCGCGGTGGCGGCGATGGGGGAGCTCGGCATCGACATCACGGCCGAGGAGCCGAAGGTGCTCACGACCGAGGCCGTGCAGGCGTCCGACGTCGTGATCACGATGGGCTGCGGTGACGCGTGCCCGTTCTTCCCTGGCAAGCGCTACGAGGATTGGGTGCTCGACGACCCCGCCGGTCAGGGGATCGACGCCGTCCGGCCGATCCGCGACGACATCCGCCACCGCATCGAAACCCTCGTGTCCGAGCTGCTCTGACCGGCGCTCAGCCGGCCCCGTCGAGCATCGCCTTCGCGGCACGCGTGCGGGCACGCAGGGCCTCGGCGAGCGCCGCGACCGCGGGGAGCCGCAGCGACTCGGGCCGCGCGACCATGTAGTACGGGAGCTTCTCGGCGAAGACCTCGGGCAGCAGGCGCACAAGATCCGGGTGCCGGTCGGCCGCGAAGCAGGGGAGCAGGCCGATCCCGGCTCCCGCGCGGGTGGCCTCGACGTGCACGAAGACGTTGGTCGAGGTGAGGCCGTCCTGCATGCCGGGAACGAGCCGGCGCGGAAGGTCGAGCGCATCCACCTGAAGCATCGAGTCGACGAAGTACACGAGTCGGTGCTGCTCCACCTCGGCGCGCGATGCCGGGGTGCCGGTCCGGTCGAGGTAGTCCCGCGAGGCGTACATGCCGAGGGTGTACGTGCCGAGCTTCACGGCCTGCGCGCGGCGGGTCTGGGGCGCGCCCACGACCACCTCCAGGTCGAGCCCGGCGCGGTGCTCGGCGGCCCTCCGCGTGGCCGCGACGATCTCGACCGTCAGCCGTGGGTGTGCTCGGCGCAGCTCTGCGATCGCGGGGGCGGCGATGTAGGCGCTGAAACCGTCGGTGGCGGACATGCGCACCACGCCGGCGATCGGATCAGGAGTCTCGCCGGGGGCGGAGTCGAGCTGGGACAGCGCGGCCTCGATGCGTCCACCGGTCTCGGCGGCGGTGCGCCCGAGGTCGGTGAGTTCCCACCCGGACGCGGATTGCGCGACGACCCGTCCGCCGAGTGCGTCCTCCAGGGCGGCGATGCGGCGCGCCACCGTCGTGTGATCGAGACCGAGGTGGGCGGCGGCGCTCGTGTACCGGCCGGTGCGGGCGACCGCGAGCAGCACGAGCAGATCGTCGGCACGAGGCCTCTTCGCCGCATCCATGCTGCAATTATGCACAGCCGCTGCGCGCCACTGGGCATTGCTGCAAGTCCGGCCCGTGCCGACACTGGAACGGATGTGTCACCGTCGACACCGAAGGAGAGAAATGACCGCCCCCACCCGCGCCTCCGGTCACCGCGCCGCCGCCCCGTCCTCCTCGAAGCTCAAGCGCGTCGTCGCCGCCTCCATGGCCGGCACCGTCGTCGAGTGGTACGAGTTCTTCCTCTATGCGACCGCCGCCAGCCTCGTTTTCGGAACCTACTTCTTCCCGGCCACCGGATCGCCGCTCGACGGCATCATCGCCGCTTTCGTGACGTATGCGGTCGGCTTCATCGCGCGGCCGCTCGGCGGCATCGTGTTCGGTCAGATCGGCGACCGTTTCGGCCGCAAGCCCACGCTGCAGGCCACGATCATCATCGTCGGCGCCGCGACCTTCCTCATGGGGTGCCTCCCCGGCTTCCAGAGCATCGGCTACTGGGCGCCCGCGATGCTCGTCGCGCTGCGCTTCATCCAGGGCTTCGCTGTCGGCGGCGAGTGGGGCGGGGCCGTCCTCCTGGTCGCGGAGCAGAGCCCCGACCGGTCGCGCGCGTTCTGGTCGAGCTGGCCGCAGGCCGCGGTTCCCGTCGGCAACCTGCTCGCCACGCTCGTGCTCCTCGTGAGCTCGTGGGCGATGAGCTCGGCGGCGTTCCTCGAGTGGGGCTGGCGCATCGCCTTCTGGCTCTCCGCGGTGATCGTGCTCGTCGGCTACTACATCCGCCGCAACGTCGAGGAGGCTCCGATCTTCCTGGAGGCGAAGGCGCAGGTCGAGGCGGAGAAGGCCACCTCCTACGGCGTCGTCGAGGTGCTGCGCCGGTATCCGATCGGGATCGTGCAGGCGATGGGCCTCCGTTTCGCCGAGAACATCGTCTACTACATCGTCGTCAGCTTCACGATCGTCTACCTGAAGACCGTCCACGAGTACGACACCAGTCAGCTGCTGCTCGCTCTGCTCATCGCGCACGTCGTGCACTTCGCGATCATCCCGCAGGCGGGGCGGCTCGCCGACCGCTGGGGCCGCAAGCCCGTGTACCTGACCGGCGCGATCCTCAGCGCGACCTGGGCCTTCTTCGCCTTCCCGATGTTCGACACCCTGAACCCCGTGCTCATCGTGCTCGCGGTCACCATCGGTCTCTGCTTCCACGCGTTCATGTACGCGCCGCAGCCGGCGGTCATGGCCGAACTGTTCCCGACGCGGATGCGGTACTCCGGCGTCTCGCTGGGGTCGCAGGTCACGGCGATCCTCGCCGGGTCGCTGGCGCCGATCCTCGCGATCCAGTGGCTCCGGGACTTCGGCTCCTGGCTCCCGATCGCGCTCTACATCGTGTTCGCCTGCATCGTCACGGCGATCGCGGTGCTCTCGCTGCGGGAGACGAAGGGCGTGTCCCTGCAGGCCATCGACGACGCGGATGCCGCCCGCACGAACGCCCGCACCGCGGCTGCGAGTGCCGCATGACGGATCTGCACGGACGTCGTGCTCTCGTCACCGGGGGAGCGAGCGGGATCGGTGCCGCCTGCGCGAGAGCCTTCGCGCAGGCGGGCGCCCGCGTGACGATCGCCGACATCGACGGTGACGCGGCCGAAGCCCTCGCCGACGAGATCGGCGGGCAGGCGTGGCAGGTGGACCTCACCGACCGCGATGCACTGGCCGCACTCCGCCTCGACACCGACATCCTCGTCAACAACGCGGGCGTGCAGCACGTCAGCCCGATCGAGGACTTCGACCCGGCCCGCTTCTCGCTCCTGCTGCAGCTGATGCTGGAGGCGCCGTTCCTGCTGACCCGCGCCGTGCTGCCGGGGATGTACGAGCGGGGCTTCGGGCGGATCATCAACATGTCGAGCGTCCACGGTCTCCGCGCCTCGCCGTTCAAGGCGGCCTATGTGGCGGCCAAGCACGGCCTCGAGGGCCTGTCGAAGGTGACGGCGCTGGAGGGTGCCGCGCACGGCGTCACGAGCAACTGCATCAATCCGGGCTACGTGCGGACGCCGCTGGTGGAGCGCCAGATCGCCGACCAAGCGCGGGTGCACGGCATCCCGGAGAACGAGGTCCTGGAGAAGGTGCTCCTCACCGAAGCCGCGATCAAACGCCTCGTGGAGCCGGAGGAGGTCGCCGGCCTTGCCGTCTGGCTCGCCGCCGACGCCGCCGGGATGGTGACCGGCGCGAGCTACACGATGGACGGCGGCTGGTCCGCGCGGTGAGCCGTCATACCGACGGAGAGGCCGCGGCGAGCACAGCGCTCCGCAGCCAGGAGCGATAACGCTCGGGCGACCAGCCGGACTGCACGACGAGCTGCTGGTGGCTCTCCGGCGAGAGCAGGAACGACAGCACGTCGGCGAGAGCATCGCCGTCGCGGCCCGAGTCGACGATGCCCCGGCGCTGAAGTTCCGCCGCGAACCCCCGGTAGTCTGCCGCCCGGTTCGCGAGGATGCGCTGGAGGGTGGCGTCGACGACCGGGTCGGAGAGCGCCGCGCCCAGGAGGACCGTCCAGAGCGCATGCCCCCGCTCGTTCGCGGCGGCGATCTGCGTGATGACCGCATCGAGGAAGACGTCGTCGGGAAGGGTCGTCAGCCCGGAGCCGGCCTCGGTGTCGGCGAGGGTCTCGGCGGCCTCCGAGCCGGAGAAGGTGACCTCGAAGGCGGCGATGAGCAACTCCGCCTTCGCCGCCGTGGTCTTCACCGTCTCCGCGGAGACCCCGGCTTCCTTGGCGATCGCGGAGATCGTCGTCGCCTGGTACCCCTGCGCGGCGAACAGGCGGGCGGCCGCCGCGACGATGCGCGCGCGGGTCTCCTCCGCCTGTCGGGTCCGCAGGGCGGAGCGGTACGGGCGTGCACTCGACGTCATTGACTTTCCTCACAGGGTGATGAATACTTCAACGGTACAACCGACCCTATCGAGAGAGCCGCCATGTCCCGTTACCTCCTCACCTGCACTCCCGCCCACGGGCATGTGCTCCCGCTGTTGCAGGTCGCCAGGCACCTGGTCGCCGATGGGCACGAGGTCCTCTTCCTCACGAGCACCCGCTACGAGGAGCAGGTGACCGCGGCGGGCGCGCGGTTCCGTCCGCTGCCGGCGGAGGCCGACGTCGACCTCGACGACGCGAACAGCGCGTTTCCCGAGCGCGAAGGTCTCACCGGGGTGGCCGCCCTCCGCTTCGACATGAGCACTCTCTTCATCCGCCCGGGCCGGGCTCAGCTCGAGGCGGTGCGCGTCGAGCTGGCGCGGAACCGCGTCGACGTGGTCCTCACCGAACCGCTGTTCGTCGGTGCGGCGCTGCTGCAGCGGCTGCCGAAGGCCGAACGGCCCCCGGTCGTGGTCCTCGGGATCTTCCCGCTCGGCGCCCGCAGCGTCGACACGGCCCCGTTCGGGCTCGGAGTCACGCCGATGCGCGGGCCGTTCGGTCGGGTGCGCAACGCCTTCCTCCGCACCGTGGCGGAGCACGTCATCTTCGGCGGCGTGCAGAAGGAGGCCGACGCCATGGCGCGCGAGGCGGTCGGCCGCGGTCTCGGCGGATTCGTGCTCGACTGGGCGGGCCGCGCCGACGCGTATGTGCAGTTCTCGGTGCCGGCGTTCGAGTACCCGCGCTCCGACCTCCCGGCGTCCGTGCACTTCGCCGGACCCCTGCCCGCGGCGGCGTCGACCGTGCCGCTGCCCGAGTGGTGGTCCGACCTGGACGGACGGCGGCCCGTGATCCATGTCAGTCAGGGCACCATCGCCAACGCCGACTTCGGTCAGCTCGTGCTTCCCACGATCGCCGGGCTTGCCGCGACGGACGCCCTCGTGGTCGTCTCCACCGGCGGCCGTCCTGTCGACGCGCTCCCGGCGGAGCTGCCGGCCAACGTCCGCGTCGCCGAGTATCTGCCCTACGACCGGCTGCTGCCGGAGGTCGACGTGTTCGTCACGAACGGCGGCTTCGGCGGGGTGCAGCAGGCCCTGGCCCAGGGCGTCCCGCTGGTGGTCGCGGGGCAGACGGAGGACAAGGTCGAGGTCTCCGCCCGGGTCGGGTGGACCGGCGCGGGCATCAATCTGCGGACGAACGCGCCGAAGCCGGGACAGGTCGCCGAGGCCGTGCGTCGGGTGTTGGCCGAGCCGACGTTCCGCGACCGCGCTCGGCAGGTCGGAGAGGCGATGCGCGCTGCGGACGCCTGGCAGACGCTCGACGCGGTCCTGGCCGCGGAGACCGCGAGGGGGGCCGCAGCCGACAGCTCGATGCACCGCTGAGCGTCGCGCGGGAAAGTGCATTCCCGCGCATGAACGCAACCGGGTGCAACGTCTGCCGGTATACCATCCCGGTATCGCCACGCAGCGTCAGTCCCCAGCTGACCACGGGCGGGACGGTCGAACCGTCAATGCGGAGGGAACGTCGAATTCCTTTCGATCCCGAGGGGGGATGGGGTGGGCGTCGGTTCCCCAGAACGGCACCCACCCCCACATCGGGTTCGTCGTCAGTTCCAGCGGCTGAGCATCCAGAAGACCGCGAATCCGATCACCACGACGATCGGCACCCAAGTGCCCGTGCGCTTGAGGCGCCGACCCTGCGGCGCGACCCCCGGCGGTGGGGTGATCATCCCGGCCGGCGCAGCGAACGGGAGCGCGTGGCCCCCGGGCGTCGCAGCGGCGGCGAGGCGGTCGTCGCGCCACCGCGCCCACTGGTCGAGCTTGGTCAAGAGCGCCCCCACCGTCCCGAACAGCCACGCCCAGGTCGCCGGGTCGAGCGTGGACGCGCGGCGGGGCGTGTAGAGGAACAGCCAGTCGTCGACGATCTCGACGTCGAGCTGCGCGGCGTTGTCGATGAAGCGCGCCATGATGTCGGGCGTGAAGAGGTAGAGCGCGTCCTGCTCGTAGCCCTCAGGGCAGTACAGGGTGAAGTGCTGGTCGAAGTCGCCCTCGAGCGACAGGCGCTGTGCCCGCTGGAACGAGGCCGGCAGGTTGGAGCCGAAGCCGTTGTTGCCCTTCGCGTCGAGCACGATGTTCGGCAGGGGCACATCCAGCTTCACGGCCACATAGCCCCAGCGATACGTCGTCGAGTTCTTCCCGGACTGCACCGTGTACTGGTAGTTGCCGAACTCCACGAACCGTGGATTCATGCCGCGGACCAAGTCGGTGGCCAGGCGCGAGCGGCCGAGATGGAAGATCATCCCGGGGAGCGGCGGATCGTCCACGCGCGGCTCGTACGTCATGCCGTTGGCCTGGGCGAACCGGTGCAGGCGATACCGGGCGGTGCGCGCGTTGCGGACGCCCATCCAGATGAGTACGCCCACCCCCGCGGCCACCAGCAGGAGGAGCACGAGGGGGATCGCCGCCGCGGCGGGGGAGCCGCTGCCCGCTGCCAGCGCCACCACCACGGACGCGAGGATCGGGAGCAGCACGACCCCGGCGATCGCGACGGCCACGACGGCGATGATCGACGACACCGCCATGCCGGTCGTCCGCCGGGACCGGAGCTCCGCCGTGAAGGCGCGGACGGCGGCCGGGTCGACCGGATCGGTGAGGGGGCGCGCATCGAACGACGCCGACGCCTGCGGAGACGTCATCGGTTGACCTCGTCGGCGTCCCACGTGAGGTCGGCGCCCTCGCGCAAGGCCTTCGCCTCCAGACGTTCGTCCGTGCAGATCGCGCGGATGAGGTCGGGCGAGCCCGCCACGATCGTGGAGTCGTAGTCGATCTCCGACACCATCGCCCAGGCGCGGTCCTGCGGCCAGAGGATGTTCGGGCTCTGGGCGGCGGGCGGGAAGCCGTGTTCCTCGCCGACCCAGTCGCGCCACGGCACGCCGAGCACCCAGTCCGGGTCCCCGAAGACTCTGGCACCCCCGGAGAACAGCACGTAGTCGCGCCCGGGGAGCTGCAGCCGGGGCCCTTCGGAGATCTCGCGCGAGAGGATGCCGTCCTGCCAGGTGGGCTTTCGGAAGACGTTGTTGAAGGGGTCGTGCGTGCTGCGGTCGAGCATCGCCTGATGGTCCGGGTCTTCGCTGAACGTGAGGAAGACACGGGACGGCCCGTCTCCGAAGAAGCCGACCAGACCGCCGAATCCCTCCCAGAGCGCGACGACCCCGTCGTCCGGTGTCGCGGTGTGGGCGGCGAGGTGCCCGGCCAGGACCGTCACGAGGTCGCTGTCGAGCGCGCCCTCCATCGGCGCCGTGAACTCGCGGCCGTCCGGAGCGATGCGGGTCCGCCAGTCGGCGTCGACGGGAGTGCGCACGATCCGGTGCCACTGCGCCTCTGCGTGCATCGTCGTGCCGAAGGCGGCGGCGGTGTCCGCCCAGCTGACGCGCACGTCGGAATCCGCCGCCGTGGGACTCTCCCGCACCGTGGCGGGATGGAAGATCCGGGCGTACGCGGGGAAGCCGCGGGGGACGACCGCGTGCATGCTGCCCAGGCCGTCGTCGAGGGTCTCCCGCAGCCACGCGCCGACGCCGGGGTCTGCGATCCACTCCATGCGACCACGGTACCGGCCGCGTCCGACGACGCGAGCCGCGGCCGTCGATCCCCCATAATCGAGAGGTGACTGCCACCGCCACCCTCCCCTCCCTCGACGGCCGACGCTTCCGTATGGTCTCGTCCACGACCTCCGCCGTCGACCCCGACGCCCCCAGCGTCTTCGAGTACTTCGAACGCGACGGCGCGATCTGGGGCGGCTACGAGGGCGACACGGTCACCTTCGGGAAGTTCGTCGGCACCCGCACCGGCGACACGATCTGGGTCTCGTTCGTCCATGTGCTCAAGGCCGACGGCACCGTGGTCACCGGCGATGGCGAGAGCGAGCTGGAGCTCACCGACGACGGCCGCATCCGCCTGGTGGAGCACTACGAGATGCACGGCCTCCCGCAGCTCAGTGTCGTCGAGGAGATCCCGGCCGCCTGACTCAGCGCGGCGGGAGCGCATCCCGCCCCGGCGAGGCGGGCGTCCATCGCGTCATCCCGAGCGGAACCTCCGTCTGCCGCTCGGGCAGGTCTCCGGGCAGCAGGTAGGGCCGCCGGATCACCTCGTCGAGCACGACGACGCTGACCACCGTCCGCACCTCGGGAAGCTGCGCGATGACTCCCGTCGAGAACTCGTGCACACCGCTCACGTCGACCGCGCGGATGAGCAGCATCGCGTCGTGCTCCCCGGTCGTGATCGCGCACCACTCGACGTCCGGCATCTCGATGATCCGCTCCCGGAACGAGGCCCAGGCCTGCGGCATCACGGTCACGAAGACGAGGGCCCCGATCGACAACCCGGCCTTCGCCTGATCCACGCGGGCGCTGAATCCGGTGATGACGCCGTCGTGCACGAGCGACTCGACCCGCGTGTACGCGCTGGCCCGCGAGATGCCCACCTTCTCGGCCAGCGCGGCGATCGAGACGCGACCGTTATCGCGCAGCACATCGAGGATTCTGTACGCCGTCTCATCCAAAGGGGCGGCACTTCGTCCAGATTGCTTCGACGGATCCGCGTCCTTGCTGGACATATTGCTCCTCACATCCGAGGTTCTCGACAATGCGTGCCTGTGTGACGCGCACTTGCTGGACACATCGTCGCATATGATGCGAATCTGATCCCCGGTCGTCCACATCGGTGGCGACCGGACCCGAATGTACTCCTCGCCCTTGGAGGCCCTGATGTCGTCACGCCGTATCACGCCGGTCATCGCGCTCGGAGCCGTCGCGCTCCTGGCGCTCGCAGGTTGCTCGGGAGGGAACTCGGCGAACACCTCCGAGTCGTCCCAGGGCTCCGACTCCCTCGTCATCGACACCGCGTTCTCGATCGAGACGGCCGACCCGGGTCACACGTACGACCCGACCGGCAACATGATCGCGAAGGCGCTGTACGAGACCCTCGTCGACTTCGAGGGCTCCGACGTCTCCACTCCGGTCCCGGGCCTCGCGTCGTGGGAACAGAACGACGAGGCGACCGAGTTCACGTTCACGCTCGAGGGCGACCGCGTGTTCTCCGACGGCTCGCCCATCGAGGCGAAGGACGTCGTGTTCTCGCTGCAGCGCATCCAGGGCATGGAAGACGCCAAGCCGAACTTCCTGCTCGGCGGCCTCACGATCGAGGAGGTCGACGACAAGACCATCCGGTTCACCTCGGAGGCCCCGCTGCTGCAGCTCCCCGCGATCCTCGCGAACCCGGCGCTCGGCATCGTCAACGCCGACGTCGTCATGGAGAACGGCGGAAGCACCGACGGCTCCGACAGCGCCCAGGGCTTCCTCGACGGCGAGTCCGCCGGATCCGGCCCGTTCGTGCTGGATACGCTCGACCTCAGCTCGCAGGTCGTCCTCACGCGCAACGACGAGTACAACGGCGACGAGGAGTCGGCCTACAGCCGCGTCGTCGTGCGCAACGTCTCGGAGAGCGCGACCCAGCTCGCCAACCTCAAGGGCGGCGACTCGATGGTCGCGATGGACCTCAACGGCGACCAGGTCGCCGGTCTCGGCGACGACATCAGCGTCGACTCGGTCCCGTCCGGCCAGACCATCTTCCTGCTGCTCGACCAGGGCGAAGCCGGCGGTGACCTCGCGAACGTGAAGATCGCGGAGGCCATCCGCTACGCGCTCGACTACGACGCGCTGCTCGAGCTCGCCGGTGCCGGTGCGGTCCAGGCGACCGGCGTCATCCCGCCCGGGTTCGAAGGCGCCCTCGACAGCGGCGTGGAGCAGGACCTCGACAAGGCGAAGGCCGCGCTGGAGGAGGCCGGGTACACCGGTCAGACCGTCACGCTCCAGTTCCCGAACGACTACCCGGTCGGCGGCGTGGAGTTCACCCCGCTCGCGGAGCGCATCCAGGCGCAGCTCGAGGACGCCGGCATCGCCGTCGACCTGGCTCCGGCACCGTTCGCGACCGAGCTCGACGCGTACGTCAACGGCACCGAGGGCTTCGGCCTGTGGTTCTGGGGTCCGGACTACGCCGACTCGGCGAACTTCCTCCCCTTCGCCCCGGGTCTGAAGGTCGGCCTCCGCGCCGGCTGGGCGGCCGAGGCCAACCCGGAGATCGCGGGCATCGCCGCCGGTGCGGCCGTCGCGACCGACGCCGAGCAGCGCACCGAGGCCTTCACCGAGTTCGCCGAGGCCATGCAGGCCGAGGGCCCGTTCGTGCCGCTGATCGTCCCCGGTCGCAACATCTCCTCCGCCTCCAGCGTGTCCGGCGCCGTGTACAACTCCGTGTGGGAGATGGACATCGCCGAGATCCAGCCGGCCGGCTGAGCGGATCGCCATGACGACAGTGGCCGTGCAGAGGCAGGCGCAGCGGCGCCGCTCGCCTCTCGTCGGATACCTGCTGCGGCGGGCCGGGACCTCTCTGCTCCTGTTGGTGGGCGTGACGATCGTCACGTTCGCGCTCACCAACCTGGTGCCGGGAGACCCGGTCTCGGCCGCGCTCGGTGAGGGCGCGTCGCAGAACCCCGCGACGCGCGAGGCGTTCATCAAGGCGAACGGACTCGACCAGCCACTGTTCGTGCAGTACTTCATCTATATGGGGAACCTGCTGCGCGGGGACCTCGGCACGTCGCTGGTGACCGGACGCCCGGTCACCAGCGACCTCGCCACCGCCGTGCCCGCGACGATCGAGATCGCGATCGGCGCGATCATCGTCAGCCTCGCGGTCAGCATCGTGCTGGGCACCCTGGCCGCCTACCGCCGCGGCCTCGTCACCGACCAGGTGATCCGCGTCGTCACGCTCGTCGGGCTCAGCGTCCCGACCTTCTGGCTCGCTCTGGTCAGCTTCTACGTGTTCTTCCTGGAGCTGCGGATCGCCCCGGGTTCCGGACGCATCTCGCCGTCGATCACCCCGCCGCCGCGCGTGACCGGGCTCTACACGGTCGACTACCTGCTCAACGGCGACGCGGTCGGCTTCTTCGACGCCCTCGCGCACCTCGCACTGCCGGTCATGGTGCTCTCGCTCGTGACCATCGGACTGCTCACCCGCTTCATCCGCACATCGGTGCTCGAGGTCCTCGGCAGCGACTACGTGCGCGCGGCCCGTGCCAAGGGCCTGCCGGCGATGCGCGTCATCCTCGACTACGTGCTCCGTGGCGCCTCGCTGCCGATCCTCACCGTGGTGGGTGTCGCGTTCGGGGCCCTGCTCTCCGGAACGGTGCTCGTCGAGTCGGTGTTCGCCTGGCCGGGGCTGGGCACGTACGCCTACAACTCCGCCGCGAACCTCGACCTTCCCGGCATCATGGGCGTCGGTCTCGTGGTCGGCGTCATCTACCTCCTGATCAACTTCATCGTGGACCTGCTCTACGGCGTGCTCGACCCGAGAGTGAGGATCGCATGAGCCGCATCGCCGCAGCGACCCCCGCCGGACGCTCCCGCTTCCGCTGGCCGCGTGCCTGGCGCACCCCGCTCGGCATCATCGGCACCGTCATCGCCGGTGCCTGGATCATCGTCGCCTTCACCGCGCAGTGGTGGGTGCCCTACCCGCCGAACGCGCAGGTGCTGCCGCGCCTGCAGCCGCCGGGCATCGACACGATCCTCGGTACCGACGGCAACGGCCGCGACATCTTCTCCCGGTTGATGACCGGCGCGACGGTGAGTCTGCCGCTCGCGCTCATGCTCGTGATCGCCGCCCTCATCATCGGCACCCTCGTCGGCGCGGTCGCCGGGTACTTCGGGCGCGCCGTCGACGAGACGCTCATGCGCGTCACCGACCTCTTCATGGCCTTCCCGACGGTGATCCTCGCCATGGTGGTCGCGGCCTCGCTCGGCCCCTCGCTGTTCAACGCCGTCATCGCCGCGATCGTGGTCTCGTGGCCGCAGTACGCCCGCGTCACCCGCAGCATCGTGCTCGGTCTCCGCGGGCAGAACTATGTGATCGCCGGCCGCCTGCTCGGCCACTCGCCGCTGCGCACCCTCTTCGTCGACATCCTGCCGAACATCGCCGGCCCGGTCCTCGTGCTCGCGACGCTCGACATCGGCGCGGCGATCCTGCTCCTCTCGGGGCTCTCCTTCCTCGGTCTCGGTGCGCAGCCGCCGACGGCGGAGTGGGGGTCGATGATCTCCGGTGCGATGCAGAACTTCGACGCCTGGTGGCTCGGAGTCTTCCCGGGACTCGCGATCCTCACCGTGGTGCTCGCGTTCAACTTCCTCGGCGACGCGATGCGCGACGTGCTCGACCCGACCGCCGAGATCACACACGAGAAGCAGGCGGAGCACACCGCCTCCGCGACGGGGGTGCCCGCATGACCGCGCAGAGCACGGCGACGCTGAGCATCCGCGACCTCACGATCGACATCGGCCGTCCGCTGGTGAAGGGCGTGTCCCTGGAGCTCGAACCCGGGCGCATCCACGGCCTCGCGGGGGAGTCGGGCTCCGGCAAGACGCTCACCTCCCTGGCGGTGCTCGGCCTCCTGCCGCGACAGGCGAAGACCGGCGGCTCGATCCTGCTCGCGGGGGAGGAGCTCGTCGGTCGCAACCGCCGGGGGCTCAACCGCGTCCGCGGGAAGCGCATCGCGATGGTCTTCCAGGACCCGTCGGCCTCGCTGCATCCGCAGCTGCCGGTCGGCCGCCAGCTCACCGATCACATGCGCGTGCACCTCGGGCTCAAGGGCGCCGCCGCGCGCGAGCGCGCGGTGGAGCTGCTCCAGACCGTGCAGGTGCCGAACCCGGCCGAGGTCCTGAAGCGGTATCCCCATCAGTTCTCCGGCGGACAGCGGCAGCGCATCGCGATCGCGTGCGCCCTCGCGTGCGACCCGGAGGTGCTGCTCGCGGACGAGCCGACGACCGCCCTCGACGTGACGGTGCAGGCCGGCATCCTGAAGCTCCTGCGCGACCTCGCGACCGAGCGGAACCTCGCCGTGCTGCTCGTGACCCACGACCTGGGCGTGATGAGCGCGATCGCCGACACGGTCGCCGTCATGAAGGACGGCCGCATCGTCGAGCTCGCCGATCGGGAGACGCTGTTCCGCGCCCCGCAGCACGAGTACACCCGCATGCTGCTCGCGGCCCTGCCGGGGTCGCGCATGGACGAGAGCCCCGAGGAGGCCGCGGATGAGTGAGGTCAGCGTCCTCGACGCCCGCGACGTGGTGGTGCGGTACCCGGGCACCCCGCCCGTGATCGCGGTCAACGGCGTCTCGCTGAGTGTCGCGGCGGGGGAGACGGTCGCCCTCGTGGGCGAGTCCGGCAGCGGCAAGTCGAGCCTGGCCCGCGCCGTCGTCGGCATCGAGAAGACCGCCGCCGGGACCGTGTCGTTCCGCGGCGCCCCCGTCGCGCCGCTGGGGATCCGCCGTCGTGAGACGGCGCTCACCGGCATCCAGATGGTCTTCCAGGACCCGGCGACCTCGCTGAACCCGCGCCGGCGGATCGGCGACCAGATCTCCGACGGCATCGCGACCGCCCGTGCGCGCGGTGCCGCCGGTTCCACCGTGGAGGAGTGGCTGGAGCGGGTGGGACTGCCCGCCCAGGTGCGCACCCGCTTCCCGCATCAGTTCTCCGGCGGACAGAAGCAGCGCATCGCGATCGCCCGAGCGCTCGCCGCGCGGCCCTCGCTGCTCGTGGCCGACGAACCCATCTCCGCCCTCGACGCGTCCACCCAGACGAGTGTCGCGGGACTGATGCGCGATCTCGTGGCCGAGTCCGGCGCGGGGATGCTCTTCATCTCCCACGACCTCGCCGTCGTGCGCCGCATCGCCGACCGCACGTTCGTGATGTTCGGCGGGAGGGTGCTCGAATCCGGGCCGACCGATGAGCTGTGGGCGGCGCCGCGGCACCCCTACACGCAGGCGCTGCTCGCCGCGATCCCGGAGCCCGACGGGATGGGCCGCATCCCCGATGCGCCCTCCGCCGACGACCGCGCGGTCTGGGCCGAGGTTCCTCCCGTCGCCTACTGACGCCGGATACGGCGAAGGGCCGGAGCGTGCGCTCCGGCCCTTCCGTGTGTCTCGTCCGATCAGAGCGGCGCGACGATGTCCTGCTTCACGTCCCACTCCGTGATCTCGAGCGCGACGTCGACCGACTGGCCCTCGATGGTCGCCGAGCTGGTGGAGGCGAGGTTGACGTAGTCCTCGGTGACCTCGAACACGACCTCGACCGGCGTGCCCGCCTGCTCGACGGTGCCGCTCAGGAGGTAGACCTTCTGGCCGAGGCGCTCGCCGGTGCCGGTCACGGTGAACTCGCCCGTGATGGTCTTCGCCGTCGCGGCCGGGTCCATCGCGGTGACGTCCTTCGCGGTGGCGCTGAGCCCCGCGATGATCGGGTCGCTCGACGACGGGTCGGCGGCCTGCCAGTCGCTCGACGGCGACTTCACCCAGACCTCGTCGCCGATCGCGACGACCGAGCCCATCGGCGAGAGCGACTCCAGTGCCTTCTCGGACGGGTTGAAGCGCGTGGTGGACTCCATGCCCATCACGACGGTCTTGGCGGCATAGCCGGCGGTGTCGGTCATGGCCTCGGCGATGCAGGCGCCGAGGGCGGAGCCGTCGACGGTGGCACCGTCGGCGAGTTCGGGGCAGTCGCTGGACGGCGCTTGGGCCTCCTGCGATGCGGCAGCGCTCGGCTTCGGCTCTGCCGGCTTGTCCGACGCTCCCGCCGAGCATCCGGTGAGCATGACGGCGGCGGCGAGCACGACGCCGACCCCCCACTTGTTGACGCGCATGGCGCCCCCCTCCAGGTCCGTGCCGATGACCGTCACCAGGCACGCCCTCCAGCATGCCAAGGACCGGGCGGATCCGCGGGAGGCAGCTCCGAGGAAACTCCGCTAGACTGTTGAGGTTGTCTGCCTTCCGGCGTCCACTCGGTCGCTTGAGGTGGGCACGTGCACACACCCTCCTGCTCCCGGGAAAGTCCCGAGAGCCGTTCTAGTCCGAAGGAGGTGGGTAAGTGACGCACCAGTACGAACTCATGGTCATTCTGACCCCCGAGATCGACGAGCGCCAGGTCGCCCCGACGCTCGACAAGTTCCTGAAGGTCATCACCAACGATGGTGGCTCTATCGAGAACGTCGACATCTGGGGCAAGCGCCGTCTCGCCTACGAGATCCAGAAGAAGACCGAGGGCATCTACGCCGTCGTCAACTTCACCGCGACCAGCGCCGCCACGCAGGAGCTCGACCGTCAGCTCAAGCTGAACGAGCAGATCATGCGCACCAAGGTGCTCCGCGCCGAAGAGGCTCAGGCGATGATCGCTTCCGAGGCCAAGCGCTCCGAAGAGAAGGCTGCCCGCAAGGCCGCCAAGGCTGCGAAGGCCTAAGTCTCATGGCCGGCGAAACCGTCATCACCGTGGTGGGCAACCTCACCGCCGACCCCGAGCTGCGCTACACGCAGAACGGGCTGCCGGTGGCGAACTTCACCATCGCATCGACGCCTCGCAACTTCGACCGTGCCGCGAACGAGTGGAAGGACGGCGAAGCGCTGTTCCTCCGCGCCTCGGTGTGGCGTGAGTTCGCCGAGCACGTGGCGGGCTCGCTCACCAAGGGCATGCGCGTGATCGCGCAGGGTCGTCTGCGCCAGCGTTCCTACCAGGACCGCGAGGGCAACCAGCGCACCGCGATCGAGCTGGAGGTCGACGAGATCGGCCCCTCGCTCCGGTACGCGACCGCGCAGGTCACCCGTGCGGCCTCGGGCGGTGGCGGCGGAGGACAGTCCCGTCCCGCGCAGCAGCAGGTGTCGGAGGAGCCGTGGTCCACGCCCGGCTCGTCGACCAGCGCCGACGCTTGGAGCACTCCGGGCAGCTTCGGCGACGACACCCCCTTCTGAAAACACTTCTTCACGGGTGGGTCCCTGAGCTTGTCGAAGGGCCGCACCCCGCTCATCACTAAGGAAAAGCAATGGCTGGAAAGTCGAGCGGCGACCGCCGCAAGCCGCGGAAGGGCGCGAAGAACGCCGCTCCCGCGAAGTCCATCCGGGTCGGCGTCATCGATTACAAGGATGTCGCCACCCTCCGCAAGTTCGTCTCGGAGCGCGGCAAGATCCGCGCCCGTCGCATCACCGGTGTGTCGGTGCAGGAGCAGCGTCTGATCGCCACCGCGATCAAGAACGCGCGCGAGATGGCGCTCCTGCCCTACGCTGGCGCCGGCCGGTAAGGGGTACTGAGATGGCAAAGCTGATTCTCACGAACGAGGTCGCCGGGCTGGGTAGCGCCGGTGACGTGGTCGAGGTCAAGAACGGGTACGCCCGCAACTACCTCATCCCCCAGGGCTTCGCTACGGCGTGGACCCGTGGTGGCGAAAAGCAGGTCGCGTCGATCCAGGCCGCGCGTCAGGCACGCGCGATCCACGACCGCGACGAGGCTGTGGCCCTGAAGAACACCCTCGAGGGCACCAAGGTGCGTCTCGCGGTGAAGGCCGGCAAGGAAGGCCGTCTGTTCGGCTCGGTGAAGACCGCCGACGTCGCAGAGGCCGTCACGGCTGCGGGCCTCGGCTCGATCGACAAGCGCAAGGTGCACATCCCCTCGCCCATCAAGGCGACCGGTGAGCACGAGGCGACCGTGCGTCTGCACGAGGACGTCACTGCCGTCATCACGCTGCAGGTCGTCGCCGCCAAGTAAAGGCACCCGACGGGCGCACGCCTGTCGAACGGAACGCCCCCTGTCCTCCGGGACAGGGGGCGTTCTGCATCGGGACGAGGTGAGGATCAGGCGACATTTCTCATACGCCGACGCAACATGCTGTGCTGTTGGCTCGATTCCATGGTGACACCACCCCCCTTCCCGACATCCAGAGCGCCCTGGGGCGATGCCGCGAAGGGGCTGCTGATCGTCCTCGTGGTGTTCTGGCACGTCGTGCTGAAGACCTACCTGCAGGTCGACTGGCGGCTCGGTATCCCCCTCCCTGGAGCCTGGGGTCTCGCGAGCGACCTCATCTGGCCGTTCCTCATGCCGTTGTTCCTGTTCCTGTCCGGGTACTTCGCCTCCGCGGCGCTGGCCCGACCGTGGGCCGTCGTGTTCCGTCCCCGCGTCGTCCGCTTCCTCTACCTGTACCTGCTGTGGAGCCTCATCCACGCCGCCGCGATGTGGGCATTCCCGGACTTCCCGACGTTCGTGCCGCGGAGCGTCTCCGCGTTCGTGGAGGGGGTGACGATCAGCCCGCCGAACACCTGGTACCTCTACGCGCTCGCGTTGTACTTCGTCGTCGCGAAGGGCCTGCACCGGCTGCCGCGCGGCGTCCTGCTGGTGGGCTCCGGCATGCTCTCGGTGGCGGTGGCCGCCGGACTGGTCGACGTGGTGAGCAACCGCGGATCGCTCCTCTACAACCTCTTCTTCTTCCTCGGAGGCGCGTACCTCGCGCCGCGCATCCGTCGCTTCACCGCTCGGCCGCGACCCGCACTCGCCGGGGCCCTGATCCTCGGATACCTCGCCGCCTACGCCGTCATGCGCGTGACGGGCACGGAGACCGTTCCCGGGGTGTGGCCGGCCGTGTCCGTCCTCGGGGTGGCGATGGGACTCGCGGTCGCCCCGATCCTCGCGGGCCTCCCTCTGGTCGGGCGGGGCCTGCAGGCGCTCGGCGTCCGGACCCTGCCGATCTACCTCCTGCACATGCCGCTGCTCGCGCTCGCCGACGCCGCGCTCGTGGGCGTGCTCTCCGACGCGGGGCAGGCGGTGCAGCTGATCGCGGCCCTCCTGCTCCCGATCGTGCTCACGGCGGGTCTCGTCGCCGCGTGCATCGGCCTCGATCGGCTCACCGCTCGCGACGGACTCACCTGGCTGTGGGATCTGCCTCGTCGGCGGGCCGCGGTCGACCGCGCGCCTCGCAGAGTCCCCTGGCGGACCCCGGTCGCGGTGCTGGCACTGCTGGGGGTCGGCTTCGCCGTGAGCGCGGCAGCGGCGATCCCCGCTCGGCCGGCCGCGATCGCCGACCGGGACGGAGCCCGCGCGGGAGAGGTGAGCATCGGCGCCGTCGGGGACATCCTGCTGTACGACGCGTCGCACGGAATCCCGGCGGATCGCGGGCGATCGACCTTCGACGAGGTACGCCCCTGGTTCACCGAGGACATCGTCACCGGCAACCTGGAGCAGGTGATCGCGGCGGACACCGGCGTCGACAAGTGCGGCGGGAGCGACCACTGCCTCGCGTTCCGCAGCGAGCCGGATGCCGCTGCGGCGCTGCGCGGCTTCGACGTGCTCAATCAGGCGAACAACCACAGTCACGACTTCGGCCGGGAGGGCGTCGACGAGACGAGGACCGTTCTGCGCGCGGAGGGCATGGACGCCGTCGGGGACCGGAACGAGGTCGTCGTGACGAGGGTGGGGGAGACCACCGTGGCCCTGGTCGGCTTCGCGCCGTATGGGGGATTCAACCGGGTCACCGACCTCCGTCACGTCGGTCAGGTCGTGCGTGCGGCGGCGGAGCAGGCCGACCTCGTCGTCGTCCACGCGCACATGGGCGCCGAGGGACCGGAGGCCGACGCGGTCACCGGGGGGACCGAGCACAGCTTCGGGGAGAACCGGGGTGATCCGCAGGCGTTCGCCCACGCAGCCGTCGACGCCGGCGCCGATCTGGTGGTCGGGCACGGTCCGCACGTCGTCCGGGGTGCGGAGTTCTACCGCGGCCGCCTCATCGCCTACAGCCTGGGCAACTTCGCGGGCGGGGGCGTCTTCGGGGCCGAGGAGGAGACCCGCTTCGGCGCCTACCTGTCGGTCCGTCTCCGTGCCGACGGAACGTTTCTCGGCGGACAGGTCCGCTCGATCCGCTTGGGGGCCGACGGCGGCGCCCCGGAGCCCGATCCGACCGGTCGGGCCGGCGCCCTGATGGACGAGCGCGGCCAGCGGGACTTCCCGGGCAGTGCCGCTGTCGTCGACGCCGACGGGTTGATCGCCCCGCCGTGAGGATAGGCTGCTGGCCATGACGGACGACGTTCGCAACGTGCACGAGGCCCTGTCCACCATCCACGAGCACTGGCAGCCGCACCGGCTGACGAGCGTCAACGACTACGACGTCAAGGTCGTGAAGCTGCAGGGCGAGTTCGTCTGGCACACGCATCCCGAGACCGACGAGCTGTTCTTCGTGGTGAGCGGACGCCTGACGATCCAGCTCCGCGACCGCGACGTCATCCTGAACCCGAACGACGTGTTCGTGGTGCCCCGGGGCGTCGAGCACTGCCCGAAAGCCGGGGAAGAAGTGCACGCGATCCTCTTCGAGCCGAAGGGCACGGTCAACACCGGAGACGCAGGCGGCGACATGACGGCGGAGCTCCAGGAGCTCGGCTAAGCCCCCGCATCGCGTCCCGTGCGTCCGCAGAACGGGCGCACGGATGCCCCGCGGTGGGGGGACCACGGGGCATCCGCCGTTTGCGCGGCGGTCACGCTCGGCAGAGGAAGCGCAGCGAGGGCTGCACCGCACGTGCGGACGCTGCCGCGCACCGGCGGGGGCGAGTCTCCTCCCCCGAGGACATCGCCACCGCCGGGGCTCAGCGCCTACGCCGTGCGACGGCGCAGCAGGCCCGCACCTCCCAGCAGCAGGAGAGCGGCGAGGGCCCACAGCCACGGGGCCGAGGCGCCACCGGTCATCGCGAGGCCGGTGGCCTCACCCGTCGCGGCGGCACCCGCAGCCCACGGCATGCTGGTGATGCCAGCTCCGGTGCTCGGCGTCGTTCCCGGGTTCACTCCGGGGTCGGTGCCGGGGTCGGTGCCCGGGTCGGTTCCGGGGTCGGTGACCGGGTCCGTTCCGGGATCAGTGCCCGGATCCGTGCCCGGGTCCGTTCCGGGGTTCGTGCCGGGATCGGTCACCGTGCTCTCGCCGACGACGGAGATCGCGTTCCCGCCGATCGTGATGGGAAGCGTCACGGGGAGCTCCAGCTGAGTCCCGCCGAGGATGCTGTCGTCGCCGTCGGTGGTGCTGCCTCCGGTCGCGGGTGCGGTCGGGGACGTGGTGCCGCCGGTGGTGCCGGTGACGGTGGCGTCGTCGGTGACGGAGATGGCGTTGCCGGTGACGCCGATGGGGGCGGTCACGGGTGCGACCACCTGGGTGCCGCCGAGGGTGCTGTCGTCGCCGCCGGTGGTGCTGCCGCCGGCCGCCGGTGCGGTCGGGGACGTCGTGCCGCCGGTGGTGCCGGTGACGGTGGCGTCGTCGGTGACGGAGATGGCGTTGCCGGTGACGCCGATGGGGGCGGTCACGGGTGCGACCACCTGGGTGCCGCCGAGGATGCTGTCGTCGCCGCCGGTGGTGCTGCCTCCGGCCGCCGGTGCGGTCGGGGACGTGGCGCCGGTGGTGCCGGTGACGGTGGCGTCGTCGGTGACGGAGATGGCGTTGCCGGTGACGCCGATGGGGGCGGTCACGGGTGCGACCACCTGGGTGCCGCCGAGGGTGCTGTCGTCTCCGCCGGTGGTGCTGCCTCCGGCCGCGGGTGCGGTCGGGGCCGCGGTGCCGCCGGTGGTAGTGCCGGTGGCCTCGCTGTCGCCGAGGACCGAGATGGCGTTGCCGCCGACGGTGACCGGGGCCGTCACCGGGGCGACGACCTGGGTGCCGCTCGCGGTGCCGTCCTCGCCCGAGGTGCTCGACCCGGTCGCGGGTGCGGTCGGGGTCGCAGTGCCGCCGGTGGTGCCGGAGGCCTCGCTGTCGCCGAGGAGCGAGATGGCGTTGCCGCCGACGGTGACCGGGGCCGTCACCGGGGCGACGACCTGGGTGCCGCTCGCGGTGCCGTCCTCGCCCGAGGTGCTCGACCCGGTCGCGGGGGCAGGCGCCGGTGCTGCGGCGCTCTCTCCCTCGGCGGCCGACTCGGAGTCACCGAGCAGCGAGATGGCGTTGTCGGACACGGTCACCGGGGCGTTGACCGCCACGAGAGCCTGGGTGCCCGAGAGCACACCATCCAGGCCGTCCGTGTCGAGGGAAAGCACCCCGGCCGCGTCAGGGGCCTGGGGAGCCGCGCTCTGGGGAGGAGCGGCGGCCGGGGTGCTGGTCGTGGAGTCTTCGGTGAGACTGATGGCATTGTCCGTCACCGTGACGGGAAGGTTCACCGTCACCACGGCTTGGGTGCCGGATGCCGTGCCCTCCGCGCCGCTCGTCTGCGGAGCGGGGGCGGGAGCCGGGGCGGGAGCGGGAGCCGGTGCCGGAGCAGGCGCCGTGGATGCCGCATCGCCGAGCACGGAGATCGCGTTGTCGACGACCGTGATCGGGGCGGTGATGGGCGCTACGGCCTGGGTGCCGGAGAGCAAGCCGTCGTCTCCGGATGTCTCGGCCGCATTGGCGGCTGTCGCGCCGAGCAGGGTGATCCCGCCGGCGATAAGCGTGCCCCAGAGGACGCGCTTCGCGTAGGTACGCATGATGGTTCTCCTGACGTGACTGGTCTGTCTGATGGGATGCACGCGAGGAAGTGCGCGCGCAGCACGGCATCTGTCATCCGGGTGGGATGACGCGACAGTCCGTCAGTCGGGAGAGACGTCGGTGTCGGCGACGGGGGCGCCCGGAAGGGCGTCGTCCCGTGCGCCGGCTGCCCGCTCCCCAGCACGGAGCGGGGTGGCGCCGATCTCGCTGAGGCGAGCGGGGGCGCTGGTGGAACCGCCGGCCGAGGTGGCGGAGGAAGAGGCGGGGGCGGCCGGAGCGGCCGGAGGAGCACCGAGCGGCACCGGAGCAGCGTCACCGGCGCCGGCTTCCGAGGAGTCGGGCGCGGAGACCGGGCCTGCAAAGGAAGCCACGGTACGGAGCGCAGAGTGCTGGCCCGTGCTTGGGGAGGCCGACGGCGCGGGCGCAGGCTCGGGAAGCGCGGCGATCTCGTCGCGCGCCGTGGTCACACCCGCGGGGACGGAGCCCTCCGGGGTCTGCGGTGCGGCCGGCTCGTGTGGCGTGAGCACCTCGACGACCGGCGGAACGGTCTCTTCGACGACGCCGCCGATCAGGCCGGTCGTGCCATCCACGATGCCGACGACGTTCTCGACCAGGTCGATGGCGCCGGAGTCGACGACGATGCCGCCGACCAGCGGAAGGCCGCCGACGAGGTCGAGCACGGGCGCCGTGATCTGTGAGACCGGTGCAGAGCCGAGCACGTCGGTCACGGGCTCGACGACCGTCTCGGTGGTCTCAGCGACCGCCTCGAGCACCGGGGCCGCGGCGTCTCCGACGACCGGGACCTGCGTCACCGTCTCGGTCACCGTCTCGACGACGGCGGGAGCGGCCTCCTGCACGGGAGCGACGGTGTGGGTCACGACCGGAGCCACGACCTCGCGCACCACGGACGCGACGACCTCCTGGACCACCGGAGTCGCCACCTGGTTCACCACCGGAGCCACGACGTCGTTCACGACCGGCTTCGTCACGGCGGTGACGGTCTCGGATACGACCGAGGTGAGGCTGTCGAGCGGACCCTTCGGCTGCTCGTCCGCGTGCGCGGAGCCGCCGCCGGTGAGGACGGTCAGGGCTGCCCAGGCGAGCGCGCCGATTCCACCCCAGAGGACGGCGTGGGGTACGCCGCGTCGGGTGGTCCGAGCGTCCACGTCGTCCTCCCCCTCCGAAGGTCCACGGGTGTGTCGATGGGAGGCAGAATACTCGCGGACCCTCTGTCTGTCCAGGGGCGTTTACATCCGATTCTTCTCGTGTCAGATCGTGACGCGCCCGGCGGATTTCCGGCTTGACTTTCCCCAGGTTCTACACATGCCCCCTCCGGAGGGGAAACCTTCAACGCGCAATTTAAACTCGTTTTCATCCACAGGGTGGGGAAACGGTAAAACCCTGTTCAGGGCGATGAAAAAAGTCCGGTGTTCACACCGTCCACCGGGTTATCCACACCTGTTCTGCACAGACACTCCGAGATTGTCCGCACGCTGTCCACATGGTTATCCACAGGCCGTGTTGCACCGTGTGGAGACCGCTCATAGCGTGGTCGAGCGACCGAATGTCGGGGGCACCTGCTTGTCTGGGGATGGCCGCCGCGCGGCCGCGGTCCCCCGCACCGGCATCCGCGGATGCGCGCGCGGGGCCCGCCTCAGAACCGTCGCATCGAAGGGAACACAGTGTCGATCGCCGACATCTCCGAGGAGCGCCTGGGAGGGCAGCGTCCGCCCGAGCGCACCCCTCCGCACGACCTCCTCGCCGAGCAGAGCGCCCTGGGCGGCATGCTCCTGTCGAAGGACGCGGTCGCCGACGTGATCGAGACGCTCAAGGGCGCCGACTTCTACATCCCCAAGCACGAGCTCATCTTCGAGGCGATCCTCTCGCTCTACTCCCACGGTGAGCCGACCGACGTCGTCGCCGTCACCGACGAGCTGATCAAGACGGGGGAGCTCAGCAAGGCCGGCGGCGCCGACTACCTGCACACGCTCACGTCGATCGTCCCGACCGCGGCCAACGCCGGCTACTACGCCGGCATCGTCTCCGAGCGCGCGATCCTCCGCCGCCTCGTCGACGCCGGGACGCGCATCGTCCAGCTCGGCTACGACGGCCAGGGCGACGCGACCGACATCGTCAACAACGCGCAGGCCGAGATCTATTCGGTGACCGGCTCGGAGACGGCCGAGGACTACGTGCCGCTCACGGTCGCGGTCGACGCCGCGGTCGAGGAGATCGAGGCGGCCAACGGCCGCGACGGTTCCATGACCGGCATCCCCACCGGCTTCCGCGAGCTCGACGAGCTCACCAACGGCCTGCACGGCGGGCAGATGATCGTCGTCGCCGCGCGACCCGCGATGGGAAAGTCCACGCTCGCCCTCGACTTCGCCCGTGCGGCCTCGATCGGGCACGACTTCCCCTCGATCTTCTTCTCCCTCGAGATGGGCAAGAGCGAGATCGCGATGCGTCTGCTCAGCGCCGAGGGGGCGATCCCGCTGCAGAACATGCGCAAGGGAACGCTCGACCCGCGGGACTGGACGACGGTCGCCGCCACCCGCGGCCGCATCAACGACGCCCCGCTCTACATCGACGACAGCCCGAACATGACGCTCGTCGAGATCCGGGCGAAGTGCCGACGGCTGAAGCAGCGTGCCGGTCTGCGCATGGTCATCATCGACTACCTCCAGCTCATGACGTCGGGTAAGCGCGTCGAGTCCCGTCAGCAGGAGGTCTCGGAGTTCTCTCGAAGCCTCAAGCTCATCGCCAAGGAGCTGCAGGTGCCGGTCATCGCACTGTCGCAGCTGAACCGTGGTCCCGAGCAGCGCCAGGACAAGAAGCCCGCGATCAGCGACCTGCGAGAGTCCGGATCGATCGAGCAGGACGCCGACATGGTCATCCTGCTGCACCGCGACTCGGTCTACGACAAGGACGTCCGTCCCGGCGAAGCCGACCTCATCGTGGCCAAGCACCGTAACGGTCCGACCGCGACGATCACCGTCGCCTTCCAGGGGCACTATTCCCGGTTCGCCGACATGGCACCGGGCGGCGACTTCAACTTGTAGGTTCTCGGCGAAGATGGCGGATTCTCAGATGAAGTGGCGGACAAATGGCGGATCCGCCATGTTCCTGAGAACGCTGCATGTAGTCGGACGTGAGGGCGCCGAGTATGCGGGACGAGAGACGGCGACTCTTCCGCAAGATGTCCGAGGTCGGCCGTACGCTGAATCAGCGCCCGCACCCGGGCCGCTGGGGAGAGGTGCTCCATGACGGTTCTCGAGTCTTTCGCTACCCTGCAGTCGGTTGTCGACGCGGATGTGAAGGTCGTGCAGATTGCCCGTGACCGTCGCGACACCTTCACGTCCGCGTTGCTGACCGCGCCGGATGTGAAGGTGGTGTGGGGGTCGGGTTCGCTCGCCCGCAGCACCCAGCTGCAGCCGGTGCATGATGTGGATCTCGTGGTCGAGTTCGATCAGGACGAGCACCCGGACTGGGGCGAGGACGGGGGCTCTGCCGAAGAGGCGATCGAGCGTTGCCATGATCTGGTGAACGATCTCCTCTCCGTGTCCCACGGATCGCGCGCGCAGCTGGTGCGCCTGATCCGCACCGCCGACCGCAATCGCGCCGCGAAGTGTTTCGTCGATCCGCCGGAGCAGGACAACGCGTTCACTGTCGATGTGATGCCAGCGTTGCGACGTCCGGACGGGATCCTGATCCCGTTCAAGAAGGAGGAGCGCTGGTCGCTCGCAGACCCTGAGTACCTCATCAACGAGGTCGCACGGCGGCAGCAGGACTGGTCGTTGTTTCGCCCGCTGGTCCGGGTCCTCAAGTACTGGTCGCGTCAGCATGAAGATGTGACCGGCACGGTCAAGTCGCTCGTGATGGAGGTTCTCGCGTTGGACTGCCTGTCGGTGAGCAACAACCGACCCGAGGCGTTGAAGAACTTCTTCGTCAACGCCTCGACGCACTCCTTGCGCGTTGAAGATCCCGCGGAGCTCTCCGGGTTGATCCAGCCGAGTCTGGACGTGGCCGGTCTGCGCAGGTCCCTAGAGGATGCAGCAGCTGACGCCGTCGCGGCGCTTCGGGCCGTCGCCTCCAATGATCAGCCGGCCGCGACACGTCACTGGCAGTCCGTCTTCGGGACTGCGTTCCCGCTCGTACTGCCTCCCGGTGGAGCGGGAGAGACTGGGCCGCGTCCGGTTCGCGATTCCCCGCAGGGCTGACCTTGATCCTCCGCAGCTGGTGGGAGGATGACCCGGGTCGTCTCGCGCAGGAGATCGACGACATCGGTTCGGTGGCCCCCGCCCTCGAGTGGACGCCCGAAGGTGCCGGTCACTTCAGCGGCGCACTCCCGGTATGGCCATTCACACGACCCGAACCAGCCGGGCTGTCAAACCTCGTCGACCAGCCGCTGCGCGCGCGGGTCGCGTACGGGCACGGCTTCCCCGCGGTCCCACCAATCCTCTACCCTTTGGAACCGCAGCCCGACGTCACCCTGCGAAGCTTCACCCAGTACCACGTGCTCCCCAATGGCGGCCTCTGCCTGCTCCGTGATGCCGACCAGTGGGACCTCTTCTCGCGGACCAGCGATCTGATCCTGAAAGCGTCGGGATGGATGATCGAGTTCGCCCTGTTTCAGCGCGGCAAGATCCCGAACATGACAGTCAACGGCATCGTCACCGACGAGCAACTCGATCACTTGATCACCGCGACCGCGGAAGAGACAGCGTGACCGAGCACAGCGCATGAGTGGCGAGAACTGGCTGGTGCTGTTGCCCACCGAAGCGATGGAGGTCATCGACAAGTCGTACGCGTGGGGCAATCTCACCTGCCGTCTGTCCGCACCGGACAAGGCCGCCATAGTCGTCGCCCTCTCGAACGAAGACTCGGACCTCGTCCATCTCACGGAGGATCCCGACCACTTCCTCACGGTCGCCGACTTCAATCGCGTCGGCCACTGGTACCGAGTGCCGGCGGACGCCGCGTTTTGCGCGTACCTTCTCACCCACCAACACGCGACAATGCCCTTCGACGCCTTCCAGACCCTCGTCCCGCAGGCGATCGCACCGCTTCCCGGCCAATGGCACATCGCCGTGACCTTCTGTCCCGACCCTCCGGAGATCCGCGATGGGGAACGGCTTCCGGCCTGGTCGGCGTGGACGATCTCGAACGACACCGTCCGCCCCATTTCTTTGGACATCCAGGACGGAACCCAGCATGTGACCGCCCTTGGAAGCCTCTGGCCAACCAGCCTCCTCTCGACCTCGCGGGCGCTCCTGCTAGGCGCCGGCAGCATCGGAGGAGCCGCAGCCGAAGCACTCGCAAGCTACGGAGTTGGCCACATCGACCTGGTCGATCCTGACAAGATCCTCTTCCACAACGTTCCCCGGCACGTCCTCGCTGCCGCGAGCGTTGGAATGTCCAAAGTGGATGGATTAAAGGCATCCCTGAACAGGCAGTGGCCGGAAAGCAACATCAGCCCATGGCCCATCGACCTCACCGCCAACGCCAACATCACCCGACCCCTGATTGACGCCGCCGACATCATCATCTGCACCGTCGACGGAGTCGAACCCCGACGCGTCGCAAACTACCTTGCACGCCGTGCGGGCAAACCGATTGTGTTCGCCTGCGTCCTCGCCGACGGCAGATACGGAGAGATTCTGCGCATCCGTGCACTGCCCGAGGTCGGATGCCTCGACTGTCAGCGTCGATACATGCGCGACAACGGAATGATCGATCCCGAACCGAGCCTGGACCGAGGCTACGGGGACGGCACCCGACACAACCCGATGACCGCAATAGGTGGAGACCTTCACCTCGTTGGGAGCATCGCAGCGAAAGTCGCCGTCGCGACTCTCTTGCAAAACGCCGGTGAAGTCGATCAGACCCTCACCGATGACAACCTCGTCATCGCCCTCCGCCCATCACCCGGCTACGCCGCCCCCTTCGATGCGCGACGAGCACTCCACCCGCACTGGTCCTCCGCGACGCCCCCTTACCCGGACTGCCCCGCATGCCATCGCCACCCGTGAGCTGGACCGTCGGTATCACCCAGGGTGCGCTCACATCGATCAGAACGATCATCGCGAGAAGCGACCCCACGCTCGAAACCGGCGGTGCACTCTTCGGACACGAAAACGCCCTCGTCATTACATCCGCCTCCGCACCCGGTCCGAACGCCGTCCACCAACCCGGCTACTTCCTCCGTGACCTCGAATACACCCAACTCGCCGCGGACCGCGCCCACAAGGTCGACCGCTCACAATGGATCGGAGAATGGCACACCCATCCCAACGGTCCGCCAGAACCCAGCCCGCTGGATCTCAACACCTACATCTCCCACCTCGTCGACTTGGAACTTCGCTTCCATCGATTCATCGCGCTTATTGGGTCACCGAATCCCCGCCCGCACCTGAGCGTATGGGTGCTCGCGCAATCGCCAGACGGCATCGAACTCCACCGTGCCGCGCTCGCACTCACAGCAACCGATCAGGGCTCGCGGAACCAGATGCCACCCGGCGAAGCCACTGAAGTCCAACATCGAAGTTGAGGTTTCACCAGTACCGGCCGCTGCCCACATCATTGCTTGAAGCGCCCCGGGTTCGGTGGAGGCTCTCAACTCACGGAGGATGAGAGTCATGGCAGCACCGAAGAAGTACCCGGACGAGTTGCGTGAGCGCGCGACGCGGCTCGCGGTCGAGGCACGACAGGACCCCGCGCGGAAGGCCGGTGCGCTCCAGCGCATCGGCGAGCAGCTCGGGATCAACCCGGAGACACTGCGGGGCTGGGTGAAGCAGGCCGAGATCGACGCCGGGCAGGTGCCCGGGGTGACGACCGCGGAGGCGCAGCGGATCAAGGAGCTCGAGGCCGAGGTGCGGGAGTTGCGGCGGGCGAACGAGATCCTGAAGACGGCATCAGCGTTTTTCGCCGCGGCGGAGCTCGACCGCAAGCTGAAGTAGCCGAGGTGCCGACCGCGGTGCTCGTCGAGTACATCGACGAGCACCGCGACCGGTTCGGGGTCGAGCCGATCTGCCAGGTCCTGCGTGACGCGGACGTCCAGATCGCCCCGAGCACCTACTACGCCGCAAAGAGCCGGCCGCCGTCTGCCCGGGCTGTCAGGGACGCGGAGCTGACCGAGGACATCCGGGTGGTCCACAAGGCGAACCTCGGTGTCTACGGCGCCAGGAAGATCCATGCGGCCCTGAACCGGGAAGGCGTCGAGGTCGCCCGCTGCACCGTCGAGCGGCTGATGCGCGCCGCGGGCATCCAGGGCATCCGGCGCGACAAGACCCGCAAGACCACCTTCGGGGACGGCGCGGAGACCGACCGGCCCGCCGACCTCGTGAAGCGCGCGTTCACCGCGACGGCACCGAACCAGCTCTGGGTTGCGGACCTGACCTACATCCGTACCCACGCCGGGTGGACCTACGCCGCGTTCGTCCTCGACGTGTTCTCTCGCCGTGTCGTCGGCTGGCAGGTGTCCACGTCGCTGCGCACCGATCTCGCCCTCGACGCGCTCGACATAAGTCTCTGGGAGCGCCGCAGAGCGGGGCAGGACATCACCGGGCTGATCCATCACAGCGATGCCGGAGTGCAGTATCGAGCCATTCGCTACACCGAGCGCCTCGCCGAAGCCGACGCCGTCGCGTCCGTCGGAACGGTCGGTGACAGCTACGACAACGCGATGGCCGAGGCGCTGAACTCGTTGTTCAAGGCCGAGTGCATCCGCAACCCGATGATGCGCCCCAAGGGCGGGTGGGCGTCGATCCGCGACGTCGAGATCGCGGTCGCCGAATACGTCGACTGGTACAACCACCGACGCCTGCACGGCGAGATCGGACACATCCCGCCCGCCGAGTTCGAGGCCGCCCACTGGGCATCCCACGAGCCCGTCAGCTACGTTGGAGAACAGGTTCCCGTCGGAGCCGGTCCCAGATAACCGAGCCTCCACGAAACCCGGGGCGCTTCA
>NZ_PNFU01000019.1:0-4177 GCF_002871415.1 Microbacterium sp. UMB0228 | reverse complement strand
TCGCACGATGGCTCACCCCGTCGCGGTCACGACGCCGCGGGCCCGAAAGACCACCACCCCGCGGGACTCCAGGGTCCGACTGCATCAGCCTTCGCACGGCCTCTCTTGCACTCTGATGTGATCGTTGAGCCCGTAGCTCTGAGTTTGAGCAGATCCAACACGTGACCGTCCGGCGTTCTTACCTGTCGGCCGATGATCATGGTTCTCTCGCCGGTCAGCTCTGGTGTGGCCTCGATCATCTCTTCGAGATGCATCTCGTATCTGAACTCGACTGGATCGAGCGGTTCGAGACTGCTTTTCGCGAGTCTCCAAAGCGAATCGGGGCCAGCGATACGGCGGACGCTCATGCCGTGACTCCTGTCACTGTGTCGCCGTGCGGGTAGCGGGCTTGAACGTGGAGCTTGGTGGTTGTGTTCATCCTGGGACTTTATGGGCAACCGCAGACATCTCTGGCGTCTAGACGGCAGTTCCGGTCACGGCCAATCGCGCGGTTCGTTCATGCTTAGACCCGGTGGCCTCCCGGTGGCCCTCATTGGGCCACTATGTGGTCAGTACCAAAGGACTCAGGAACAGAATGGTCTCAAAGTGGCCCTCATATGGCCAGGAAAAGGCCATTTCGCGGCGAGAAAAAGGCCATCGACGTGAGTGGTCGCGCGGAGAGTCCACTATGTGGCCAACCGGAGGCCACCTGAAGGCCACCGGGGGGCCAAGCGAATCCACTTGCCGACTCTCGCGAACCTAGAGGCGATGACCGTTGATAGGACGCCGCTGGCCTGCAACCATCCCTCGCGCTAGGTCCATCGCTCAGCCTCCAGAATCTCCGCTAGGGCATCGATCCCTCCACCATTTCGGAACCATTGAACTGGAGTCTGCTTGCCCTCAGCGACCACCTCGGATTGCGGCGTTGACATCAGCCCGGCCACCGACACCCAGCGGTTTGCAGCAACGAGCGCGATGATCTCGGTGAGATGCGGGAGAAGTTTCCCGGGCGATGACAAGCTGAACTGCCAGGCCGGAAGCGGCGCTTGCCGGCGATTTGGACTGCGTAGAGTCGCCCGCTGCTCACGAACTCATCGAGTTCGTCGTCGCTGAGGTCGAGGAAGCCTCGCACGTCGTCGTCAGACATACTCTGATGGAGCTCCGCGACCAGAGCGTTCGCGGCACCGGCTGGCAATGCGCCGCGTCAAACCTGCATGGCGATGTCGTCGAATTCCTCGGGAGTGAACTCCCCAGACGAGATGAGAAATTCGATCTCTTCCGGGGACAGCGACGGCTCTTCCGTCATCGGTCGTTCGGCAAGGAGCGACTCGGTCATCGCCCGGGCAACGTAATCACCGTCTCCGTTAAGGCGGGCTATCGCATCCCCAAGGGCGCGCATCGTGTCTTCTGAGGGTCGAGGCTGCAGGCGAGCGCGAGCTTTCGATTGAGATTCATCAGCGGTCATACGGTCAGCGTAGGAGTAGCCGGGGACGTAGAGGAGGAGCAGTCGCACTCGACTGCTCCTCCCCATGCGAGCTCTAGAGTTCGAGCGCGTCTCTCGGCTTGTCGACATGAATCACGGCTGGGTCGAGCTTGGTGTCGATCTCGTTGCGCATCTTGATCCGATCCGCTTCGAACCGCTTTCGAATCGGCTTCTCATTGATGGTCGTTTTGTCGAGCCAGCGCTCGAAAAACGGCGGGAGGCTTTCGAGCCGCTGATTGTTCAGCGCCAGGCGTTCGCGCTCGGCCGCGGCTTCTTCGCGAGCACGTTCTGCCGCCAGGTGCGCCTCGCGAGCGCGCAATGATGAGGTTCTCGCCGCCGCAGCTTCATCCACCGCTCTCGCTTGCGCGGCAGCAGCTTCTCGCCGACGTTCGGCGACCTGCGACTCGCGTTCCGCGAGCTCCTTCTCTCGCTGATCCAGCGCGGTGGAGCGCTTGGCGAGGCTCTTGTTTCGCTGCAGGCTCACATCGAGCTCGAACTCGAGCGCTCTCGTTGCATCACGAAGCCGGTCCGCCTTGGCCTGGAACTCACTGCTGCTGAGGTGCTCTCGTGATCGCTCGGTTACCCGATACTCAACGTCGTAGCCCGCAGCGGCCACTGCGTCCCGGACTCCTCGGTGCTGGCGTTTGAGATCCGCCGGTCCCTTAAAAAAGTCCTTCTGCGACAGCCGTCCATCGACTGTGACGGGGGTAATCATGAGCTGAAGCCCGGGATGAACCTCGTCGAGGTGCATCGACAAACCGATGATGTTCTCCTCCCCGAACTCTCGTCGGGCCCAGTCCACGGCGGCGCGCGTGTACTGGGCTGCCTGTCGGTTCAGCCCGCCCTCACGCCAGTCGGGGTTGTGCTGTTCGAACCACTTGGGATCCAGCTGGAGCACGACGCCTCTAACGAGGATCGCGTCCTTGCGGAGAGGCCTCGTGACCGTACTCAGGCGCCGCTGCAGGTAATCGTGGAACTCATCGCTCGGCGGCCGACCGTCGATCGACTGAGGACGCCGGTAGCCGCCTTCACCATCGTTCAGAAACGTACTGTTGAGCTTGGTCCGTTCCGGAACGATGTTCCGGTTCGCGTGGCGGAACGAGAACCCGGCCGCCTGATCCACGTCCCTCGCGATGTGCCTGAAAAAGGCCCTGGCGTGTCCTCCGCGCCCAACCTTGTGGGACACGTCATAGGTCATCGTGAAACTCATGCTTCGCTGCTTTCGACCTCGTTCGTGGCCCGCTCTGTCGTTGACGCAACAGGCCACAAAGCCCTCTCTGGCTCTCCCGCGGAAATCCCCTGGCGCTCATAGGGACACCACCTGCGAAGTTGCTGCGGGGTGCATCTTTCTTCTTCACGCCGATCAAAGGTGTAGGCCCCATACACTTCTGTGCCTACGTCGCTCGTCAGAAGCTCCTGGCGCCCTGCGGGGCAGTGCGAGGACGCAAACCGTGCGAGCGGCTGCGGACGAGTTGAACGGGGCGCCCGACCGGCTGGTGTTGCGCGGTCAACCTGCTGTGCAGTTCTCGAGTTCGTGATCGACCTGCGGTTCACTTGTCATCATCCTTCCCGCCGGCTGCGAGCACTTGGGTCTGGCGAAGAAGCCCTTTGTAGTTCGCCTTCAAAGCGGGTATCGATCGCTTGGCCGGATCGGCTCCTGTGTATGCCGGGTTCATCCAGGCCGTCAGCTTGTACTGGTCGATTAGCAGCTCGGGAGTGGACATGCGGGTCCCAGGGCGTACGGATGTATTCGTGACGCCCCATTCCGACGAGCTGTGCAAGTGATCCTTGAGAGATTCGGTGAACTGACTGAGGCCTTCGACGGTTCCGCTCGGCTCGACGTTGGCATACCACGCCTTGTACGCGTCGTAGAGAAACGCCCACGGCAGGAGGTCCCACACGAAGTCATCCTTGTGTTCCTGCCACCACCCGACGACCTTATTGTTTGCGGCGAACCATCGGTCGAGTGCCTGCTGGGACACGAGTGGAACGTCGAATGACTCGTGAGTCATCTGCAGCGCTCGCTTGAGTACGTATCTGAGTATGGCCGGGTCAGTGAGGTACTTGTCCTTGATGTCCTTGTTCTCGATGCCCTTGAAGTTCTTCACCATCGGCACGAGAAGCATGCGGCGAGCCATAGCCGCAGACTTGTCCTTGACCCTCGGGGTCATCTCGTTGTAGCACTGGACCTCGAACCCAAACCACCGCATCCGGACCGCTTTGACATACTTCTCTTCGATCTTGATGGGGTCTCCTGTGACGCACGCCTTCCAGAGTGCGAGCCGCGTGGCGAATGCACCCACTTCGTTCTCATCGACGAGGTTGACGTTCTTGGTGATGAGATCGGCAAGCCCAAAGGTGTCACCGAACGATGTCAGCGGAATCGACGTGAACGCTGTTGGGCCTAGGAGACTAGCGAGCAACTTTAGGAACGTTCCCTTACCGCCATTGCCCTTTGGCCCGATGAGGAAGGCGGACATGTCCCACCTCACGAACGGTCGGATAGCCGCGCTTACGATTTGCCAGAGGAGTTCGGGCACCCCTTCGTCGTCTGACAAACTTTGGAACCAAGCCTCAATCTCCCATTCGGTGCCGTCGGGCTGCGTGATGCGTGGGCTTTGCGCGCTGGCGTCGTACTCAGTGAAGCGCCCCGGGTTTCGTGGAGGCTCGGTTATCTGGGACCGGCTCCGACGGGAACCTGTTCTCCAACGTAGC
>NZ_PNFU01000018.1:0-4361 GCF_002871415.1 Microbacterium sp. UMB0228 | reverse complement strand
TATTGGTCCGTTCTCGCCCCGTGCAGTGCGAAGGTCAGCAGTGCTGGTGTCTCACCCCATCCTGACGCACAGGGAAGCGGTTGAATCGCGTCGAAGGCCAGGTGCGGGGGATCTCCCGGATGGTTGATGAGGACAAGTACTGCATCGACATCCTTACGCAGGTCTCTGCGGCGACGAAGGCCCTGGAGACGGTGGCGTTGTCGTTGCTGAGCGATCATCTGAGTCACTGCGTCGCTCAGGCAAGTGCTGAGGGTGGCGACTTCGCAGCGGAGAAGGTTCGTGAGGCCAACGAAGCCATCGCCCGCCTGGTTCGTTCATGACCACACGTCTGTTTAGTAAAGGAGAACACCATGACTGATCGCATCGAGCTGGGACTGACGGATGCGAACGCTGGTTGCGCATGCTGCGCTGCCCCATCGAACACAGAGACAGCCGTCCACGACGATTCTGCGGTCACATCGGAGGTGCTCGTCGACGGGATGACATGCTCGCATTGCGCATCGAGCGTCAGTGAGGAGCTGGGCGCTGTCGACGGTGTCGAGTCCGTCACCGTGGATCTCAACGCGGGTGGCACCTCCCGGGTGACCATCCGCAGCACCGCCCCGGTTGACCCCGCCGCTGTGAAGGCTGCGGTGGAGGAGGCCGGCTACGCTCTCGCGACCAGCCAGCCCTGAGTTGCATCTGTCGGCGTCCGGCTTACCCCGGGCGCACCTGAGCAAGGAGTCTCCGATGAGCCAGCACGACGAACACACCGATCACACCGCGCACCGCAACCACACGGCGGCGGCAACGACGGAGCACGACCATGGGGCGATGAGCCACGATCACGCTGCACCGCACGAAGACACCGGGCACGGCGGCCACGAAGATCACGCCGGTCACGGCGGGCATGGCGGCCACGGGGATCATGTGGGGCAGTTCCGGCGCCTGTTCTGGATCATGCTGCTCCTCGCCGTGCCGGTGGTCGGATTCTCGACGATGTTCTCGATGATCCTGGGGTACCCGCTGCCGGACGCGGCGTGGGTCGCGTGGGTGTCACCGGCTCTCGGAACGGTGATGTACGTGTGGGGCGGTGCCCCGTTCCTGACCGGTGCGGTCGGTGAACTTCGTGCCCGCAAACCGGGGATGATGCTGCTGATCGCCCTCGCGATCACCGTGGCGTTCCTCGCCTCCTGGGGGGCGAGCATCGGGCTGCTGCACCACGAGCTGGATTTCTGGTGGGAGCTGGCGCTGCTGATCGTGATCATGCTGCTCGGCCACTGGATCGAGATGCGTTCCCTCGCCCAGACGACGTCGGCGTTGGATTCCCTCGCCGCATTGCTGCCCGACGAGGCGGAGAAGGTCGACGGAGACACCACTGTCACCGTCGCACCGGCTGATCTGCAGGTCGGAGACGTGGTGGTGGTGCGTCCGGGCGGGCGGGTCCCCGCGGATGGGCGGATCGTGCAGGGTTCGGCCAGCATGGACGAGTCGATGATCACCGGAGAGTCTCGGCCGGTGCGCCGCAGCGATGGTGACCCGGTAATCGCTGGAACCGTAGCCACCGATTCCGGGGTGCGGGTAGAGATCACCGCCATTGGTGAAGACACCGCACTCGCGGGCATCCAGAAACTGGTCACGGAGGCGCAGAGTTCATCGTCGCGGGCGCAACGACTCGCGGATAAGGCAGCGGGGTGGCTGTTCTGGTTCGCGCTCGGCGCTGCCGCGATCACCGCGATTGTGTGGACTCTCGTCGGCCAGCCCGAGGCAGCCGTGATCCGCACCATCACCGTGCTGGTCATCGCCTGCCCGCACGCGCTGGGTCTCGCGATCCCACTGGTCGTGTCGATAGCGACCGAACGCGCCGCCCGTGGAGGTGTGCTGATCAAGGATCGTCTCGCCCTGGAGAGCATGCGCACCGTCGACACGATCCTGTTCGACAAGACCGGCACGCTCACCAAGGGCACCCCCGCCGTGACCGCGATCGATCCCGTCACAGGGGCCGACGCCGATCAGCTGCTCGCGTGGGCGGCGGCCGCGGAAGCGGACTCCGAGCACCCCCTCGCCCGTGCGATCGTCAACGCAGCGAAAGAGAAGAACCTCACCGTTCCGCGATCGACCGATTTTGAATCCTCCCCCGCCGTGGGGGTGCGTGCCCGTGTCGACGGACACGTCGTGCAGGTCGGCGGCCCGTACATGCTCGAGCAAGAACACGCCGCCGAGCTGCCGGTTGCCGACGAGTGGCGCGGTGAGGGTGCGATCATCCTCCACGTGCTCGTCGACGGTCAGGTGACGGGCGCGCTGCGCCTCGCGGATCAAATCCGCTCCGAGTCGCGTCACGCGGTCGTTGCGCTTCACGAGCGCGGCGTGCAGGTGGTCATGATCACCGGTGACGCTGACGCGGTCGCCGCGTCCGTCGCCGGCGAGCTGGGTATCGACCGGTACTTCGCCGGGGTCCGTCCGGAGGACAAAGCCTCCAAGGTGAAAGAACTGCAAAACGAAGGCCGCAAGGTCGGGATGGTCGGTGACGGCGTGAACGACGCCCCCGCCCTCGCCCAGGCAGACGTAGGGATTGCGATCGGTGCAGGAACGGACGTTGCGATCGCCTCCGCAGGTGTCATCCTCGCCAGCGACGACCCCCGATCGGTGATCTCCGTGATTGAGCTGTCGCGGGCCAGTTACCGGAAGATGAAACAGAACCTCTGGTGGGCCGCCGGGTACAACCTTCTCTCGGTGCCGTTGGCTGCCGGTGCGCTCGCCCCCGTCGGGTTCGTGTTGCCGATGTCGGTCGGTGCAGTGTTGATGTCACTATCCACGATCGTTGTCGCGCTGAATGCGCAGTTGCTGCGACGGCTGAACCTCAGCCCGGACGCCGTCGTCGACAAGTAGGCGCATGGGCGGCGGCGACGTACCCTGGAAGAAAGGGAGGTGGGACAGTGTTGACGACGATCGCACGGCGCGTGCATGACCAGCGCACCCTCACCCGCACCCTGCTGACCGTCGTCGCCGTCGCCTTTTCCGTGATCTTCGGGCTTCTGGCGATGCACTCGATGAACACGCACACCATGCCCTCCGGGCACAGCGAAACCATCGCGGTCGCACCCGCGCATGCCGACGCTCACCCCGCACACGCCTCAGGCGAAGCTGCAGCGATGGATGAGACGGGCTGTGCGACGTGCTCTGACGATCACGGCATGTCGTGGATGGCCTGCGTTCTCGCGCTCCTCATCGCCGTAGTGCTGGTCACCCGGCCGCCCGCCTGGTGGCGCTCACTCACCGAAACCCCTGGTCCGCTCCTTTCACGTTTTGCGCTTCGCGGCGCGCTGTACCCGCTGCGGCCGCCGTCTCTCACCGTTCTCTGCATCAGTCGCACCTGATGGCTGGCATGCCCGTTCTATGGGCAACGCCCCCTCGCCCAGCCTGTCTCGCTGGGCACCATCATCGACTCTTGGAGAGAACCATCATGAAGACCCGTTTTGCGGCGACCGCCGCACTCACTCTCACTGCTGTGCTCGCCCTTGCCGGCTGCGCTGGAAACACCTCCGGCGGAGGCGATATGCCCGGCATGAATCACGAGAGCAGCAGCTCCGCCCCGGCGTCGGCGGACGCCAATGACGCCGACATCATGTTCGCCAGCATGATGAAGGAGCACCACGCTCAGGCCATCGAGATGTCTGACATGCTCCTCAGCAAGGACGGCGTCAACGAGCGCGTCGCCGCCCTCGCGGAAGAGATCAAGGCAGCGCAGGGCCCCGAAATCCAGAAGATGGAGCAGTGGCTCGAAGAGTGGGGCGCTGATACCTCCAACATGGAAGGCATGGACCACGGCGGCGGCATGATGTCCGACGACGACATGCAGGCCCTCGAAGATGCCACCGGGGCGGACGCCAGCCGTCTGTTCCTCGAGCAGATGATCGAGCACCACCAGGGTGCCGTCGAAATGGCCCAAGACGAAGTCCACAACGGCCAGAACAGTGACGCGGTCGCCCTGGCCGAGACGATCATCGAGGCACAGACCACGGAGATCGCCACGATGAAAGACCTCCTCGACACACTCTGATCTACCTTCGGGGGTGCGGCGCTCGCCCGCACCCCCGAACTGGCCTTCTCGCAGTAACCCACGCCACCGCGCTGGTGCCATGTCGCGACTCTCATTCGCGTACCGCTCGCGCACCTGCATGCATTTCTTCACGTCGGAGTCTCATGAACCGCCACTCGCCCCTACCCGCTTTCGCGATCGCTCTCGCAGCCGTCGCCCTCACCGGCTGCGCCGTGCCGCAGGCCTCCGGCACCAACGCGGTCCCCCCCCCCGTTACTTTCTTCGTGACCCGCTCGGCGGCCATGCTGGGCGGTGGCGGCCTGCCGGGCCCGGCATGATTGCT
>NZ_PNFU01000017.1:0-4404 GCF_002871415.1 Microbacterium sp. UMB0228 | reverse complement strand
CTACCGCGCCGCCGTCCTCATCCACGCCGCCATCGCCTGGACCAGAACGCTGTCAGACGCACCCTAGCCGGCTGTGGACGGGGCGTACCGTCAGCGCCCCTCCTCCATTGCATCGCCGACGCCGACGAGCACACGCCATACCCAGTCCGCAGCGGTCTCGACTCGCGGTCGGGGGTCGCGCGCGAGCCACGCCTCGATGACGCCGAGTGCTGAGCCGGCGATGCCGGCACTGACGACGTCGAGGGGGATCCCTTCGAATGCGTGCGTGCCCATTCGCCCGAGGCCCTCGCGGGCAACGGCCTCGATGCGATCACGCAACCTGAACGCCACCGCGGCCGAGCCGTGGCGTCCGAGCACGCGCTGATAGACCGCCACATGCTCGTCGATGTGTCGCAGGTAGGCGAGGAGCGCGCGTTGCGGGCCGTCCGGTGCGGTGATCGTTTCAGGCAGGAAGGTCCCTGCCTGCTCGACCGCCGTGTCGATGGCATCGGCGAGAAGGGTGTCCTTGTCGGCGTAATGCTGATAGAAGCTGCTCCGATTCACTCCTGCCCGCTGCACGATGTCGGCGACGGTGAGTTCCTCGAGCGGCCGCTCGCGAGCCAAGGCGAACAGCGACTCCTGCAGGGACCGTCGGGTGCGGACGACGCGGGCATCCATGCGTCGATTGTGCCAGCGGGATGGGGAGACGCCACGCAGAACCCAGCCGCTCCGAGTTCCGACAAATGTCGGCTATCCTCGGTGGTGGCTCGTAGGTGCGCCCTCGTCTCGTCTCCTCATGAAAGGCCTCTCGCGTGGCAGAACTCCTCTACCGTGTCGGACGATTCGCCGCGCGCCGACCGTGGGCCGTGGTCGCCGGTTGGATCGCCGCACTCGCCCTGGCTGTCGGAGCCTTCGTCTCCTTCGGCGGCACGCTGACGTCGAGCATGAGCATCCCGGGCACCGAGACCGAGCGCGTCACCGAGCGGCTCACCGAAGAACTGGGGGAACTCGGGGGCGGAACCGGCACCATCGTGTTCCGGACGGAGGACGGATCCGACTTCACCGAGGCCCAGCAGGGGGATATCTCCGCGATGTTGGCCGAGATCGACGGAATCGACGGCGTGGCCGATGTGGTCGACCCCTTCGTCGCGACGTCCGATCGCGCCGAACAGGAGCAGCAGCTCGAAGCCGGCGCGGCCCAGCTCGACGAAGCGCAGCGCCAGCTCGACGAGGGCTCCACTCAGATCGAGGCTGCGCGAACCCAGCTCGAGGCCGCTCAGGCGCAACTCGACGCGGCCATCGCTGAAGCGAAGTCCGCGGGGACGTACGCGCTCGCAGCGGCGCAGTTCGCCGCGCAGCAGGCCGAGCTCGATGCCGGTGCCGCTCAGCTCGAGGATCGCCGCGGCGAGCTGGACGCCGGTGCCGGCGAACTCGCCGAGCAGCGCGCTCAGCTCGATGACGCGCGGGTGCTCATGGATGCCGCCTCGGAGATCCGAACCGTGTCCGAGGACGGTGCCACTGCGATCGGCGTGGTGATGTTCGAGGACGACGTGTTCTCCGTCCCGTCCGAGGTCGTGGAAGCGGTCTCGGACGAACTCGACCAGGCCGAAATCGACGGGGTGCAGGTCGACTACTACTCGGCGACGATCGCCACCGCGGTCGAGGGACTCATCGGCATCGGCGAGATCGTCGGCGTCGCGCTCGCGCTGCTCACGCTCGTCATCATGTTCCGCGCGCTGCTGCCGGCGCTGCTGCCGATCGTCTCATCACTCATCGGCGTCGGCGTCGGCGTCGCCGGGTCGCTGGCCTTCTCGGGCGTCGTGGACATGTCGTCGGCCACCCCCGTGCTCGGCATGATGCTCGGACTGGCCGTGGGCATCGACTACGCGCTGTTCATCATCAACCGCCATCGACGGCAAGTGCTCGCCGGTGTCGACGTGCACGAATCCATCGCCCTCGCGAACGGCACGTCGGGCAACGCCGTGGTCTTCGCAGGCTCGACGGTGCTCGTCGCACTGCTCGCCCTGAACGTGACCGGCATCCCCTTCGTCGGCGTCATGGGAACGGTCGCGGCCGGATGCGTGCTGGTCGCGGTACTCCTGTCGGTGACCCTGACGCCTGCGATGCTCGGGATCATCGGCCTCCGGATCGTCAATCGGCGGGCTCGCGGCCAGATCGGCCACGAATCGCACGCCCGCCCCGAGCTGAAGCCCATGAAGACCTCGCGTGCGTTCGCGCGCGCCGCACTCGCCGTCGGCGCGCTGCTCATCATCGCGATCCCGGCGCTCTCCATGCGGCTCGGCATGCCCGACGGGTCATCCGAGCCCGTCGACTCCAGCCAGTACCGGGCCTACACGTCCGCGGCCGAGGCATTCGGAGCCGGCCAGAACGGACCGCTGCTCGTCACCGCCGCGCTGCCGGCCCCGATCGATGAGGACGACGTCGTCGCGGTACAGGCCGACCTAGCCGGTCAGCTGCTCGAGCAGGGCGGCGTGGTCGCGGTCGCGCCGGTCGGAGTGTCCGAGGACCGCGACTTCCTCGCCTTCCAGGTCGTGCCGATCGGCGGACCGTCCACCGAATCGACCGAGCAGCTCGTGCACGACCTGCGCGAGCTCTCGCCGATCGGAGACATCGAGCTCGGGGTGGCAGGCCAGGCCAGCGGCAACATCGACATCTCCGAGAAACTCGCCGGCGTGCTGCCGGTGTACCTCGCGCTGGTCGTGGGGCTGTCGCTGCTCATCCTCGTGCTGGTGTTCCGCTCGATCCTCGTGCCGCTGATCGCGACAGCCGGGTTCGTGCTGTCGCTGTTCGCCGCACTCGGAGCCGTGGTGGCGATCTACCAGTGGGGATGGCTCGGGCCGGTGTTCGGCGTCCACACCCCCGGACCGGTGCTGAACTTCGCACCGATCATCCTCATCGGCGTGCTGTTCGGTCTCGCGATGGATTACCAGCTCTTCCTGGTGACCGGAATGCGAGAGGCGTTCGTGCACGGGGTGCCGGCCCGGACGGCGGTTGTCGCCGGGCTACGGAACGGGCGAGCGGTGGTCACCGCGGCGGCCATCATCATGGTGTCGGTGTTCGGCGGGTTCATCTTCTCGCACCTGGCGCTCGTGCGACCGCTCGGCTTCGGCCTCGCGATCGGCGTGCTGTTCGATGCGTTCGTGGTGCGGCTGTTGCTGATCCCCGCGCTCATGCACCTGCTCGGCGAGAAGGCGTGGTGGCTGCCGCGCTGGCTCGATCGGATCCTCCCGAACGTCGACGTCGAGGGCGCCGCGCTCGAGCGAAGCCATCCGATCCACGGGGCGGCGACGGAAGCCGGGGATGCGTCGTCGGACGACGTCCGGCACGCCGACGAACCCGTCCGCTGAGAGGGCGGCTCCGCCAGGCGGCGCCCGGCGCGCCGCCGAGTGAACCATGACAGGGCGACCGCCTCGTATCCCTTCGGTTGTGCGACGTCTCATCGGACTCAGGGCCAGCCGGCTAGGGTGCGTCTGACAGCGTTCTGGTCCAGGCGATGGCGGCGTGGATGAGGACGGCGGCGCGGTAGGTGATCGCGTGTTTGTCGTAGCGGGTCGCGAGGCCTCGCCATTGCTTGGCGTGGCAGAACCGGCGTTCGATCACGTTGCGGTTCTTGTAGTCGTCGGTGTCGAGCCCGACAGGCCTTCCGCCTCGTGAACCGCGACGCTTCCGGTGCCCCTGCTGGTCGCGGGGCTCGGGGATCACGGCTTTGATCCCACGCCCCCGCAAGCGTGACCGGATCGCGCGGGACGAGTACGCCTTGTCGCCCCGGACCGCGTCCGGGCGGGTGCGAGGGCGACCGACGGGGCGACCCACGCGAAGCTGATCCAGCAAGGGCAGCAGCATCGGCGAATCACCGGCCTGTCCGGGGGTGATCACCGTGACCAGCGGCAGCCCCTTCCCGTCAACGAGCTGGTGGATCTTCGTCGACAGGCCGCCCCGGGAGCGGCCGATAGCATGATCAGGCGGCTCGACGCCCGGATTCGTGTAATTCGATACAGCCCCCTGTGGGGCGACTCGTGTTCGTCGCGTGCTGATGCGCCCGCGTGATCGTCGAATCCACCGATACCGACCAGTCCACCAGCCCCTCGGCGTCGGCCTGCGCGATCAGCGACTGCACGATCGAGTCCCAGGTGCCTTCGGTCGCGAGCCTGCGATGCCAGGTCCACACGGTCTGCCACGGGCCGAACACTGCAGGAAGATCGCGCCACGCGATCCCGCACCGATACCGGTAAATGATCCCTTCCAGCATCGTCCGCGCGTCCGAGAACTTCCGACCCGGGCGACCCGTCGGCCTCGGCAACATCCCATCGATCAGAGACCACTGAGCATCCGTAAGCAACCGAAACCGCGTCACCGCTCCAGCGTCTCAACCGATCCCCTCAACCTTTGTCAGACACGCCCTAG
>NZ_PNFU01000016.1:0-5184 GCF_002871415.1 Microbacterium sp. UMB0228 | reverse complement strand
GGATCAGTGGCGAACGGGTGAGTAACACGTGAGCAACCTGCCCCTGACTCTGGGATAAGCGCTGGAAACGGCGTCTAATACTGGATATGTGACGTGACCGCATGGTCTGCGTTTGGAAAGATTTTTCGGTTGGGGATGGGCTCGCGGCCTATCAGCTTGTTGGTGAGGTAATGGCTCACCAAGGCGTCGACGGGTAGCCGGCCTGAGAGGGTGACCGGCCACACTGGGACTGAGACACGGCCCAGACTCCTACGGGAGGCAGCAGTGGGGAATATTGCACAATGGGCGAAAGCCTGATGCAGCAACGCCGCGTGAGGGATGACGGCCTTCGGGTTGTAAACCTCTTTTAGCAGGGAAGAAGCGAAAGTGACGGTACCTGCAGAAAAAGCGCCGGCTAACTACGTGCCAGCAGCCGCGGTAATACGTAGGGCGCAAGCGTTATCCGGAATTATTGGGCGTAAAGAGCTCGTAGGCGGTTTGTCGCGTCTGCTGTGAAATCCCGAGGCTCAACCTCGGGCCTGCAGTGGGTACGGGCAGACTAGAGTGCGGTAGGGGAGATTGGAATTCCTGGTGTAGCGGTGGAATGCGCAGATATCAGGAGGAACACCGATGGCGAAGGCAGATCTCTGGGCCGTAACTGACGCTGAGGAGCGAAAGGGTGGGGAGCAAACAGGCTTAGATACCCTGGTAGTCCACCCCGTAAACGTTGGGAACTAGTTGTGGGGTCCATTCCACGGATTCCGTGACGCAGCTAACGCATTAAGTTCCCCGCCTGGGGAGTACGGCCGCAAGGCTAAAACTCAAAGGAATTGACGGGGACCCGCACAAGCGGCGGAGCATGCGGATTAATTCGATGCAACGCGAAGAACCTTACCAAGGCTTGACATATACGAGAACGGGCCAGAAATGGTCAACTCTTTGGACACTCGTAAACAGGTGGTGCATGGTTGTCGTCAGCTCGTGTCGTGAGATGTTGGGTTAAGTCCCGCAACGAGCGCAACCCTCGTTCTATGTTGCCAGCACGTAATGGTGGGAACTCATGGGATACTGCCGGGGTCAACTCGGAGGAAGGTGGGGATGACGTCAAATCATCATGCCCCTTATGTCTTGGGCTTCACGCATGCTACAATGGCCGGTACAAAGGGCTGCAATACCGTGAGGTGGAGCGAATCCCAAAAAGCCGGTCCCAGTTCGGATTGAGGTCTGCAACTCGACCTCATGAAGTCGGAGTCGCTAGTAATCGCAGATCAGCAACGCTGCGGTGAATACGTTCCCGGGTCTTGTACACACCGCCCGTCAAGTCATGAAAGTCGGTAACACCTGAAGCCGGTGGCCTAACCCTTGTGGAGGGAGCCGTCGAAGGTGGGATCGGTAATTAGGACTAAGTCGTAACAAGGTAGCCGTACCGGAAGGTGCGGCTGGATCACCTCCTTTCTAAGGAGCATCTGACGCTTCGGCGTCCAGAACCCAGATCGAAGGCGCACGTTCTTCGCTGGGAGCTCATGGGTGGAACATTTGACATGGCATCGAGATTGTTTCTCTGATTAGTACGCAGCTTGCTGCAGGAACGTTGGGGGGATGGGTTTCGGTGCCTGCACGCTGTTGGGTCCTGAGGGACCGGATGCGGGTCTTTCGGGATCTGGTCTGTACCTCTGGGCCTCTTGTTGTCTCTCCGGTTGGGGAGGTGGTGAGGGGTACCGCCCGTACTTTGAGAACTACACAGTGGACGCGAGCATCTTGCAACTGGTCTTTGATCAGTTGCGCAAGATGATCTTAAAGATCATTAGTCAATTTCTGATTCAGTCTTCGGACTGGTCGGGTTTTTGATCCAAACTCATGTGATTTCAAGTCTTTAAGAGCAAACGGTGGATGCCTTGGCATCTGGAGCCGAAGAAGGACGTAGCAATCTGCGATAAGCCTCGGGGAACTGATAAGCAAGTTTTGATCCGAGGGTGTCCGAATGGGGAAACCCCGCTGGGCGGCGTGCCGACCTAGTGACTCCCGCCTGAATATATAGGGCGGGTAGAGGGAACGTGGGGAAGTGAAACATCTCAGTACCCACAGGAAGAGAAAGCAACCGCGATTCCGTTAGTAGTGGCGAGCGAAACCGGATCAGGCTAAACCGAGTGTGTGTGATATCCGGCAGGAGTTGCATATTCGGGGTTGTGGGACTCACCAGTCAGTTCTGCCGAGCTGGCGACGTTACAGAAGCGTATAGACGAACGGTCTTGAAAGGCCGGTCATAGAGGGTGCCAACCCCGTAGTCGAAATGCGTGTTCTGGCGTGGAGAGTATCCCAAGTAGCACGGGGCCCGTGAAATCCCGTGTGAATCTGTCAGGACCACCTGATAAGCCTAAATACTCCCAGATGACCGATAGCGGACAAGTACCGTGAGGGAAAGGTGAAAAGTACCCCGGGAGGGGAGTGAAATAGTACCTGAAACCGTTTGCTTACAAACCGTTGGAGCACCCCTGGTAGGTGTGACAGCGTGCCTTTTGAAGAATGAGCCTGCGAGTTAGCGATATGTGGCGAGGTTAACCCGTGTGGGGTAGCCGTAGCGAAAGCGAGTCTGAATAGGGCGATTCAGTCGCATGTCCTAGACCCGAAGCGAAGTGATCTATCCATGGCCAGGTTGAAGCGACGGTAAGACGTCGTGGAGGACCGAACCCACTTAGGTTGAAAACTGAGGGGATGAGCTGTGGATAGGGGTGAAAGGCCAATCAAACTTCGTGATAGCTGGTTCTCTCCGAAATGCATTTAGGTGCAGCGTTGCGTGTTTCTTGCCGGAGGTAGAGCTACTGGATGGCCGATGGGCCCTACAAGGTTACTGACGTCAGCCAAACTCCGAATGCCGGTAAGTGAGAGCGCAGCAGTGAGACTGTGGGGGATAAGCTTCATAGTCGAGAGGGAAACAACCCAGACCACCAACTAAGGTCCCAAAGCGCGTGCTAAGTGGGAAAGGATGTGGAGTTGCTCTGACAACCAGGAGGTTGGCTTAGAAGCAGCCACCCTTGAAAGAGTGCGTAATAGCTCACTGGTCAAGTGATTCCGCGCCGACAATGTAACGGGGCTCAAGCACGCCACCGAAGTTGTGGCATTGACATTATTGGTAGGCCTTCGTGGTCCAGCCGTGTTGATGGGTAGGAGAGCGTCGTGTGGCCAGCGAAGCGGCGGTGGAAACCAGCCGTGGAGGCTACACGAGTGAGAATGCAGGCATGAGTAGCGAATGACGTGTGAGAAACACGTCCTCCGAAAGACCAAGGGTTCCAGGGTCAAGCTAATCTTCCCTGGGTAAGTCGGGACCTAAGGCGAGGCCGACAGGCGTAGTCGATGGACAACGGGTTGATATTCCCGTACCGGCGAAGAACCGCCCAAGCTAATCCAGTGGTGCTAAACGTCCGAGCCTTCACATCGTTGCCTTCGGGTGACACCGTGGAGGGGAGCACGTGACCCCATGCTGGTGCGGTTAGCGTATTAACAGGTGTGACGCAGGAAGGTAGTCCAAGCCAGGGGATGGTTGTCCTGGTGCAAGTGCGTAGGCCGAGTCGTAGGCAAATCCGCGACTCATACAGGCTGAGACACGATGCGGATAAAAAGTGGATGATCCTATGCTGCCGAGAAAAGCATCGACGCGAGGTTCTAGCTGCCCGTACCCCAAACCGACTCAGGTGGTCAGGTAGAGAATACCAAGGAGATCGAGAGAATCGTGGTTAAGGAACTCGGCAAAATGCCCCCGTAACTTCGGGAGAAGGGGGGCCTTCGACGTATTAGGACTTGCTCCGAAAGCGTTTGGAGGCCGCAGAGACTAGTGGGTAGCGACTGTTTACTAAAAACACAGGTCCGTGCCAAGTCGCAAGACGATGTATACGGACTGACGCCTGCCCGGTGCTGGAAGGTTAAGAGGACCGGTTAGCCGCAAGGCGAAGCTGAGAATTTAAGCCCCAGTAAACGGCGGTGGTAACTATAACCATCCTAAGGTAGCGAAATTCCTTGTCGGGTAAGTTCCGACCTGCACGAATGGCGTAACGACTTCCCAACTGTCTCAACCGCGAACTCGGCGAAATTGCATTACGAGTAAAGATGCTCGTTACGCGCAGCAGGACGGAAAGACCCCGTGACCTTTACTACAGCTTGGTATTGGTGTTCGGTGTGGCTTGTGTAGGATAGGTGGGAGACTTTGAAGCGGTGACGCCAGTTACCGTGGAGTCATTGTTGAAATACCACTCTGGTCACTCTGGATATCTAACTTCGAACCGTAATCCGGTTCAGGGACAGTGCCTGGTGGGTAGTTTAACTGGGGCGGTTGCCTCCCAAAAAGTAACGGAGGCGCCCAAAGGTTCCCTCAACCTGGTTGGCAATCAGGTGGCGAGTGTAAGTGCACAAGGGAGCTTGACTGTGAGACTGACAGGTCGAGCAGGGACGAAAGTCGGGACTAGTGATCCGGCAGTGGCTTGTGGAAGCGCTGTCGCTCAACGGATAAAAGGTACCTCGGGGATAACAGGCTGATCTTGCCCAAGAGTCCATATCGACGGCATGGTTTGGCACCTCGATGTCGGCTCGTCGCATCCTGGGGCTGGAGTAGGTCCCAAGGGTTGGGCTGTTCGCCCATTAAAGCGGTACGCGAGCTGGGTTTAGAACGTCGTGAGACAGTTCGGTCCCTATCCGCTGCGCGCGTAGGAAGTTTGAGAGGATCTGACCCTAGTACGAGAGGACCGGGTTGGACGAACCTCTGGTGTGTCAGTTGTTCCGCCAGGAGCACCGCTGATTAGCTACGTTCGGGATGGATAACCGCTGAAAGCATCTAAGCGGGAAGCCGGCCTCAAGATGAGACTTCCATACCTTCGGGTGAGAGGCTCCCAGCCAGACTACTGGGTTGATAGGCCAGATGTGGAAGCACGGTAACGTGTGCAGCTGACTGGTACTAATAAGCCGATGACTTGATAACACACCGTTTGTTGGTGCTTGCGTCCACTGAGTGGTTCTCGATGTACGGTCGAGAACTACCTTCAACAATGATTCATCATTGCTTTAGGTTTGATTGAAACATCAATAGTGTTTCGGCGGCCATAGCGTGAGGGAAACGCCCGGTCACATTCCGAACCCGGAAGCTAAGCCTCACAGCGCCGATGGTACTGCAGGGGGGACCCTGTGGGAGAGTAGGACACCGCCGGACTCCTTTTAGTC
>NZ_PNFU01000015.1:0-7478 GCF_002871415.1 Microbacterium sp. UMB0228 | reverse complement strand
GCTACGTTGGAGAACAGGTTCCCGTCGGAGCCGGTCCCAGATAACCGAGCCTCCACGAAACCCGGGGCGCTTCAACTCATCTCTCCGTATCCGCTCGACGAAGCTTGCTCAGGTCGTACACTGAGGGGTCGTCTATGGGTTGCGTTGTATGTGTTGGCGCAGTTTCCACATCTGCAGCGCGATCTGGATATCGAGCTTTCGATACCCCGCGTCCCATCCGCTTCCGAGCAATTGGCTGATCCTGCTCACTCGTTGACGGACGGTGCTCGGGTGGATGTGCAGGTCTTGGGCGGTTGCATCGTGATGTCGATCGTTACTCAGGTACCGCCACGCGGTCTCCGTGAGTGAGGTGCCGCGAGTCGCGTCGTATTGACGCAAGGGTCCGAGTATTGTATCTACGAGTTCTGATCCGAATCCCGCAGGGCTATAGCGGAAGAGCATTCCGGCGATCCCCAGCTGGTCGTGGTGGACTGCGCTGTTCGTGAGGTCGAGTGCAAGGAGGACATCCAACGTCGCCCTTGCTGCGTCGTAGGCGCTGGCCAAAAGCTCTTCGTCGAGAGCGCGAGATGCGAAACCGACCGTCGCTCGCACCCCGCGCTGGTGGAGCGCCTTATGAATCTGACTGCCATCGAAAGCGCCGCTCACGACGACGACAAGCTGATCTTTCAGCGAGGCGATCCCGCTGGACTCGCCGAGCAAGTGCCTGACGAGAGGGAGTACCTGATCCAACTCTGCATCGCCGACTTCGAGGACGCTGACGTGCGCTTGCGAGCCTGCACGAATACCGAACTTCGCAGAGCGTCGCAAGGCGCCAGCAGAATCACTGCGGGTCGGACTCACGAGAAGCTCGAGAAGCTCTGATTGCTGTCGCTGATCCGCATGAAAACGAGATTCTTCCATCAGGAGTATCACGCTGAGGACGAGTGCCGAGCGAGACACGAGTCGACGTTGTGCCTCTGAGAGCTGCCCTGCGGTGACGATGCGACCGAGGGATCGGTTCGCTACGGTTGCAACAAACGCCTCCGTATGCGGGACCGGGGGCGTGGACGGGATGAGATCTCCGGCGATCTTGGTCTCGGAAGCGTCGAGGACCGCTATCGCCAGGCCAAGTTCGGTTTGCAGCACACTCACGAGCTCATCAAGTGGATTCGGCGCGACGACACACTCCGTGAGGAGTCGTTCGTGGGTGCTGATGTGTTCGAGCTGCTGGACCTGGTCATCGAGCATCTGGCGGGTGGCATCGTGCTGGGAGAGCAGGTTGTGCATTTCTTGGAGGTGCCGAGCATTGTTGAGAGCGACCGAAGCGAGCGACGCGATGGACTCGACGGTGGAGACCTCTTCCGCAGAGAAACGGTGTCGGTATCGATTGCCCACGAGGAGTGCACCCATCAGGTTGCCGCCGCTTCGCAAGGGTGCTCCGAGGAGTGACTTGACGCCTTCTTGGTCGACTATGTCGTCGATCCCGTGGTGCCGAACGATGGCCGGATCCGTGAGGTAATCAGCCGTCTGTGCGGACGCATTGCCAGCCGCGACCCGCCCCAGCACACCGGTACCGAGAGGCATCCGAATGCCTCGGTACGCGTCGGTGATCACGCCATCGGTGGTGCGCATGTACGTCTCACCGGATTCGTAGTCATTCAAGCTGATGTATGCCATATCCGTCCCCAACAGAACGCGCGTGCGACGAACGATCGTGCGCAGAACCTTCTCGTAGTCGGTGATGGCGGCCAGATCGGTTGCGGTGTCGAAAAGTACCCGCAGGAGGCTCTCGCGTGCCGCTCCGCGATTGAGGGTTTCACGGATTCGACGGGCAATCTGCACAAGATCGCTCAAGTCGGGATCTGCGGCAAGATTTTCCATCAGGCGCAGTGGGGCGTCCTCGGTGCCTTCATCCTGGATAAAGGCGAACATGCGGCGGGCGGCATCGTGCACAGGCATGTCATAAATCTACATAGCTTGAGCATGTATATGGAATGAGATGAGATAGCAATTCTCTGACACCGCTCGCAAGATTGAAGAAGCTGACGAACGACGCGGCATTGCAGCCTTCTGACTCGTTCAGCGATCGGTTTGCGAATATCCCGAACACGCGGCGCGAAGCTGTACCGCGTTCCTGGACTCAAGGAATGAGATCAAACATGACATCTGCTGTAAAGGGACGGCAAGAAGTGACGCACATAGACAGCAACGAAGCGGGTCGAGTTGCAAGGGCAGCCTTTGTTGGGACCGCGCTGGAGTGGTACGACTATTTCCTCTTCGGCACCGCGGCCGCACTCGTCTTCAACAGACTCTTCTTCACTGACTTGCATCCGACGGCTGGGACGCTCGCGGCGCTTGCGACTTTCGGGGTTGGGTTCGCAGCACGCCCGCTGGGATCGGTCATCTTCGGGTTCATGGGAGACCGGATGGGTCGCAAACCGACCCTGATCCTCACCATCATCCTCATCGGTCTCGCCACCGGCTTGATCGGTCTTCTCCCGGACTTCGGAAGCATCGGACTCGCAGCTCCGATCCTTCTTGCCGTCCTCCGCCTTCTCCAGGGTCTCGCAGTCGGCGGCGAATGGGGTGGGGCCATGACGCTTGCCGTCGAGCACTCGCCGGTCGAGAAGCGCGGTCGCTACTCTGCGCTTGTCCAGCTTGGCTCCCCAGTGGGCACCCTGCTGTCTTCGGGAGCGTTTGCGCTTGTCCTTCTGTTCCCGAACGATGTATTCGACGCCTGGGGTTGGCGCCTGCCCTTCTTGGCCGCGTTCCCGCTGCTCATCATCGCTGTGGTCATTCGCATTCGTGTGGAAGAGTCGCCTGTCTTTGAGGAATTCGTGAAGCAGGAGCAGGTCGCCAAGATCCCGGCCGCAGAGGTATTCAAGACCGCGTGGGGTCGACTGCTCGTCGCTGTGGGTGCGGCGCTGCTCGGTGTGGGGGGCTTCTATGTCATGACGACATTCGCGGTCAGTTACGGAACGAGCACGCTCGGGCTTGACCGTCAACTACTCGTCAATGCGACCACGATCGCGGCCGTCGTCCAGGGTGTCCTCGTTCTTGTTGTTGGCCGCCTGTCCGAACGAATCGGAGCGGGGCGCATGACCATGATTGGCGCAGGGCTCAGTGCATTGAGTGCGTTCCCTCTCTACATGCTGATCGACACGGGCCACCCGGCGGCCGTGATCGTCGCCGTGTCAGCCGGCGTTGCGATTGTTTCGATCTCCTACGCCGTCACCGGCACATTGCTCACGGAACTATTCCCTGCGCGCGTCCGCTATACCGGAGTGGCGCTCGGGTACAACGTCGCCGGTGCACTCGCCGGATTCCTTCCGTTCATCGCAACCTGGAGCCTCAGTCTCTCGGGCGGAGCCTCCTGGCCAGTCTCCACGATCCTGATCATCCTGGCGGCGATCACCGCGATCGCCGGCTACTTCGGAGCCAAGCTGAGGATTGATGATGACGCAGACGCGACCTGACGCCCGACCCGAGGTCGTATCAACGGGGCAGAGGACGATTTCGGTCCTTGGTGCGGTGCTGGAACAGATGGAAGCGCCTCGGCCTTATGCTCAGTCGCGGCCCTTGCGGGTCTCCACGATTCAGTTGGAACAGCCGGGTGCGGGCGAGGTCATGGTGCGCCTTGAAGCCGCGAGCATCTGCCATTCCGATCTTTCTGTCGTCGACGGCACGCGCCGGCGACAGACACCTCTCCTGCTGGGCCATGAAGCGGCGGGCATCATCACGATGCTCGGCGAAGATGTCTCGGGTTTGGCGATCGGGGACCGGGTTGTGCTGACGTTCCTGCCGCGATGCGGAAATTGTGATGCTTGTGCGACTAATGGTCGCATCCCTTGCGAAGTCGGCTCGGCTGCGAACGGACGTGGCGTCCTTCTGGGCGACCATATTCGATTAACGCGGGATGGTGAACAGGTGTTCCATCACCTGGGAGTCTCGGCTTTCGCGAGCCATGCGGTCGTGAATCAGAACTCGATCGTTCGCATCGATCAGGATGTGCCCGCCGACGTGGCGGCGCTGCTCGGGTGCGCCGTGCTGACGGGTGGTGGAGCCGTGCTCAACTCGTTGCAACCGACAACGGGGGACACGGTCATCGTGGTCGGCCTTGGTGGCGTCGGCATGGCCGCGCTGATAACGGCCCTGGCGCTTGAGGGGGTCACAGTTGTGGGTGTAGACACGAGCCCCGACAAGCTTGAATTCGCAAGACAACTCGGTGCATCTGCCACCTACACGACGGGGGAGGCTCGCGCTGCCGGTATCCGCGGGACCCACGTGCTGGAAGCCGCTGGCCGAGCTGCCGCGTTCGACGTCGCATTTGAGTTAACCGCGCCAGGCGGCATCACTGCTACCGTTGGGCTTCCCGGTCCCAGCGACCTCAGCACGCTGTCTCCGCTCACATTGACTGCTGAAGCCCGTACGGTGGTTGGTAGCTACCTGGGGTCGGCGGTGCCGCAGCGCGACATTCCGAAGTTCGTCGAACTGTGGCGTGCGGGAAGGCTGCCGGTGGAGGCGCTCATCTCTGGCCGTATCGAACTCGAGGAGATCAACGAGGCGATGGACGCGTTGGCTGATGGCCTCGCGCTTCGTCAGATCATCACCTTTCCAGGCCAGGAGGAGGCATCGTGACCGATCGATCAGTGGGCAGTGGCCCGTTCGCGGGTGAATCGATAGCGACGCTGGGCGGTGCGCTTCGCGCCGGCAAGGTGACGTCGGTCGAACTGGTGACGCGCGCTCTCGAAGCCGCCGAGACTATCGGCGCGGTGATCAATTGCTTCGTGACACTCGATCGAGAGGGTGCCCTGGCGCACGCGGCAATGCTCGATGCAGAGCTTGCGGATGAGAAGGATCGTGGACCCCTTCACGGAATCCCGACGGCGGTCAAGGACCTGATCGATACTGCTGGGGTCGTGACCACGATGGGCTCCCGGCACTTTGAGCACCACGTCCCAGAGCAGGATGCTGCGGTAGTGGTCGCCCTCCGAAACGCCGGGGCGGTCATCATCGGAAAAGCGCACACGCATCAGTTCGCATATGGGCCGACGGGGGACAGAGCGCACACAGGCGCAGCTCTGAATCCCTATGACCACAGGTTGATGACCGGCGGATCCAGCAGCGGTTCGGCCGCCGCGGTCGCCGCAGGACTCGTGCCGTTCGCGATAGGTACGGATACAGCTGGCTCGGTACGCATCCCTTCAGCGATGTGCGGAACAGTCGGCTTGAAGCCTTCTTCTCACATCATCAGCACGGACGGTGTCTTCCCGTTCGGCCCATCCTTCGACACCGTCGGACCAATCGCTGCTTCGGTGGCTGATACGTACACGGTACTTGAGGCACTCTCCGGCTCGTCTGTGATCCGGCAGACGGACGTCTCTGTCGCACCCGGTCCGTGGTCGGCAGGTGTCGTAGCCTGCGACCTCATGTCTGAAATGGACGCATTCGTCAGCCATGCATTCGAGGCCGCGCTGGCGGCTATTCGCGAGCTCGGAGTTTTTGTCGATACCGTATCGCTCCCCGAGGTTGACGAGACGACTCACGCACACCTGTCGATGCTGTCGGCAGAGTCGGTCGCCATACACCACGACATGATGGAGCGCCAACCTCACTTGTACGATCCTGAGGTTCTTGATCGACTCCGTGCAGCTTCGGAAATCCCGGGGTGGCGGTACGTGGACGCACTGCAAGGGCGTCCACGGCTTCAAGCCGTCGTCGCTGAGCGTCTCGGTGACAGGGATGTCCTGCTGATGCCGACCGTGCCGATCAAGACTCCGCACGCGGATTTCGACGGCGGCGTGCCCGCGGAAGAGCGGGCGTACCAACGAGCGACCCTAAAGCTCTTCACAGTGCCCTGGAGCTTCCTCGACTTTCCCGTTGTGACGATTCCGATGTGGGGGCCAGGCGAGGAGTTGCCGGCGGGTCTCCAGGTGATCGGTCGCCCCGGCCGGGATATCGACCTCCTGCCGATTGCATCTGCGATTCAGAGCGCTCTAGGTAAGGCCGCGAACATGAGCGACCCGCGAGAGGATTGAGGGGGGCCATGCTCTTTCTCGTAAGGATGGATGTGGCGATTCCTCTTTCCATGCCGGATGGTGAGCGAACAGAACTCCTTGGGCGTGAACGGGTGGCGTCGCAGGAACTGCAAGAGTCAGGTCATTGGCGACACCTATGGCGGGTCGTCGGTGCGTTCGCGAACTACTCGATCTTCGACGTCGCTAGCAACGACGAGCTCCATGCCATCCTCGATAGTCTTCCGATAGCTCCCTACTCGAAGATGTCGGTGATCCCGCTTGCAACACACCCGGTAGCGCTCTCCGAAGTGCCCGCTTGAGCGGTGGTTGCTGCAGGCGTGCCCGGCTGGCTCAGCCCGGCGATCGGCCGCCGGGTCGTGCGAGTTTCAGGTGAGCGTCGCGGTCGAGTCCGACTGACCCGGGCAGCCCCGACCGTCACCCGCCATGCGCCGGGTGAGATGATGGACATGGGCTGGCTATCGTGGCGGCGAGCGGACCGCGGATGCCCACACCCAGGTGCGGTACGTCTTCCCGGCCAACTCGAAGCTGATCGCCGCCGCACGCTCGGTCCACGCATGAACAAGCGCGTCGACCTCGGCGGGGGAGTTCCTGAACCGCACCCATGCGCGCACCTTCTTCGGTCGAGGATCACGCGTCGTCGGCTGGTGGGCAAGGTCCAACTCCGCATCCGTGAGCGTCTGCGAAGTCCCGGTCCTCGCCAAGCGCTCAGCGTGCCGCGTAACGCCGATTCGCGCCCACTGCGTCCTCCCGGATACACGCTAGCGTGTCCCGAATATTTGTTCTAGACGCAACTGTCATGCGAGCGCCAGTTATCGATCACTTCGTCACCGTTTGGTTGACCCACGGGGTGCCGACGCGGATGGTGCTCGATGGTCGGCGATGGATCGTGACTGACACCCCCTACACGTCTGGGCGCTCCGGTGCGGTCGTGTTGAATGTGGCGGAACAGTGCGACGGGTGGCGGTTTCAGGCTAGCCGGGCTGGGCAGAGTTTCGTGTTCGATGTATTCGCTGACGCGGGCGGACACTGGCACGTGCACCGCGTGTACGACTGACTACCGTCACCACACGATCGGGATGAGGGAAACGAGGAAGCCGACCACCGCGACGATGATGCCGGCGAGCGCGACGGCCATGCATGCGCGTTGCGCGGGTGGTGAACGCCGCTGGAGCGCGAGGCGATCCGGATAGCGGGAAAACACGTAACCCGTCGTCGCCAACAACTCGTTTCCTTCGTTGGCTTCCGGGGCCGTCAGGGGACGCGAGTAAGTGTGATCACCGACCGACCAGAGGACGACGGGCTGTGCGTCGAGATCCTCGACGATGGTCACACTGACGGCCTGACGCGCGTTGTCACGGGCACGTAGGATCAGGGCAGCGATGAGGAGGTGAAGCGCCCCGGGTTCGGTGGAGGCTCTCAACTCACGGAGGATGAGAGTCATGGCAGCACCGAAGAAGTACC
>NZ_PNFU01000014.1:0-8466 GCF_002871415.1 Microbacterium sp. UMB0228 | reverse complement strand
TCGCACGATGGCTCACCCCGTCGCGGTCACGACGCCGCGGGCCCGAAAGACCACCACCCCGCGGGACTCCAGGCCATCCCGGCTCGATCGCTACACACATCAACGCAAGGCGAGCCCCTTGACACGTGGTTCCTGAGGGCGTCCGCTAACTCGCGAATGGCTGCATTGTCAAGTCCCTGCCAGGAAGCTATCAAGGCCAGAAGGCTACCGAGCAACACCATCAGATCGGAGTAGACATGAAAGCAGTGGTGTACGAGGGACCCCGTCAGATCAGCACGAAGGAGGTCCCGGACGCGAAGATCGAGCGGCCCACCGATGTCCTGGTCAGGGTGACGACGACGAATATCTGCGGCTCGGACCTCCACATGTACGAGGGGCGGACCTCCTTCGAGGTAGGCCGGACGTTCGGCCACGAGAACATGGGGGAGGTCATCGAGGTCGGTAGTGGCGTGGAGAAGGTCAGGGTCGGAGACCGGGTTGTGCTCCCGTTCAACATCTCGTGCGGGTTCTGCAAGAACTGCGAACGCGGCCTGACCAACTACTGCCTCACCACTCAGCCCGACCCATCACTCGCCGGTGCGGCCTATGGGTTCGCCGACATGGGTCCCTACGGCGGTGGCCAGGCAGAATTGCTCCGGGTGCCTTTCGGTGATCACAACGCTCTTCGCCTGGGCGAGGATGCCGAGGAGAAGGAGAACGACTACGTCATGCTCTCCGACATCTTCCCCACCGGCTACCACGCCACCGAGATGGCCGGCGTGATCCCCGGTGACAGCGTTGTGATCGCTGGGGCGGGTCCGGTCGGGCTTATGGCCGCCCTGTCCGCGATGATCAAGGGCGCGGCAAAGGTGATGGTGGTCGATCGCCACCCTGACCGGCTCGCGCTGGCCGAGCAGATCGGTGCGATTGCCATCGACGACTCCAAGGTCGACCCCGTGCAGGCTGTGCTGGACGAGACTATGGGGCTCGGAGCTGACCGTGGTTGCGAATGCGTGGGCTACCAGGCCCACGATCCGCAGGGCAACGAGGACACCGCCGCCACCTTGAACATGCTCATCAACGCGGTCCGCTTCACCGGAGGGATTGGCACCGTCGGCGTGTTCGTCCCCCAGGACCCGGGGGCCGAGGGCGAATTGGCCAAGCAGGGCAAGGCGGCCATCGACTTCGGCACACATTGGTTCAAGGGGCAGACCATGGGAAGCGGTCAGGCCCCGGTCAAGCGGTACAACCGCCGGCTACGGGACTTGATCGCGGCCGGCAAGGCGACTCCTTCGTGGATCGTCTCCCACGAGATCTCGCTGGACCAGGCTGCCGATGCCTACAAGAACTTCGACGCCAGGTCCAAGGGTTGGACCAAGGTCCTCATCAAGCCCGGCATGTCAAACGGAACGAAGGAAAACTGAGATGGCAGCAGATCTTCAGGGCAAGAGGGTCGCGATCCTCGCCGCCGACGGGGTCGAGCGCGTTGAGCTCGAGCAACCCCGCGAAGCACTGGAACGGGCCGGCGCTCAGACCGAGGTCCTTTCGATCCACGACGGCGAGATCAAGGCCCGTGAGAACGACCTGGATGAAGCGGGCACGTTCACCGTCGACGGGTTGGTCGCCGACGCCTCGGTGGGCGACTTCGACGCCCTGCTGCTTCCCGGCGGCACGGTGAACCCCGACCAGCTCCGGGTCGACAAGGACGCCGTCTCCTTCGTCCGCGACTTCGTCGAAACTGGCAAGCCCATTGCCGCGATCTGTCACGGGCCTTGGACGTTGATCGAGGCTGGCGTGGTCGGAGGTCGCACCTTGACGTCCTTCCCGAGCATCCGCACGGATCTGCGCAACGCCGGAGCGGAGGTCGTTGACCAGGATGTCGTGGTCGACGGGAACCTGATCACCAGCCGCTCACCCGACGACCTGCCTGCGTTCTGCGATACGATCGTGGCGAAATTTGCGAGCAGTTCGACCCAGGAAGAGGTGACGTCATGAGCGTCACGAAGGGACTGCTTGTCAGGCTGGAGGCCCTGCCCGGCAAGGAAGACGAGGTCCAGGAATTCCTCGGTATCGGGCGAGGGCTCGTCGAGGAGGAACCGGCCACCGTCGCGTGGTTCGCGATCCGTCTCGGCCCGTCCTCCTTCGGGATCTTCGACGTGTTCCCCGATGACGCCGGCCGCGACGCGCACCTGTCTGGCGCGGTTGCGACCGCTCTCGGCGAGCAGACCGGCACGTTGTTCTCCGAACCGACGATCGAGAAGTTGGACGTCCTGGGCTCCAAACTCCCCGCCTGACACCACAGACCGGGAGTACTGGCCCAGAAAGGGGGGGTCGCTGCGCGCGGTGACTTCGGGCTTACACAGCCCGCTGACGTCGTGGCAGCGGCCCCTTCTCTTGCGGCCTATCGCTAATCACCAACAGATCGAGGAACCGCGATGACAGGAACTGACGACGGCGTTTCCACGACGCGTTCACCTGAGATAGCAGTGATCGGGGGCGGGATCGTCGGTCTGTCGACGGCGTACGCGCTGCGGGAGCAGGGCGTGCCGGTGCGCTTGTACGAGGCTGGTCTGCCCGGGACGGGTCAGTCCGCAGGCGAGTCGCGGATCTTCCGGCATGCCCACGACGACCCGCGACTCGTCGCTTTCGCGCGCGAAAGCCGCGGCGTATGGGATGAGTGGGCCGAACACTTCGACGTCGAGCTGGTCTCATCAGACGGTGTCCTGGCGATCGGAGACAGCGCCCTGGCGCGGCTGCGGGTGCTCGACCAGGTAGGCGGCGTGGAAGCGCACGAGATCGACGCGGCCGAGGTCGCCCAGCGGATGCCGCTGCTCGCTGGGTACTCGGGGCCAGCGGTGCTCGACGAGTCGGGCGGCGCGATCCGCACCCGCGCCGCGATCACGGCACTCACGGGTGCCCTCGCAGATGCGGTCACCACCGGTGAGGTCATCTCCATCGATCCCCGCGCCGACGGGACGGTCGAGGTGCGTAGCGTCACCGACCGGGCTGTCTACTCCAAGGTGGTCGTGTGCGCCGGCCGCGAAACCGCCCGTCTGGCACGCAGCGTCGGCCTCTCGCTGCCGGTTCGCCTTGCCGCACACGTCCGGCTGACCTTCGACGTGAAAGCCGCCGCCCCGGCACGAGTCGCGTGCCTGCAGGACAGCAGCGGCGTCTTCGGCGAAGTCGGCGTCTACGCGACGCCGCTACCGGGCAACAGCAGCTATTCGGTCGGACTCAGCGACACCGTGGGCGTCCGCGACGACGGAACTTTCATCGACCCGGCGGCGATTCGATCGCTGGACGAACGCGCACGCGAATACGTGTCACGGGCGCTGCCTGGTCTCCACCCAGAGCCGCGCGACTTCCTTCACTGCTGGGTGACCGACCTCCCGTGGAGTGAGGACGGCGTGGCCGTGTGGGAGGCAAGCTCTGTCCTTTTTGTGGCCGGTCACAATTTGTTCAAGCAGGCACCTGCGCTGGGTCGCGCTCTTGCCCGGGCTGCGACCGGCGGCGGTCTCCGCGCCGAGCTCACGCCCGAAGCGCGCCTCGGCGAGGCCCAGAGCTAGGGCGTGTCTCCCAATCGCGTGGGGGGTGACCCGCGATTGTGGTTCTCCGAACCGACGATCGAGAAGTTGGACGTCCTGGACTCGAAGCTCCCCGCCTGAGACCGCCACCTCGTCGAGCGTGCCGCTGTCCGATTCTCATAACGCACAGCGCCGCGCTCGTCACGATGGGGTCACGTTGGTGGCTGCCTGCAGTGCGGCGGCGAGGTAGCCCGCGGAAGCACCGACGCCCTTGTCCGCGACGTGCGCGGGCGTACCAGCTGCAACCACGGTCCCGCCGGCGTCGCCCGCGCCGGGTCCAAGATCGATCACGTAGTCGGCCACCGCGATAACGCGCATGTCCAGCTCCGCGGCGACGACCGTGTTGCCCGCGTCGACCAGCGTCTGCAGATGCGTGACCAGACGATCCGTGTCGGCGCAGTGGAGCCCGGACGTCGGCTCGTCCAAGACGTACAGCGTGTCTCCGCGCTGCGCCCGCTGCAACTCGGTAGCGAGCTTGACACGCTGCGCTTCACCCCCGGAGAGCTCGGTTGCCGGTTGACCCAACCGGAGGTAATCGAGCCCCACATCCGACAAAGCGGTCAGCGACCGCGTGATCTCCTCATCGCCCACGAAGAACACGTTCGCCTCCTCGACGCTCATCGACAACACGTCCGCGATCGAGCGCCCCCTCCACGTGATCTCGAGCGTTGATGCCTTGTATCGGCTGCCGTGGCAGCCGGGGCATTCGGTGTACACGGAAGGCAGGAAGAGGAGCTCGACCATCACCGATCCCTCGCCCTCGCAGGTCGGGCAGCGCCCGCCGGCGACATTGAAGGAGAATCGGCCAGGCTTGTACCCGCGGGAACGAGCTTCCGGGGTGTCTGCAAATCGACGACGGACATGGTCGAACAGCCCGGTGTAGGTGGCGACGTTGGATCTCGGCGTCCGGCCGATTGGCCGCTGGTCGATGGTGACGAGCCGCTGTACACCGGTGACGGGCCCGGCGACGCGCCCATCGAGACGTTCCGGCGCATCCGAGAGGAACGACTCGTCGCTGACCGGCTCGTCATCGGCCCGGACAGCCCGGCCAAGGCGATCGCCAAGCAGCGATGGAAGCGCCTGACTGACCAGACTCGACTTGCCGGCCCCAGACACGCCCGTAACTGCGGTGAAGACACCCAATGGGATATCGACCGTGAGGTCGTGCAGGTTGTTCCGCGTCGCGTTCTCCAGGCGCAGCCAACTGCGTGCCTCACGGGGTGTGCGAAGAGGGAGACCGCGGCCACCGAAGAGGTATCCGCGGGTCACGGACTCCTCAATATCGGCGAGCCCGTCGGGCGGGCCGCTATAGAGCACGCGGCCGCCGTGTTCACCGGCACCGGGGCCGATGTCGACCAGCCAGTCCGCGTGCCGCATCACAGCCACGGAGTGTTCGACGATGAACAGGCTGTTCCCTCGCCCCTTGAGTCCATCCAGGATCTCGAGGAGCGCCGCCACGTCCTGCGGATGCAGCCCCGCCGATGGTTCGTCGAGGACGTAGACGACCCCGAAAAGATCAGAGCTGAGTTGCGTCGCGAGCCGGAGTCTCTGTAGCTCGCCGCCCGACAGTGTCGGGGTCGTCCGGCTCAATGACAAGTAACCCAGCCCCAGATCGACCAGTGGACGAAGCCGCTGCAGCACTCCTGAAGCGAGCTGGACCGCAGCAGCACGCTTCTCTGGCGCTCGGCTTGCGGTGGGTCGCACATCGGGCGAGGGGGCAATGGGAGCCTTGCCAGCAGCGACCTGCTCTTCCTCCGCGGCACGCGGAGAGGCAGCGTCGGAAGAGGCGGCCTCGTGGTCCTCTAAGCGTGCGACGACTCCCGAGAGGATCGAGGCAAGTTCCCGGAGCGGCAGTTGGGAGAATTCGGCGATGTCGAATCCTTCGAACGTGACCGACAGCGCCTCGGGCTTCAGCCGCTTGCCATCGCAGGCCGGGCAGATCGCAGCGGTGAGGAACTGCGCGACGCGCCGTTTCATAGAGGCGCTCTTCGTGTTCGCGAACGTGTCCAGAATGTACCGGCGAGCCCCGACGAATGTGCCCGAGTAGCTCGGCTCCACGCCTGCTTCGATCGCAGCTTTGGACTCAGAGAGTGTGAGCCGGGAGTGGACCGGAACGAAGGGGGTCTCATCGGTATACAGGATCCAGTCCCGGTCTTTCTTCGGCAGGTCCCGCCACGGCACATCGACGTCGTAACCGAGCGCAACCAGCACGTCGCGCAGCTGATGGCCGTGCCACGCGGTCGGCCAGGAAGCGATGGCGCGTTCGCGGATGGTGAGCGATGGGTCAGGGACCATCTGCTGCTCGTTCACCGTGTACACGCGGCCGATGCCGTGGCATTCCGGGCAGGCCCCTTGGACCGTGTTCGCGGAGAAGTCCTCCGCATACAACACCGGCTGCCCATCCGGGTAGTCCCCGACCCTCGAGTACAGCATTCGTATCAAGCTCGACAACGTGGTGATGCTGCCCACGGTCGATCGGGCGTTGCCGGCACCGCGCTGCTGCTGCAGGGCGACCGCCGGCGGCATCCCCGTGATCGAGTCGACATCGGGCACTCCCGCCTGATCGATCAGGCGCCGGGCGTACGGTGCGATCGATTCCAGATAGCGTCGCTGCGACTCGGCGTACAGCGTCCCGAACGCCAGCGAGGACTTTCCCGAGCCGGACACGCCGGTGAAGACGACCGTTGCATCGCGCGGCACCGTGAGGTCGACATCCTGCAGGTTGTGTTCGCGGGCGCCGAGAACGCGAACGTCTGGCTGCACGGAGAGCTTGGGCGGCACGAACGAAGAGGATTCAACCATGGTCGAATGTTAGCCACGTACGGAACGGTCGGACGTGCTGCGACCTGAGGGAAGGGCTTCACACCGATCACGGCGCGGTGTGCGGCAGTGGTGGTTCGCAGTGCGACACCGCATCGAAGCAGATGTGAATGCTGAAGATCTTGGTGACTTTTCTCTCACGCCGCGGATGTGGGCGGTGTGGTCACAGTGGCTTCGAACTCAACGGAGATCAACTTGCCGAGGACACGTGCCGGTGAGCTTCTCCGGAGTGAGCCACGCATCCCAGGTATCAGGCGTGAGGAATGCCGTCATCCGGTCATGCACCTCACCGCTGGCATCCCGCGCCTCGCGGGTGATGACCACGAAGCACCGCGACTTCTCACCGTTCGGCAGCTCCATCAACCAGGTGAGACCGGCGGCCGACAGCAGCCCTTTACCACGCAGAAAGTGCGGGGTCTCCGGCGTCTTGTCGCCGGTCCACTCGAAGTAGCCGCGCATCGGAACAATGCACCTGGCGGCCGAGAGGGCGGGCCCCCAGAAACCCTGCGCGAGCTTCACCGAACTAAGCAGACGCTCCGCCGAAAACGATCGTTTCCGGCGAGTTCGCGTCGCCCGTCATCGTGCGCCCGCCGTTAACGTTCGCCGGTATCTGCTTTCGGCAGACGTTTCCGGCGTTCAGGTAGCGGGTCTCGCTCGTCGTCCGCCGATGCGAGTTGGCGAGGATGGTTTCGTTCCGCGCGGAGTTGTTGCTCGATCTTGGCGTGTGCTTTTCGTTCGTTGCGGTCGGCTCTGATGATGGACCGCAGGACGAACCAGAATGCTGCGACGACGGCGATCGTGGGGATGACGGACCAAAAGGCGTTGGTCCAGTAGTCATTGAGATTCATCCGCGCCTCCCGGGGGTTCACGCAGCACGAGCGCCAGTCCGACGATCGCGAGGATGAACGCTGTTTCGTAGCTTCCGAGCGTGTATGCCCAGAGTGACCGTTGGTCTGGAACGGTTGTGTCGATGAGGAGATGAGTTGCGATCAGTGCGACGGCGGCCAGGAGAAGGAAGGCCCCGATACGTACGAGGCGATCGTGACGCCGCTGTGGGGACATGTGGCTGGTGCGCGTGGGAACGTGTGCTCGTGGACGGTGCCGAGCTGGGTGCAGGTGGCGGGTCATCTGAATATGGCTCCGATGAGGTAGAAGCTCGCAAGGGCGAGAAGCAGGGCGAGGACTGTGGCGCACGCGATGAAGACGGATATGCGTCGGAAGGGATTGCGGCGGGGGACCATGGGTGGCCGTTCTGGTGGTGGCGTTCTCTACCGGGCGGGGGCGAGGATGGTTGTGTCGTCGGCTGTGATCTGGACGATGCCGCGGTCGTCGACAACGATGAAGCGTTCGTCATCGATCGCGGTGAAGGCCTGAGCGGCCCCTTGAAGCGCGTCGAGGCGTTGCCATGTTCCTTCGGTGTTCTGTGACCAGAGGGCACCGTCGGTTCCGACTCCTGCGAGCGAGCCATTGGGTTTGGCGTCGAGTGTGTAGAGCAGCGGGGCGTCGGCGACGGGGGTGAAGGTGGCGCCGTTGTCGGTGCTGAGGAGCAGTCCTTCTTCCGCGGCGGCGTAGAGACCGTCGCCGGTGGCGGCGAGGTCTGCCGCGGCAAGTGTTGCGCCGCGGGTCCATTCGAGACCGTCGTCAGTGCTGATGAGCAGATCGACGCCATCGGAGGCGATCCCGTAGAGAGTGCCGTCTGGTCCGGCGGTGAGGACATGGAAGTCCGTACTGCCAGTGAGGGCGATCGGTGACCACGATTCGCCGAAGTCGTCACTACGAATGACACCTAGGTTCGGGGAGCCGAGCTCTGCGGGTGTCTGTGTGCCCGGGTGACCGGATGCGAAGAGGGCGTCGTCGAGGACGGTAAAGCCCATCGCATCGAAATCGTGGCCTCCGATGGGACCGGCGATCGCACCTTCAGGAGTGAGGGTGAAGAGTCCTCCGTGGGTGGCTATGAAGAGGTCCTCACCGCGGGGGTCAGCGGCAACACCGTGAATGTGTTGGATAACGGGGGGGTGCCCCTATGTCCTCTGTCAAGCGGCGAGGGCGGGTTCGGCTGGTCGCGGTTGGTAGAGGGTGCCGT
>NZ_PNFU01000013.1:0-11439 GCF_002871415.1 Microbacterium sp. UMB0228 | reverse complement strand
AGATCACCGCCGCCTAAACTAACGACAGCTGATCATCGCAACGAAGCGAAAGACCACCACTCAAACGGACGCGGCCCAGTCGGACAGCTCGTCGCGTATGGGGCATGGGTCGACACACTCGACCGCGCAGCCTTGGAGAGCATCTTTGACGAGTACATGCGGAACCGTATGGGACCGTTGGCGTCAAGGCGGCTCTCGCTCGGCGAGGCATTCGAGGAGTACTTCGGCGTGCCGATGCCTCCAACCTTGAATCAGACCCAGTCGATGGAGCTGATTGCCGGGAGCGTCGATGTAGCTACCTTGAAGGCAGTACGGCGCCTTCGCGAGAATGACATCCCGATCAGCGTGCACGTGGTTAGTACCTACAAGAGTGGCAGCGAGACGCTAATGACAGTCGCCGAGTGGATGGACGTCGAGTCTCCCGCAGAGCGTCCAATCAGCGTGCGAGCGCAGCTGGAGGAGCTGCACATCGCAACCATGGCAGCAGTTGAGAACAGCACGAGTCGGCTGCTCACCCACATCGATCGTCAGAGGCCCCGGCACTCTGGTCACAGTGGCCCCTTCTTCACGAAGGGTGCGCACGCCGACATACTGTGCTTCGTGCTGCTGTTCATGCCTCGCTTCACCGCATCGTATGTTCCGTACTCACTACTTGAGGCTCTGTACGATCGGTGGGTCAATGAAGAAGAGGCATATTACGGCACCCAGCGCGTGAAGCCCGCGCACGGCTTTGCTCAGCAGCTAAAGCACGCCATCAGAATGATCGGCGGCTGGCGTTGGGGCAGGAAATACTGGGACGACGACCCTTCCTTGGAGAACGAACGTCTTCGCCTGCTCGCAGGTCGTTGGCCAATGCCCAAGCGTGGCCAGCACCTCAGCGGGTACGCACGAAAGTGAAGGAGGCGAGGTAGCTGACGCGTAGCGGGCGGTAGCGTAAGGTCGCTGGCGAGCTACCGCTCTGCTACACATTATTTGCTGTGCAAACAGGATTTTTCACGGAACGTAGCTGTGTAGCTCTGAGATACGTCTCTCCTTTAAACCGCAGCAACGATCAGCAGCTCGCCACCTCTCCCCCGATGACGACAACTCCCTTCAGCGAGCTACACAGCTACCGCCGTCGAAAATCCCTGTTCAAAGGATAGTTCGCACTCCAACTTTGGCGCTACATCGCCGCTACCGCGTGGCTACGACTATCGCGACGGTGTTGTTCGACCGCAATCTCGAGACGAGACTGTGCTGAACAGCTCGTGCAGCCGGGATTCGGCTTAGACGTCATCCGACAAGACAACCAAAGGAGGAGGATGGATCAGCAGCCTCTAAGTTCATCAGAGGTCGACCGTGCTCTCGCTCTTGTGGAGAAAGGGCAGCAGCTCGAAGGACAGCAGCCCACCGCAGCGGATCTCGACCGTGCTCGGCGGATCCTTACCCGCGAGCTATCGCCCGAGGATGCTCGAACCGAGATGCATGCTGCACTTCGGGCCCTGGTTGAGGACGAACGCGCGAACTGATCATCCCGAGAAGGATCCATCCACCAGCGCCTGAGCGGCGCCGACAACCTCGTTGAACCGTCCCTCGCGGATCGCCGTTATCACGGTGTCATCGCCGCCGAGGAACGGGTTGCCGCCAATGAACCACAGTCGCGCTACCTGGTCACCTTCAGCGTCGCTGACGGTACGCCATACCGCGTCCGCGCACTCGAGGCGACGGACCGCGTCCGCGTCTGGACGCGCGCCGTCGTCTTCGCTCCAATCCAGCGCTACTCTGGTATCGCGCGATCCGGCGAGCGTCGAGACGAGCGTCGGGCCGAGAACTGCGATGAGACGGCGGGCGAGATCGACTGGGTCCGGTGAGGTCACGAGCGCGATCCTACTTGTGCTCGACGACGTGGAGGTTTACGAAGAGCGCTCGGAACCGCCTCCGAACGGGGCGAGTGCAGTGCTTGGCGATTAACGCTGCACTCGGCGACACTTAGCGGTCCTCGCCACCTCGGGCGTAGGGTCGCTCACATGTGCGGCCGATTCGCGAACGACGCCAAGACCGACGAGCTGATCCGGGAGTACGTCGCCGATGGCGGCAAGCCCGAGGACTGGTGGAAGTCGTGGGCCGGTGCCTACTCGGTCGCTCGCACGCAGGATGCGCCGATCGTGCGCGATCGCGGCGAGGGGCGGATCCTGGAGCTCGTGCGCTGGGACTGGCAGAAGCCGGCGAACCGTCCCAAGGGCGGACCGATCGTCAACGCGCGGATGGAAAAGGTGTGTATATCGAACTAAGCCTCTCTCCTATCGGTTCTCAATGCGATGCTCGACTAGATGAGCGAGAGAACCCGTGTCGGCGCCGTACTGGCCCTCGATGACCCTCCCTTCTGGGCTGTCATCGATGGTGATGGCGCGGTTATCGCCGCAGTCTCGGACTTCATGCTCGACTTCTGGGCACGTGGGAACGCTGAATCGAGCTGCCGGTCGTACGCGTACGGCCTGCTGAGGTGGTTTCGTCACCTCGCGCTCGAGCGCGCGGACTGGGAGCGCGCAGCACGCGAGACAGTGCGCGACTTCGTGCTCGCCTGTCGCCAACCCTCAGCGCTGAGCCCTCGGCCGCTTTCGCCTCGGACGCTGAATCACAACCTCGCCGTGATCTCGGCCTTCTATGACTATCAGCTTGCGCAACAGCGCGGTCCGATCATCAATCCCGTACCGGCGCGCCGTGCCGATAGCGGCAGAGGGCTGAACGCTCACCACAACCCTGAACTGGCGTTCCGACGCGACCGTCGGGCCGACTTTCGTCAGAAGGTCCCGAAGACAGCACCTCGATTGATCGTTGAGTCGCGCGTCGCCGAGATCCTTCAGACCATCCGCAATACGCGGGATCGAGCCCTCGTCGAGTTCTACCTCTCCAGCGCGGCTCGCCCCTCAGAGCTGCTCGGCATGAATCTCGAAGACGTTGACCCAGGATCCCAGCGCATCACGGTAGAGCGGAAGGGCACTCGCGCGAAGCAGGCTCTGCCAGCCTCGTCCAACGCGTTCCTGTGGCTGCGGCTGTACCAAGAGTCGCTGCCGCCCGATTTACTCGCGAAGGGCAACCCGGTGTGATGGACGAATCGACGCCCGTATCGGCCGTTCGGGTATGACGCTGCCAGAGCGATGTTCAACAGGGTCGGCCTCGAGATAGATGCGAAGGTGCGCCTTCACGGCCTTCGGCACACTGCAGCCGTGCGGATGTCCAACGACCCCGCTCTGACACTTAGCGACATCCAACGCATTCTCGGCCACCTGCATCTGTCCACGACCCAGGAGTACCTCCAACAGCATGACGACGACATCATCGAGCGCGTCGCTCAGCACCTTCGGGCGCGGTCAGAGCCTAGGCCCGCGCCGGAGGCTCCGGCGTTGACGTACGACAGCTCCGATCTTGACGAACTTGTGGGGGACGCATCATGGTGAAAGACCTCATCGAGACGGAAGACCCGATCGAAGCAGCGCCTACAGCGCCGCAACTCCGTCGACATCGCCGGCCGTCCCGAGGACGAGCGCGCCCCGGCGTGTTCCTCAACGCCGCGATTCCTCACACGCCGTACGACGATGGCATCCGAAACGACTATCGCCCGATCGTTCAGATCTTCATCGATACGCTGATGACCTTCCCCGGCGAGACCTGGCAACGGCGCTGGGACGCAAGCGGGGTCGAGAACATGCCGAGCCTGACCTGGCACGACGCCTTCCCTGGCCTCAACGAAGTCGCTCGCGAACTTGCCACGAGCCCCGGCATAGCCGTGTCGATCTTCATTCGCCTCGACGCTCTTCGGCCGAGTGCAGAGTTCCTCAACCGAGTGGGTCGCATCCGTCTCGACGGCTTCTCGCCGTGGTCGCTCGAAGGCTTCCCCACCGATGCCGCACGAGACACACTGCGAGCCATGCTGATCCTCCAGGTGGCGACCGGCAAACACCTCAGAGAGATCACGGCCGACGACGTCGTGGCCTCCGCTGCCGTCGCCCGCAAGCCCATCCGCCGCGGGCTCGCAGACGCGCTCGAGATCCTTAAACGGCTCGGCATCGTTCCGCCCGACCTCCCGCCTCTTCGCCAGCTCGCGAAGTCGCCGAGGCCGGATGCAGCCGCGATGGTCGCGAGGAACAAGATCGAACCGCCCGCCGTCGCAGAGATGTTCACGCGCTACCTCAGGTCGCGAGCACCGGGCGTGGACTACCCAACTCTGCAGGCGATGTCGACTGAACTGCTCCGGAACTTCTGGATGGAGATTCGCTCGCGCAATCCCGAGCAAGCCGACCTACGTGTCGCGCCGGAGGTGGCTGACTGGTGGAAGACGGAATCGGTCGGACGCCTGAAGAACCGCTATCGCACCCTCTTCGCGGTGCGCGCCATGTACCTCGACATCGCCGTGTGGGCCACGCACGACGCCTACTGGGCGTCGTGGTCGACTGCGAGCATCGTCTCCCAGAATCGACACCGCCGGCCACCAGAAACACAGACGACGGGTGATCGCCGCCCACCATCAACGAGTCCGCAAGATCGCGCCTAGAGTCCCGAAGCTCCTCGCCGCCATCGACACAGACCTCGAGCATCAGGAGTCACTTCTGCGCGCGGCGACCACGACTCCTCTCGGAGAGCGATTCGAGTGGGCTGGGCGAGCGTACCTTCGTGAGACGGGTGCAGGCCCCGGTGTGTCGATGACCGCGGTCCCGATTCGAGACCTCGCGACAGGTGAGCGCACTTTCCAGGCACGGATCGCAGAACGAGCGTTCTGGTCCTGGGCCATCGTCCACGTCATGCACGAAACGGGCATGCGTCAGGAAGAAGTCGCGGAGCTCACAGCCACAGCATTATTCACCTATGAAGCGTCGACGGGTGAGAAGATGCTCTTGCTGCAGGTCGTCCCATCAAAATCGGATCGGGGACGCGTACTACTCGTCTCTCCCGAGCTCGCACATGTTCTCGCTCGTCTCCGCCAAAGAGCGCGCGGCGATGAACGTCAGGTGCCCCTGGTGATCCGCTACGACTCACTCGAGCGAGATTTCTCCCCGCCACTGCCGTTCCTCTTCCAGTGGAAAGACAGCGACGTTCGCCGCGTGTTCTCCCCTGCCGCTTTCAAGAACTTCGTCGCTTATGCCGTGCAAGTGGCCGGCCTCGACACCCCTGAGACTCGTCTGACTGCGCACGACTTCAGGCGTCTGTTCGCGACGGACGCTCTGAGATCGGGACTACCCGTGCACATCCTCGCCAAGGTGATGGGACACCTGAATCTCTCCACGACCCAGGGATACGCGGCAGTTTTCGATGAAGACGTCGCTCGACACTTCCGCCAGTTCGTTGATCGTCGATGAGCGTCGAGACCAGTAGAGGACTACCGCGATCCGTCGGCGACCGAGCTCGAGGAGTTCCACGCACAATTCTTCAAACGCAAGGTCGAACTCGGGTCCTGCTCACGCGGCTACGGAACGCCCTGCATTCACGAGCACGCGTGTATCCGCTGCCCGATGCTACGACCGGACCCGGCACAACGCCAGCGTTTCGAATCCATCCTGGCCAACCTCCACGAACGGCTTGCCGAGGCGAAGAGGATGGGCTGGCTTGGAGAAGTGGACGGCATCGAGATCAGCATCCGAGCGGCCGAGGAGAAGCTGGGGCAGATGACCCAGATCGTTCGGCTGACCCTCGAACGACGTCGTCCGAACGGTGAAAACCCCACGCCTTGACCCCTCGCGGTTCACGGACAGTATTTCGGTCGCAAACGGTACACCGCCCGTTTCGGTGCGTTTGGGTTTCGGCAGGGGGTTACGGCGCGTCGATCCTCGGCGTGTCGCACTTGCGGCAGGCAACTTCCATCGGGCCACCGAAATCGATCGTTTTCGGTGGTAGCCCGGGCACGACATCAACAGCGAAGTCGAGGATGATTGAGTCGTGGAGATTGAGCTGCTTTATATCGCCGGTTGCCCCAGCTGGGTTGAGGCTGGCCGTCGTGTTTCTGAGGCGCTACGAGAAACAGGCCACGACGAATCGGAGGTTCACTACCGACTCATCCGGACGGAGGAGGACGCGGGCGCAGTCTCGTTCGCGGGCTCCCCCACGATCACCCTGGATGGCAACGATCTCTTTCCGGGGTCGGGGCGAAGCAATGACCTCGCCTGCCGTATTTACAGCACCCCTGCTGGGCTGGCCGGGATGCCAACGGTTGAACAGATTCGAGAGGCGCTCTCCGCTCATGGCGACTGACGAGGACGTTGCGTGCACGTGCTGCGGGCGACATCTGCCACGCAAGAAGCTGCACGCACTCGGAGACGATCGCGCTCTCATCTGTCGACGATGCGGCTGGTGGGTGGCTCTGCGCCTACATCGCGACCGCCCGCCTGCCTAAGCGTGAACTCACTCAACGGCTGCCCACGGCGATCGCGCCGATGTAGAGGGCGAGTTGATGGGTGTCCCACCACCGCACAACGGATCTCACTCGGTGCTCTCATCCCCGGCGCGGATCATGAAAACTGCTCCGGTGATCGCTGCGGCGAAGATTACGATGTCGGCGATGTTGCCGATGAACCAGTTTCCGTAGGCGAGGAAGTCCACGACGTGACCACGGGCGAATCCGGGGTCCCGGAAAAGGCGGTCGCCTGCGTGTGAGGCGGAAGCGCCGCCGAGCGCGCCGATGACGATCGCCCATCTCACGCGTTGCACTCGGAACGCGAACACGATCGCTGTGACCGTGGCGGCGACAGCGAGCAGCGCGAACACCCAGGTGAAGCCTTCCCCGAAGGAGAATGCCGCTCCGGAGTTATAGGCGAGCTGCAAACCCAGCAGGTCACCGATCAGCGGGATGCGCTCACGGTCGGTGAGGGTCGCTTCGGCCCACACCTTGGTTCCCTGATCGATCAGCACGACGACCACGGCGATCAAGAGCGCTCCACCAGTGAGCTGCCGCCGCCGGGTCGACGACAGCTTGCGCGCAGCGGGCGGATGAGCCTCTGACTGGGAGGAGGTCATGCGAGCACCTCGATCAGACGGACGATGACCCCAGATTCGATCAGGATGAACAGGCCCAGGCCGATGAACACGGCCGGTACGAGCCAGTGCTCGACGCGCTCCAGCCCCTCGGTAACAGCCTTGTTGGTGCCGATCAGCCGGCCGGCCGCGCACCAGACCGCGACGAGGATCAGGAATACGACGATCATGATCGCGACGTCGCTGGGGGCGCTGGTGCGGAAGATCGGCGTGTAGAGGGAGATGTTGTCGGCCCCGTTGGCGATCGTGATCCCTGCGACGCCCCATAGTCCGACCGCGGTGATCTTGGAGTCGTCATCATCGTCATCGCTGTTACGGCGCAGGCCGCGAATGAGCGTCCAGATGCCGATGCCGAGCGGGATCAGACCCAGGAAACCGACCCATTCGTCCGGAACGATGGTGAGACCGAGAGCGGCGATCACGCTGATCACGACGAGGGTGATGAACCCGAGATACTGGCCCGCGACGATCTGCCACGGCCGGGGCTTCCCTCGACTGGAAGCCAGGAACAGCACGGTGAGCACGACAATGTCGTCGATGTTGGTTGCCGCGAACAGGCCGATCGCTGAACCGATAGTTGCGAGCATCAGCTTTCCAGTCGTGGCGTGCGGGTGCGTGCGGCGCGCAGACCGTTGAGGATCACGATGACCTCCGCGACCTCGTGGACCAGGACGACGGCCGCGAGCCCCAGGACGCCGAAGAGCGCGAGCGGGAGCAGTGCAGTGATGATCAGCAGCGACAGGATGATGTTCTGGTTGATGATCCGTCGACCGCGGCGGGCGTGATCGAACGCTCGCGGGATGAGGCGCAGATCATGGCCGGTGAAGGCCACGTCGGCGGATTCGATTGCCGCGTCGGAGCCGGTGGCGCCCATCGCGATACCGATGTCTGCGCCAGCGAGGGCCGGTGCGTCGTTGATTCCGTCGCCGATCATCGCGACCGGCCCCGCCTTTGACAGCTCGCCGATCGCGGTTGCCTTATCCTCGGGACGCAGTTCCGCGCGCACGTTGCTGATCCCGGCCTGCGCGGCCAGTGCACGAGCGGTGCGGGCGTTGTCTCCGGTGAGCATCGTCACGCCGACGCCTTGGTTGGTGAGCGTCCGGACTACCTCGGGGACTTCAGGGCGCAGTTCGTCGCGGACGCCGATCGCGGCGACGGGGGTTCCGTCGCGGTGGACGATCACGACGGTCATGCCCTGCTCCTCCAACTCCGCGACCTGCTTCCCGAGGTCGCCCGCGTCCAGCCAGCGAGGACTGCCGACGGTGATTCTCGATCCGCCGACAGTGCCGTCGATGCCGTGCCCGGCCTGCTCGGTCACATCTGCAGCTGCCGGTGTGCCCGGGGCCGCGGCGGTGATCGCAGAGGCAAGGGGATGCGTGCTGTGCTGCTCCAGTGCGGCCGCCCAGGCCAGCGCCTGTGTCTCGGTCACGCCGTTCGCAGTGAGCACCGCGGTGACCGCAGGTTCGTTGCGGGTGAGGGTGCCGGTCTTGTCGACCGCGACGTGGCGGACCGTGCCGAAGCGCTCGAAGACGGCGCCGGACTTGATGATCACGCCGAACTTGCTTGCTGCGCCGATCGCGGCGACGACCGTCAGCGGCACCGAGATCGCCAGCGCACACGGAGAAGCGGCGACCAGCACGACAAGCGCGCGGGTGATCCACACCTCTGGATCGCCCAGCAGCGACCCGATGATCGCGACGAGCGCTGCGAGGATCAGAACGCCGGGTACGAGCGGGCGGGCGATCCTGTCCGCGAGACGTGCACGCTCGCCCTTCTCGGTCTGCGCCTTCTCGACCAGCTCCACGATCGTGGTGAGCGAGTTGTCGGTGCCCGCAGCGGTCGTTTCGACCTCCAGCGCGCCGGCGCTGTTGATCGCACCGGCCGACACCGCATCGCCGGGCTCGACCTCGACGGGGATCGACTCCCCGGTGATCGCCGAGGTGTCCAGGCTGGAGCGGCCAGAACGGACGATCCCGTCGGTTGCGATCCGCTCGCCGGGACGGACCACCATGACCTGGCCGACCGTCAGCTCTCTCGCGGGCACCTGCGCAGAGACGCCGTTCTGCAGCACGGTCGCTGTCTCCGGCACGAGCTTCAGCAGCGCCCTCAGCCCGCCCCGGGCACGGTCCATCGCCTTGTCCTCGAGCGCCTCAGCAATCGAGTACAAGAACGCCAGAGCCGCAGCCTCCTCCACGTAGCCGAGGATGACCGCGCCGATCGCGCTGATCGTCATCAGCAGCCCGATACCGAGCTTGCCCTTGAACAGTTTCCGGATCGCGCCGGGCGTGAACGTCGACGCACCGAGGAGCAGACCGGCCCAGAACAACACCAGCGCCGGGATCTCGAGGCCGGACCATTCAAGGATCAGACCGGCCAGGAATGCGACACCGGAGAAGACCGGCACCATGATCCCACGGTCCCTCCACCAGGGCCGCACAACCTCTTCGGTCTCATCCTCCGCCGCAGTGGCAGGCTGGGCAGGCTCGTGCTCGCAGCCACACGCCGCGCTCACGCGTCCGCCCCCGTCCCACAGCAGCCAGCCACCGTGCACGCAGAGTCCACGCACGGCGCGTGCTCATCGACCGCCAGCGTCACGTCCACGAGCGCGACGAGCGCAGCCGTAAGATGCGGGTCGGCGATCTCGTAACGAGTCTGGCGACCCTCCGGCTCGGCAACGACAATCCCGCAGTCACGCAGGCAGGTGAGATGGTTCGACACGTTCGAACGCGTCAGCTCCAGCTCACGAGAGAGCACAGCCGGGTAGCTCGGTCCACCGAGCAGAGACATTAGGATTCGGGAACGCGTGGGATCGGCCATGGCCCGGCCGAGCCGGTTCATGACATCGAGGCGTGAGGAAATAGTCAGCACACACTGAACTATACAGTGATTGATGACCTATTGGAACGGCTTCACCCCAGGCGACATCTCTGGGGCCTGGGTGTAAGTACATCCGGCTCACACCCCACCGAATACGCCTACCGAAACCCGCTTACGGCGCACGTTTCTGGCATTCGATCTGGTGTGCCTTCACTCACCGCGCCGCAAACGATCGTTTTCGGCAGCTCTCGCGTAAGGCTGAGGCGTAAGGTTGCCTGGTCGACCCGGACCCTGTCGACGGCGGTGATCCGGTCCGCTCGTCATGAGCGCGGTAGCCGGTCCACTCGTCGCAAGGGTGGTGCCGACGCCCCACTAATCGTCGAGACGGTCGAGAATCTCATTCATCTGGTCGATCTCCTCCTGCTGTGACGAGATGATCTGCTCACAGAGATCTTGGATCTCCGGGTCGCTGATGTCTGATTGCTCACACACCAGAATCGCTCGAGAGTGATGCGGGATCATGGAACGGAGGAACTGGTCGTTACCGACGAACGCTTCCGAGCGTCCCATGAAGAAGGCGACAAGGAAAAGCGCGGCGAAACCTACGAGCAAGCTGATGTTCGCGGCCTTGTTCGGGAACATCTTCCACATGACGATGACCATGATGATGCCCATGGGGAAGACCATCATCAGTGCCATGTAGAGGTTGCTGATGTTGAGGAAGAGATCGTCCAGGACGTTGATCATCGCAAACGTGAGGAAGTACATCACAACGAAGCTGAGCGATAGCGAGACGGCGAGCTTAAGGTAGCTCGACATCCCGCCCTGATTCTTCCCCTGGGAGTGGCCGGCCGGCGGGCGTGAACCGTTGTCGGCGTGCTGGCTTGTCATAGCGACTCCAGCAGTGCAACGCACGCCTGTTCGCAGCGTCGGCATGCCTCAGCGCAGATCGTGCAGTGTTCGTGCATGGTGTGCTGTTCACACTCGTTAGCACAGCTCAGGCACGCCGCTCGGCAAGCTTCGAGCGCGGCACGGGTGACGCTGGCGTCGTGCCCGGTGCGACGGGAGAGGATCCGGGTGGTGGTTACGCAAAGGTCTGCACAGTCCTGGTTCGCGCGAATGCACTTGATTAGGTCAGCAACCATGTCCTCGCTGAGGCAAGCGTCGGCACATGCGGTGCAGGCTTGCGCGCACGCGAGACACGCGTCGATGCAGTCGACGAGCTTCTTCTGATCAATTCCGCCCAGATCTTTCGGATACGTGCTGAGCATTTCTTCGGTGACGGTCATGAGAGAACTCCTTTCGTGAGCCACGAAAGTACGCTCGCATCGCCCGCGCACTGAGGCCCTTGAATACCCCGCTGGGGTCTGGTAACCCGGTATTGATAAGCCGCCGCGCTGCGCAGATCAGCCAGCCTGTGAGCTGAACAGAGTCGGCGACCACGTTCGCCTACCGGGAATAGAAGCGAAAACATTGAGTTAGATACCCCCAGGGGGTATGCTCGAGGCATGAACGGGTACGACGGAAGCAAGGACGACCTGCGCAAGCGGAAAGTGTCAAGGCGGGTGAGACAGATTCCGTCAGGCGGTCTGTATGAGGGCCTCCTGTGAGGGCTGGTTG
>NZ_PNFU01000012.1:0-15389 GCF_002871415.1 Microbacterium sp. UMB0228 | reverse complement strand
TCGCACGATGGCTCACCCCGTCGCGGTCACGACGCCGCGGGCCCGAAAGACCACCACCCCGCGGGACTCCAGGTACTGCAACTCAAGGGTGGCGAGGTCAGGAAGTACTGGTCGGAGGCAGTGGATGCGCTGCGCGCCGCTGTCACCTATCTCCGCGAGCGGCTTCATGTCCGGAACAGTGACTGGCTTCCAAGCAAGGTTCAACTGACCGTCCTCGGGGCGCTAGCTATGAACGACGCCTTGTACGGCAATGAATCGATTGTCGATGCCTGGTTCTGGAGCTCTACCTTCAAGGGGCGATACGACGTTGCGTCGAACACGCGCGCTGTGGAGGACTTCACGCAATTGTTGAAGCGCGTCCCTGTTGCTCCGAAGGAAATCGGTCTGGACTCCGAGACGATGTTCTCGGTGAACCGGCGTCAGTATGGTGGCCTGCACCGGGGACTGTTGTGCGTGTACGCGAGCAACAGTCCCCTTGATCCTTTCGACCCAATCGTCCGAGTCGACGAGGAGGCTGATCTCGCGTCCCCCGTGAGCTTCATTCCACGATCTGAAAAGTTGTGGAATATGCCGGGCCATCTGCTCACACTCGGGATGCTCCTCACCACCTCTAAAGTCCCGAGAACTGGTGGCTACGTTTCTCTGGATAGCTTGACAGAGGGGGTGGGAACCTCCCAGTTCGTTCCGCCGAACCCCGCGGAACTGACCGTGGACGAGCACTTTGCAGCCCGGCTGCGCCTTGTCGCCGAAGCGATCTCCGCACTGGCGGGTGTGCATACCAAAATCCACACGATCGAAGACGATGTTGCGGCAGAGGAATCTGCCCTGTAATCGCCGAGATTGGACCGCCCTCTGAAGGCCGCGCTTCGCCGGCGCGGAGTCGAGACCGAGGTTCTTGAGCGGTGGGGCAAGAGCGCCCCGGACCTGGATCCGCGTATTTGCTCGCGCCGTTCATCCCGGGGCGGAACGGCGCATCGAAAGTTGCTGTGGGGTGGACGTCTCGACCCGTTGTCAGGAAGGCCAGATTCGCGCAGATAGTCCGGATAAGTGTTCTTATCGTCGGTAATGGGCCAGACGTTGAAGTGAGATGGGGCTGAGTTGGTAAGCGGCTGTAGAGCAGTGACCGAGCGGGATCGCGGGGGTCTGCACGGTCGCAAAGTCGCGACGTGAGTACGGGGGTCCTCGCGACACGTCAGGGCCCCACTGATACCGTCGAAAGCATGTTCGTCGTCGGAATCGTTGCGTCAGTCGCCGGCATCGCGCTGTTCCACACAGCGCTCTCTCGAACCATTCGAGCGCACGAGCTGAGCCCGATCCTGTTCGGGAAGCGTCCGCAGACGTCACCGCGCGGATCCACCATGTTGCGAGGCATCGGCGCAGGGCTGATCGTGCTGGGCGCAGTGCTCGTTGCAAGCGAGGGGTGGCAGTGGGTCATGATGATCGTCATCGCTGGCCCCGCAGCGGCGTTCGCCGTGTTGGCGCTGCACAATCGTCGCGTCGCTCGCGCTGGACGCTCGGATGTGTCTCCGTAGGCAGCGCCCGTGGAAGTGATCGCAGGGGTCCGCTGCTTGCGCGGGGGCCTTCAGATCAGTGCGCCCAGGGGTATGAGGCCATGTCGAACGGAACGAGAGGTGTGGCGTTCGCGAGTCTGGACGGGTGGGGTGGGTGACCGTCCTGTAGGGGCTTGCCGAGAGACAACCACTGAGTACCGGAGGCGTCGGTCAGCTTCAGGATGTCGCGAAGCAGCTCCGACAGATACGCGCGACGTGTCATGTTGGTACCCCACGCTGCGAGCAAGGTCGTATGTCCTTGGATCGCGGTCGCGATGTGCCGCTCGTTGGCGACCTTCAACTGCGGGTCGTGCTGGCGATGCATGCCCGCAGGCTTGGTGGAGATCTGCGGGTAGACGTTGAGCATCGTCCAGCCGTCGTACCCGTGTGCAGCAGCGAAGTTCCTCACGCGCGTCACGGTGGGATCGAGGGCGCCAGGCCTTGCGGTCGACGGGTTGATGCCGAAACAGATGAGCGGGTTCGTCCCGACCACGCCGAGCACAAACCGGGAGGCGCCGTCGGCGGACGGCTCGTAGATCCATTTCTCGGTCATCGTGCGTCCTCCTGCCGCCATCGCGCGGCTTCGGCCGCCATCGCGGCTCGGGCGCGACTTAGCCGCGTAAGTTTGCCGGGGTTCTTCGAGATGTTGATCGGTGGAGTGAACGCTGCGATGGCCAAAGTCTCCACGTCGTTGAGGGCCCACGTCCGCTGCATCGGCGCTGCCCAGACGGCGATCGACAGACGTGCGTGCATCCACGCGGTGAGGCGCGCATCGCCGCCTCCTGCGAGGGCGTAGTTCGAGAAGCGTTCTGGCTTGACGAGGTTCCGCGGCACAGCATGTAGGTCAAGAGTCTCGCGGAGAAGCGCTGCGAACGACCTGCGAACGGTTGAACTTCCAGTACGCGGCGCATGTGCGGGGTTCGCGGCGAAGTGACCGTTGAGCTCCCTAGCGACGAGGCTGTCCTCGGATTTCCCGATGTAAAGCGGCCGCCCAGATTGGGGATCGAGGCTGAGGTCACGCCATGCCTGCTCGTGGCCGTAGATGGCGTACAGCCCGGGTAGCGGTGGAACGTGATCCTGCGCGTCGACGATCGACCATCGCTGGCCGGTCAGCGCAGCAATCGCGTCGTTGACGGTCTCAGTGCTCGGCGGTAGTGGCATGATGCCGACTTTAGCGGCGGACGAAGGTCGCATCTCGTTGCGTTACTCGGCGACCCACACCTCTGTTGCTGGGGCGCGAGTTCGCGCTCCAGCTTCGGATTCGAGACCGACGTCGAGCGCGCCGCGACCCGCCTTGATCATGTGAGTGACCCGCCAGATGGTTGCATCGCGGCGTCGACCGCGAACGACACGTGCGCCGACAACGATGCCACGCTCCGCGGCTTCGGTGGTTACCTTCCTGTACGTGATCTTCAGCTCGTGCTCGCGCTCGATGTGCTTCATGTCCCATGCTGCGAGCTGTTCTGCGGCCTCGCGTGTGCGCCCTTGCCGCAGGTATTTGTTCACGAGATTCTCGAAGTTGCTCTCGACTGGCACGAGGTGCGTGGGGCGCACGCAGAGGCGGCTCTCACAGGTGTGGTCGAGCTCGTGCCCGTCAGGGATGGGACCCACGTGGAACCGGTATTACAGCCGATGAGCGCGCCACTGCTTGCCGCCGAGGCTCGCGACGCCATAGCCGTCGCGATCGGGCTTACTCGTCCACAGCCAGCAGTCGTCTTGGCCCGGCCCCGCGATTGTTCGCGAAGCGAGGTACTGTCCGGTAGATGCGGGCAGCTCGGCGGTGCTCATCGTCCCAGCGTACGGCTCGGCAGTGCGACGTTATCCACAGGGTGCTCCGGCCGGGGTCGGCGAGCTGGGAGATGATGTTCTCGTGTCCGAGACTGCGCGACTGATCCTGAACTACACCAGCGAACCGCCTCGCGTGCTTCACCGTGAGGACTGCCCGACCATCCAGCATCAGGTGCGGGGTGATGTGCGCGAAGAACTGCCCAGTAGAGGACTCGAGGTCCTCGAGTCGTACGAGGATGGGCTCTCGCTCGTCAGACCCGTCGAGGATGTGTATCGCAGCTTCTACGAGGCGCGGTATGTGCCGCTCGACGAGCTCCCCTCGCTGGGGCGCTACCGACGGTGCCGGGTGTGTGCGCCGAACGCCCCCGACGGCCCTGATCCCGTACCGGTGTACAGGAAGAAGGCGGAGACGCTGGGTGGGACCGACATCGGGAGGCTCACGGTCGACGGTGTGATTGAGCAGGTCGAGCACTCCCGGTCTGGCACCGCGGTGACCCTACAGTCGGGCGAGTTGCTGAGCCTGGCGGCAGGCGAGACGGTGGCGTTCCCGAAGAAGCCGCAGTCGGCCTAGATAGCGCGAATGGCACCAAGGCGGGCGTCAGTCGAACGCAGGGGTGTCCCGCACGAAGCAGGTCAGCACAGACGTTGCGTTCATAATCGCGAGCACGGCATTGATGCGGTTGTACTGGTGCCGCGTGATCGCGTGTGCAGTGGCGTTGCGTCGGTAGCCGGCGGGGCGGTCTCCCACCGTGTAACGACCGTTCATCACAGTCGTCACCGGGTGGATAGCGAGGGCAAGTCGCCACCCTTGCTTGCGGAACCGCTCGTACGAACTGGCATTCTTCACAGCGCCCAGGGATACCTTCAGGGCGTCCCTTGAGTGCTGGGTAAGGAGCGTGTCGAGCACGTTGGTGGCCAGCGACTGCGCCGCTTCGACGTGTCCGTCCCGGAGCGCGTTGATCGCCTTGCGGACCATGTCTCCGTAGAGCAGGGCGCGCTTTTGAGGCAGACGGGAAACCAGACGCTCGCAGCCGGTCAGGATCCCCTTGTGGTTGTTATTGATGACTCGGCGTCGAGTCGAGGAATCGGGCGCAGCCAGGAGCAGTTCGATCACGCGCGCCGAAGGAACCCAGGCAAGTGGAATCCCCTCCTCGAGGATCCCACGCACCTCGTCCTCGAGATCGTCGGGCTCAATCTCGACCTGTCGCCAGTTCGACGGCAGGTGCGGCTTGCCGAGCTTCAGCCCCTTCGTGAGCTCGCTGATCCAGCTCAGATCCCCGAGGAGGTTCACGGGCACGCCCGTGAACCCCTTGAGCGATGTCAGTTGGTCGCCGATGACCGATTGCATCGGCGCGAAGAGCGAGGTCGGGAGTCCGATGCCCGCGAGCCGCAGAGCCTTCGTATCAAACACCGACGTACCGCGCAGCATCTCCGTCACGCCACTTGAGAGCGTCGACAGTTCGAACGCCTTCGAGATGGTCGAGGCCAGCGTCGGATCCGTCAGAATCGACGGCGTTGGAATCGATCCGAAGATGCCGTTGAACCCCTGCGGCCCCATCATCGAGGACGCTTCCCGCGCGGCGGAGATCGCGGACTCCAGAGCAGGATCGAACAGAAGCGATGGCACGCGAGCCGGGGCGAGGGCGCTCGTGACGTGCTTCGACACGGCGAACATCGAGCCCAGCTTGCCTACCTCTTCGATCATCCTTCGCGTGGAGGCCGGGAGCGTGGCGATGAGCTGTCCGGTCAGGTTCTCTGGGATTGGGCGAACACGGCGCTCAGCAGTCTGGCTGCTGGCATCCGGCTCGGTCGGGCCTGATTCGCCGTCGTTCGCGTGCGTCACCTGGTCATGCAAGCACAGTCCGCCGACGTCGCAGCGCTACGCTCCGAGGACCTGGTGCATCATCAGTGGATTGTTGCCCCAGGGGGTCGGATGTTGCGGTGTAGCTTCGGGGTCCGACATCTGCGTTAGCTGCCCCTGACCATCAGGGACGACGAGGAGACCGCCTGGGTGAGCGGTGCCGCCCAGGCGACCGCTCGCATGCGCTCAGCACTTCGAACAGGGCTCGAACTGGAAGGCGAAGAGCATCTCCGTGGCTACGCCATAATGACGCCATGGGTTTCGGAGAAGATGTCGAGCGATTCCGCCTCGAGCGGGCTGAGGCGGAGTCTCGGGAAGGCAATGAAGCACGGGCCTTCAATGCCGAGCTCGAGGAGTTGTGGCGCGACGCGCACGAGTATTGGTCGTCGAAGACGAAGCGCTTCACAGCGGACGAAGTCGGATGGATACTGCACGGAAATAGGTACGCGCCGGTCGGCGGCGACGAGCTCGTGTCTCTCCCCGTTTTCCCGCAGCGTGTGGTGAAGGGTGCTCGCACCCGCACTGATTTTGATCGGGGGTACGCGCCCGAAACGATCTCAGCGCCTGGCTTCGTGGTCCTGGACGGGATCGCGATCTGCGACCCGGGACAGCTTCGCCCCATGGCTCCTCGGATCGATCTCGGCATGGCTCGCCAGCACGCGGAGCAGGTGTTCCGTACGGGCGGCTTCTTCGATCTGCCTATCCACGAACTTCCTAAGCCATCCCCGTTCGCGGAGTCAGCTCATCAGGTCGCTTTTGCCGAATTCACGACCGGGACGCACGTGATCTTCGGGCGGGGGGCTGAGTCTTTGATCGAGGCGTACGTCCTGGCACCCTCCGCCAGCGGAGCAAGCGGATGGGCGCATAAGGGCACCTTGAGAAATCTGGTTGCAGGAGCCCTCGCAGACGCGATCGACAAGCACGGCTGAAAGAAGCGATCGCTTCGGGCGAGCGGTCCTGAGCCGGAGGATCGTCGCACGACCGCGGCGTCACGAGCTCTGCGGTTGAGGAAAGCGGATGTTGCCGCACGTCCAGCATTGCCAGAGGTATCCCGGTTCGACCCGAATCCAATCCATCAGACGGTCACACCGCGAACAGAGTTGCCGCTCGGTGGGAGGCTCAGGGTTCGGGGAGGCGTACACGCGCGTGACCATGCTCGAACCGTAGACGCCCGGGACCTCGCGGCCGATATATCCTCCACAGGCGGATCCGCCGAGAGCGGGGGCTGGGTCAGCTCAGCGGGACTTCGAACTCCCGGGTGCGCATGACGGCGCCGACTCCGAGGAAGCCGGCGAGGTGGACGACGTCGTTGCCGCCCATGACGCGGTTCAGCGTGAACTTCCTCGGGAACTGCTCGAGGAGCGGGTTCTCGCCGGCGAAGAAGCGCTCGGTCTTCATGGCGAAGATGCGGGTGGTGTCCAGTGCACGGAAGCTGTCGATCGACAAGATCGATTCGTCGACGGCACCCCAGATGAGACGGTCGAACTCCTTCTGGTGGGTCCAGTGCTGGCGGATCCGCTTCGCGATCCCTGTCGACGAGTTCGCGACGCCGACGTACACCTGCGCGTACTCGTCGAGCACCATGATGTACAGCCCGGGAACGCCGTCCCACTTCATCAGGTCGGTGACTTCGCGCATGCCGCGACGGCTGGCGACCGCGGACTGTAGAGCGCTCTCGAACTCCTCGCGATCGAGGGAGGCGAAGTGGGCCATGTTCAGGTCGAAGTTCAGCAGTGCGTCCGCGCGCTGCGCTTCGCACCAGGCGTCTGAGTGGATGCGGTGGTCCGCGTCGTCGTAGTCCTCGTCGACCGCGTCCCAGAACGCGGGGTTGTCCTCGCGGTACATGCGAGGCAGGGACGAGCGCTTGTTGATCCGGGCGTATGTCTCGCGACAGATGCGGAGGCCGAGACCTCGAGTGCTGCGCACAGTCGTGTCGAAGTGCTTGGCGGTCTCCGTCGAGCCAGGTCGTGGCGCGCCCTTGCGCGGGATCGCGACGGGGACACCCCAGACCTTGCGAGCGAGTCGCTTCGTCTGCCAGCGGTGCCAGACGAGCGTGTGACCCGAGTCGGTCAGCGCGTGCAGCGTCGCATTCGCGTCCGGGCCGGTCGAGACGTCGAAGATCCGTGCCGGGTCGAACTCGAGGTGCTCGCCCTCAGGGATGAGGCCGGCGCTGGCGAGCTCATACGGGTCCGCGTCGAGGACGAGGTAGCCGTCGTCAGCGAGACGGCGCAGCTCCTGCGCGGCCTGGACGGTCGGCGCCCACACGAGGGTCTCACGCGGGGTCGCGGTGATTTCGAGGTGCATGTGAGCCGTTGCCTTCGACCTTCAGAGAGTGACCCAGCCGACAAGCCAGCTGAGGACAAACCAGACGCTGGCGACCAGTCCGATGGTTCCCCAGGTGATCGCTGCGAAACGCCTTGGCGTACCGATCTTGGACCGAAGACCCCGATGGATCGACTTGATGCCGAAGACGATCCCGAGGATCCCCAGGATGATCGCGAAGAAGTACCCGACTCCTGTCCAGTAGATCGCCGCCTGCGGGCCGAGGTTGCGATCGTCGCTGCGGGCGAGCGCGATGGCGAGGATGAGGGTGAGTCCGACCATGACGAGGCTCGCTGCTGGCCAGACAACGGCATGCACTGCGAGGCGAAGATCGAGCGGTCGGAGGGTGGATGCTGCGTCAGTGGATGTCGGCCGTGCTGTGTCGACGCGATGCGCGACGTGCGGCGCAGCGAGACGTGGTGATGTGGTGGGGTCTCCAAGCCGGGCATGAGCGGTCTCAGGGGCCACGGCCGGCTCCGCCGCCCGGGCGCCAGCTGCCCACTGGTTGTAGTAGTGCGCGGTCAGTCCTGGCGACGCCGCGACGGTGTCTGCCGTTGTGGCAGAGATGTTCATGCCGAGGAGAGGTCTCAGCTCGGGATCGATGAGCATCCGAGCGAAGACCTCTGGACTGACGTTGTCAGGCGTGAGCGACATGACGCTCATTCTGGCAGCAGAGGTGTGCGGATCGCGGCGATGATTGGTCAGTTGACCGGCTCCAGCAGAGTCGGGTCAGTCGGATCGACCGTGCGACTGTTGCTGACCTTGCGATCGACGATGTGCTCGCGGATGGTGGAGGCGATATCGCTCGAGGTGTGCTCGAGCATCGCCAGGGTCTCTGTCTTGCGGTCGCCGGTGAGCTTCTTCGGTCAGGTGTCGGGCGTGAGGAACGCGGGCATCCTGTCGTGCACCTCGCCGCTGGCGTTGCGCGCTTCGCGGGTGATGACGACGAAGCAGCGGGACTTCTCTCCGTTCGAGAGTTCCATCGACCAGGTGAGGCCGGCGGCCGAGAGCAGCCCGTCTCCGTGTAGGAAGTGCGGGGTCTTCGGCGTCTTGTCGCCGGTCCACTCGAAGTAGCCACGCATCGGAACGATGCATCTCGCAGCGGAGAAATCCGGCGCCCAGAAGCCCTGCGCGAGCTTCACCGAACTAAGAGGACGCCTGCCGAAAACGATGGCGGTCTCAACCCACCAACGCACCACCAGGGTAGATGATGCGTTGTCGTGGAGGCTGGGATGAGTGTGGTGACGTCGCTGCCAGCGGCAGTACAGGACGTCGTGTGGCAGGCATGGGGCGAGGGCGAGTCACTGCGGCGGATCGCCGATCGGGCCGGCGTCCCGTCGCATCACGTGCGCCGGTACTTGCTGCGTCATGGTGGGGTGCGACCCGCGTTGCCGAGACGCTCCCCACGGCATCTGAGTCCAGGTGAGCGGGAAGAGATCTCGCGTGGGATCGCTGCTGCTCTTTCTGCCCGGGCGATCGCCGAAGGGTTGGGGCGGTCGGCGTCGACGGTCTCGCGCGAGATCGCCCGCAACGGCGGCCGTGACGCCTACCGTGCGACGGTCGCCGATGAGCGTGCCCGCGTCGAAGCCCGGCGGTCGCGGGTGCCGCGTCTCGCGAGCGACGAGCGGCTGCGGGCGGTGGTGCTCTCGCGGCTCGAGCTGGACTGGTCCCCGCAGCAGATCGCGGCGTGGCTGCGCCGCGAACATCCCCACGAGCCGGGCATGTGGGTCTCGCACGAGACGATCTACCGCGCTGTCTATCTGCCGGCATCGCGGAACCTGCCGAAGAGCACGTACCAGCGGCTGCGGTCCGGTCGCACGATGCGCCGGCCCCGGCTCGTGAAGCGATCGCACGGGCGAGGGCATCTGCGCGACATGGTCTCCATCCACCACCGCCCCGCCACCGTGACCGACCGGCTCGAGCCGGGTCATTGGGAAGGTGACCTCGTCATGGGCAAGCGCCCGAGCGCGGTCGCGACCCTCGTCGAGCGCACCACCCGCTACCTGAAGATCGTGCCGCTGCCCGACGGGATCAAGGCCAAGGACGTCAGCATCGCGGTCGCCCGCGCCCTGTTCAACGTCCCACCCGGCATGTGCAAGTCCCTGACCTGGGACCGCGGCCGCGAGATGGCCGACCACGCCTTCCTCAGCGCGCTCATCGACGCCCCGGTCTACTTCTGCGACCCCCGCAGCCCGTGGCAGCGCGGCACCAACGAGAACACTAACCGCCTCCTGCACCAGTACCTCCCGCGGCGCACGAACATGAACGCGACGAGTAACGACGAGCTCGAACGCATCGAGAGGCTCCTCAACGAACGGCCTCGGCAGGTCCTTGAATGGGCGGCGCCGACGGAGAGGTTTCTTGAGACCGCAGCGGCGGCTCGAGAATTGCGCCGGTCGATGAGCAGATCCGACGCAGGCGTGCGAGCTGTAGCTGAGGAATGAAGCCGGGGCAGGCAACGAGAATCGGCGACTGTGATGCGTCTCTGCGAGACCGCCCACCGGGGATACCCCTTCGAGTCAGGAGGGCGACCAGCGTGGGCGTGGCGCCGGTCTGGGCGCAGCCACGATCACATCGGGCTTGTCACGTGGACGATCCTGAGTGGGCCTTCTTCAGGTGTGGGCGTCTCGAACCCGTCGATGTACGCGATCGCTCGCTCGCGCGACACAGCGATGTCGTCCGGGCCGGAGTTCTCGCGCTGGGCCAACCTGTCCAGGAGGATCGACCGCCTGGTGTCCAGGTAGTAGACGACCGGGACGACGCCGAGGGGGGCGCAGAGCCGCCTGAACTCATCGCGCGAGGCACGGGACCAGAACGAGGAGTCCACGACGACGCCCTTCCCCTGCTTCACACAGTCGACGAGCTTGTCCTGGAGCGTTCCGTTGACGACCTGGCGCGCGTCGTCGCCGATCGGGTGGGTCCGGTGCCCGAGGGCCCACGCCTCGCCGTCGAACGAGACCCTGACATAGCCCCGGGCCTCCAGGCCACGCGCGTAGGTCGACTTCCCCGATCCAGCCGGACCGCACATGAGGATGACCTGGTCCACGTAGCCAACCCTATGCGGGCTCAACGCAGGTGAGGGACAAAGGCGGTGACGCCCGGGTAGGAGTCGAGGGCTGCATGACCACCTACAGCCGGCATCACCCGGAAATCCGCTTGACCATACCGTCGTGCCGTAAGCCGATCGTCCACCGGTACAGGTGCGGACCTTCCGGGTGAACGACCAGAACCCAGCAACTACCTAAGCCTTCGATTCCCGTAAGACTGTCCCGCAAAAATGCCCGGTGAAGGTGCCGTAAACGGGCTCTTCCCAGATGAGGGTGTAGTTGTCGTTGGCGTGGCGGTCCCGGGATAGACGTCGAGGTCTCCCGACGATGGAGGTTCCTACGCCATCCATCCGAAAGACCTCGACGTGTCCGACGCTACCCCGCCGGCCGGCTTCGGCCGCCCTGACCTGACCGCCTTCGCGGCTTATCCCAATCGACTCTGATCGGGTCTGCTGATCCTCTCGACGAGAACGCAGCGACATCACAGCCACCCAACCCCGACCGTCCGGGAAGCCGGGACACGTCACATGGCCTGTGCTGCGGGCGTGTCGAGTGGGTCGTCCAGGGGGCGACGCAGGAGCGTCGACGCGACGTGCTGAGAGGTGATTCCAGTCGAGCACTGGCACACCGGCTACAGGCATGGCGATAGGTCAGGAACGGTGTCGCTCCCTACGCAGGAGGGAGCGCAGAGTCTCGGCGTTCGCGTAGCCGACTCGTAGCGCGATCTCGGCGGAGGTGAGGTCCGTGGTTGCTGAGAGGTGCCGAGCTCGTTCGATGCGAAGCCGTTGGACGAAGCCGAGCGGAGTGAGGTTGAGCGCCGCACGGACTCGTCGTTCGAGGGTGCGCCGGCTGGTGCCAAGTGACTGCGCGACGAAGGCGACGTTGAACGGTTCGTCCAGGCGGGCGCGCACGAAGCGTTCGAACTCGACGACGATCGGGTCCTCGTGCCGGAGATGTTCGTAAGCGACGAAGGCCGCCTGCGACGGGCGCTCGTCGATGATGAGGAGCTTGGCGACATGTTGGGCCAGGTCGGGGCTGATCGATCGCACGAGTGAGAGCGCGAGGTCGATGTGGGCGAACGCGGCGCCGGCGGTGACGAGGTTCCCGTCGGTCACGACCATGGTGTCGAGATCGAGGGCGACGGTCGGATAGCGCTTCAGGAACTCCGGCCCCAGGAACCAGCTGGTCGTCGCCCGCCGATGATGCATCCGTCCGGTCTCGGCGACGGCGAACACGCCGGTGCACGCCGCGGCGATCCGGGTGGTCGCCTCGTCGAGGCGCCCGAGCGAGGCGATGACCGAACGAGCATCTCGGCTCTGGAGGGCGTCGTTGGTAGCGGCGGCCGTAAGGGTTCCAAGCGCAGGGACAACGACCACGTCGAACTCTCCGGACTCCGACAGCGGGTGGTCCACCGACAGGGTCATCGACGCCGTCGTGGTCACTCGCCGTTTCGGTCCGAGGATGGCGAGTTCGATCGGGTCGATCCGCGGGTCGACATCGCCGCGGGCACCCTCGGCCACCCGCACGATGTCGATGATCGACGCGATAGCCGAACCGAAGCAGCCGTCGATCGCGATCAGTCCAATACGCATGACGTAAACAATAGCAATACTGCCGTATACGCCACTCCCCACCGGCCCTCGCTCGTCATACGCTGAACTCGTCCCACGAAGAACCCCGATTTCAAGGAGAGTCCCTCATGTCCACACCCGCATCACTTCCGTATGCCTTCGTCGCCAAGATCGTCGCGGCCGATGGACAGCACGACGCGGTCGCCGATCTGCTCGCCGGCGCTGTCGCACTCGCCAACGAAGAAGTAGGAACGATTGTCTGGTTCGCGGTCAGGACCCACGCCGACACCTTCTGGATCTTCGATGCATTCCCCGACGAGGCCGCTCGCGACGCCCACGCCGACGGCGCCATCGTCGCAGCCCTGATGGCCAACCAGCACCTCCTCGGCGCAGCTCCCGAGATCATGGCGGCCGACGTCCTCGCGTCCAAGCTCCCGTAGTCCGCCAACGCACGAGACAACCGCGCCCCTCCGAGCCGTAGCCAGGTCGCGACGCAACGTCACGCTGCGTTGCCGAGCGGTGCGAGGCCTATCGACACACGGACAGGATGCCGGCCGCGAGGGGTCCGTCGCAGAGGAGAGCGACGTCGGTGTCGGGCAGAGCCGTGAGGCCAGCGCATCGCGCGACCACCAGACCCGAACAGCCCCTGCCCTGCGTTTCCGCAGGTCAGGGGCTGTTCGCCGGAGCCCCCTGTGGGAATCGAACCGACGACCTCATCACGTCGGCTTTGCGTCTATCGCTTGATGTGCCCACTGGGCGAACGAGCCGCTGACCTGCGCAAACGCCGAGCGTGGGGGAGCCTGACCCGGTTTCGCGGACACCTGAGTTGAGGCGATGATCGTCTCGGAAGGAGTCCGTGAGATGCCTGCTGCCCACCCGCCGGAGTTCCGGCGTCGAGCCCTGGATCTGGTCGCCCAGGGAAACCGTGTCGGTCAGACCGCTCGTGATCTGGGGATCAGCGAGTCGTGCCTTCGGAACTGGATAAACCGCGACGCGATCGACTCCGGCCGCAAGGCCGGGATCACGACCGACGAGCATATGGAGCTGGTCGAGCTGCGTCGCCGCAACCGCGTGCTGGAGATGGAGAATGAGATCCTCAAGCGCGCCAGCGCCTATCTCGCTCGGGAAAACGTACTCCCAAAATAGGGTTCCGGTTGGTCCAGGAGCTTGCCGCGGATGGGTTCCCGTCGCGGTGGCCTGCCGGTTCCTCAGGGTGTCGACCTCGGGATACTACGAGTGGGCGTCGCGTCCGCCATCGCCGCGGACGATCGCTGATAGGGCGCCCACGGCGACGATCCGGCGGGTTCACCGCGATTCGCGTGGCACCTATGGTGCTCCGCGGGTGCTGGCCGAGCTGCGGCTCGGGCTCGGTGTCCACGTGGGCAAGAAGCGCGTCGCCCGGGTGATGCGCCTGGATGGCCTGACCGGGGTGTCTCATCGACGCAAACGACGAGGCTGGAAGCCGGACACGGCGACGCACGAGGACCTCGTGAAGCGACAGTTCCGCGCGCACGAGCCGAACCGGCTCTGGTTCTGTGACATCACGCAGCATCGCGCGAAAGACGGGTGGGTTTACTGCGCCGCAGTGATCGACGCGTTCTCCCGCCGCGTCGTCGGCTGGTCGATCTCAGACAGAATCACCGCGGAGATCGTCGTTGACGCGCTCGAAATGGCTCGCTGGCGCCGCCGACCCGAGCCTGGCACCGTGGTCCACGCCGACCGAGGAGCGCAACACACGTCGTGGCTCTTCGGCCACCGACTCAGGCAAGCCGGACTGCTCGGCTCGATGGGGCGAGTCGCCTCATCGGTCGATAACGCGCTCGTCGAGTCCTTCTGGTCCACGATGCAACGCGAGCTCCTCGACCGCTCAACCTGGACATCCCGGACCGAGCTGTCGTCGGCGATATTCGAGTGGATCGAGGGCTTCTACAACCCCACCCGCCCGCACACCGCGCTCGGCAACCTCAGCCCCGTGGAGTTCGAACGACTTCACAACCCCGCCGCAACCGCGGCATGATGAACACAGAGAAACCGTCCGGGAAACCGGGTCAGGCTCCACCGACCGCTCGCAACCGTTCAGGAGCAGGATGCAACCCTCGACAGTGTTCACCATCGGTCACTCCACACACCCGATCGAGGAGTTCATAGCGCTGCTCGAAAACAACGGCGTGCAACAACTCATCGATGTGCGGACGGTTCCCGGCTCCCGACATAACCCGCAATTCGGCGCGCAGGCGCTTGAGGAAAGCCTGACGCACGCAGGCCTGCACTATGCGCGGATGGAACAACTCGGCGGTCTCCGCCACACCCCAGTGAATGTGGAGAGCATCAACGGCGCCTGGCGCAACAAAAGCTTCCGAAGCTACGCCGACTACATGCAAACCGAGCCCTTCGCGCGTGGAATAGACCGTCTGATCGATCGAGCAAAAGAGAAGATTGTGGCGATCATGTGCGCGGAAGCGGTCCCGTGGCGCTGCCACCGGTCTCTCATCGCGGATGCGCTGCTCGTTCGCCACATTTCTGTGAAGGACATCATGAGCGCCACCTCCACCAAACCCCACACACTCACGTCGTTCGCGTCGGTGGACGGGCAGCGGGTCTGGTACCCGCCCACTAACCTGGAAGGGCAACCGTCTCGCCCACGCGGAACCTGATCGCGCAGGCATCCGCTGTCGACCGGCAGACCTCCGCGTCGACGAGCGCCGGCGTGGCGCCGAAGCGCACCCACGCTTTCGCAGGCTTCGGCCGCGGGTCGATCGTCACCGGTTCTACGTCTAGGCGCAGCTCGGCGCTCGAGAGCGACTGCAGGGGCCGGCCTCCGCGGCGATCCGCTCGAGGATGCGCGTATCCATCCTGCGATCGGCCGCCGACGCGTATCGCTTCGATGTACCCACTGCCGATCCTCCTTGCGGACCGCCAGGTTATCGATCTTAGAACAGATGTTCTATTTCGTGTGCTCGTCCGCCAGGCCGTCCGAGGCGTCAGCCTCGGCTTGAATCTGCTCAACCTCGGCCCGCAGTCGGATCAGTATCTCCTTGCTGTGATCCGCGAGTGCGGTATCCCAGGCATCGACGACGCTGGTCGGGTGTCGACTGTGGCTCTTTTGATCCGAAAACCCCATGCCCTGAGACTGGGGGAGAGGGTTCCGCGCAGCGGGACCCGGGCACCATCCCGGGCCGCGTCCGTTTGAGTGGTGGTCTTTCGCTTCGTTGCGATGATCAGCTGTCGTTAGTTTAGGCGGCGGTGATCT
>NZ_PNFU01000011.1:0-27762 GCF_002871415.1 Microbacterium sp. UMB0228 | reverse complement strand
CGCACGATGGCTCACCCCGTCGCGGTCACGACGCCGCGGGCCCGAAAGACCACCACCCCGCGGGACTCCAGGTATTCCGAGCCTGTTGATGGTCAAGTGCGCGTGCTGATGCGCCAGGTACAGAGGACTGCGATCGCCCCTCGCGTGAAGAGACGCTTCCGCGATCTGTTCACCGTGGAGACGCGCGGCATCGATCGCTCGCGAGAGCCTCGTCAACGCTGCGGGAGATCGGCGGAGCACTCGACGCATGGTCGCGCTATCGGATTCGCTCCGGTTCTCGAGCGACCGAGCCGGATCCCACCATGCCGCATGCTGTCGGAGGAACTTGTCCCGAGTCAGACCGTCTATCGGAAGGGCTTTGACCAGGCCTGACATCAATGACATCGCGACGAGTGAGCGGTCGCGGGGATCACTGACGTCGGGGAGCACTGCCGCCGCGAACCTGCTCGAATGGGTGAAGGTGTTATGCGCGCGGCCTAAGGCCTCGCGAGCGCCCCATTTGTTGACTTCGGGCACGTACGTTCGCCATTGAACGATTCGACGATCGCGCCCTGAGATCGTCGAATCGGGATGCGGTCGTATCGGCCGCCAGGGTCCGCAGTCCGCGGCGGGCGTGAGAGTGGACAGCCGCTCGAAGGTCATCACCGACGCGTCGGCGGCGCGCCGTGGCACCTCGAATCGAACTCGGATATGCAGCCCATCCGCATCGACGATTCTCAGATAGTGCCATTGGCCGATAGCCGGCACCTCCGCATGAACATGGCTGAGCGCACTCAGGATGCAACCATCGATCTCACTCGGAGACATCGGGTACAGCTTCCAGTAGACCCAAACCTCTTCCTCCGGGTCGCCCGACTCGGCGCGGCGCTGTGTTCGAAGCATCAATCGTCCCACTCCACGAACGAGACCAACTCGGTTACGAGCTGACCATCCGCATAGGCCGTCCGTGCCGGCAAAACCTCTTGAAACCTCACGTACTCCTGCCTCTTCACCATCGATAGGAGGACATCGAGGGAGCGCAGCGATGAGAAGCGCACCCACATCGGCTTGTGCACCACGTCTCCGCTTCGCCCCACCGGAGCGGCGAAGACTTCCTCAGGCATGCCCTGGGATCTACGCCAGCGATCGAAGGCCAGAACGCTGGTCGCCCGATCGTACTCGGCTCCCGGGACGGGAAGGTCGGAAACCAAGAAGTGCCAGGTCTCCCGCCGAACAACAGCGTTTCCGATAGATGCACGGGGCATATGCCGGTGCTGAGCGGCGATATCCTGCTTGAAGAGAGGGTGGTTCAACTCCGAAACGGGTGTGCGTTCTATCCAGGGGTTCATGAGAAGGCATGCGAGCCCCTGCGCGCCTTGTACTTGCCAAGCCGGTACAAGTCCCATGTACACGGGAACGACTGGGTGCCCTCGAAGGGAGAACCTCAGGGAGTTGGTATCGACATCGTGCCGCACAGCAAGGTCGTCGAACGAGACCCGGTCGTCTCCGTCGGAGGCCTCGCCGAGACCGTCCCACGTGAGGGGACGAAAGACACCTTGACTGAGGAACTGAGCCGAGTTACCGGAGGCCGCCGGCACGAACTCGTAAACATCTGCGCTTCCGACAAGGTCCTCCACCCGGCGACGGATCGTTGCTCGCAGTTCCTCTGCACCATTCGCACCCAAGTGGGCGAAGCGAGAGACTAAGCCTCCAAGGCCCTCCGTAATCTGATTGATGACGATGCTCTCCGAAGCAGCCTCTCGCTGGTACATGACCGCCAAAGTGGGCGGAACAACAGAACGAATCTGAGGCAGGGATGCGTCACGGACATCCCCGCTTCGTACCGATGCGTCCGTCTGCTTCGCCGAGGCAAGTTCCTGCTGCGCCCGCGCGTCCCGCGCGCAGGCCATTAGGAAGCCCCGCGCGCTCGCCGCTGTCCCTCCCCTGCCATGGAGACGTACAAATGCTTCGACCATCACGAGGTACATGTGTGAGGTGAACATGTAGTCCCTGAGGAACCCGAGGTCCTGGATGCTCGCAGGGAAGTTTCCCTCGGGGCTCACACGCGGAATCCCGGCGTCTTCGCTGATGACCGCACCCGCATAGTCCTCGCCGACTGCACGGAACGCTTCATGCATGCGGGATGAAGCGAAGCGCAGGCGCGCGGATCGACTGTCACCCTCACTCGGCAACGAAGAGAGGGCTGTTGCGACCGCCTCCAGCATTTCGAGCGGATCAGAAGCGGAAGGGCCCGACGCCGCCAGGCGTGCAATGGTTGCCGCCAGGGGGTCGCCGCCTTCCATCTCCCACGGCGTCACGACACGGATCAGGCCTTGGTGCAGCCACCGGCGCGTTCGGGATTCCGTGGCTCCCGTAACCGCCACCAACTCGTCGTGAGTACCAGCCGACCACTGCGAGAGGTCGCGCCAATCCTCGCCAAGCACATCCGCCGCTATCGTCTCCTCAAAAGGCCAGAGAAACCCGCCGCTGTTCCTCCAATGCTGAAGGACCACATCGTTCCCTGTGAACTCGGCGCGGCGATAAGACCACGCGGAGTGAAGCGCCATGGTCCTCGCCGCGGCCTCGACGAATCCGTGCAGCACATGAGCTGGCACTCGGGCTACCCGGTCTCGAGATGCGATCCCCAGTACCCCGACCCGGGCCAGCGACGCGAAGGGCGATGGTTTCAGCGCCGCCCGAACGACGTACTTGTATGCCGCGCGGGCGACCGCGGACGTGGGGCGGTCCGGGCCACCAGCGGTCATATCGGCGTACAGACCTGTCGCGAATCGTTGGAGCGTCACGCCGAGATCTCCGTCGCGACAGAGGTCGACGAGGCGCTGATCGACCGCATCGCCCTCAACGCTCAGGGCGTCGTCGAGTGCACGCAGGCTGTCGATGTAGTCCCTACTCGCCGACGCGATGGCGGGGTACTCGGCGAGGATGCTCGCGAAGCGCGCAGTTACGCTCATCGCTGTCCCGGCGTCCAGTGTCATGAGCGCTCTAGCGGCGCGGCGTGCCGTCTTCCTCTCCGACGGGGGAAGTGCATTCGCCTGCGCGCGACTGGCCAAGCGCTCCGACACCGCGGAGGCCGCAGCCACGAGGATGTCCAGCGTCCGATTCGCCTCCGCGAGTCCGGTCACCGTTCGCTCGGACATCAGATTGAGGGAGCGCGCGGACAACACGCTTCTCCTCACAACCAGAAGGTTGCTCACGTTGCTCACCATGCCCCCACAACCCAAAAGACCCCGAACACAGTGACCGCGAGCAGGACTCCGACGTATAGGACGCCCGCCGCGAGATACGCGATGTATCCGGCCTTTACCACAGGGCTCACACTCCGCAGGTAAAGGGGCTGAGGCAATCGGCGCATGGAGGAAAACACATAGGCTATGGCTCGACTTCGCATGTTCGTCGCGCCGAGGACCGCTTCCAGCGCATGGTAGCCATCCGTGCGAAACAGGGGATTGAGATTGATCGCCAATAGGTACGACTGGCCAATGAACACCGCGGAGAAGACCTCGCTCATCCAGCCCTGAGTCACGACTGCAAGCGTCACGGCGAAGAGAATCATCACTCCGTCCAAGAGCGGGCCGGCAAGCGCGATAGCCGCTCGACCTGCTCGCGATCTGAGAGCGTAGACAGCGCCCCGATCGACGTATGCGACTGGCACGACATAAAGTGCGAGACCGAGCCCCATCTCACGCACTTCGAGCCGATTGAATCCCATCGCGAAAGCGTGGGCGCATTCGTGGAGCCACAGAGTGGCGACAATAACGGCGCCTGCGCCGACGAGAACTATGGGTTCGACAACAAGAACACTGGCGTTCGCAAAAGCGCCCTCTCTAAGGAGCCACACTGCCCACGACAACAGGCCGGCCAACAGCAACGACGCTGTTACAATCCGAGACCCGCGAGGTAGAGCCCGCACCCTCGCCCCAAGCTTCGCGAGCTGCGAGCCGAACTGGCGACTTAAAGGTATTCGCCGGAAGAAGTCGGCTCTCGCTCGGTTGAGAACCCGATCTTGCGGCGCCGTGCCTTCCTCTGTCGGCTGAATGTTCAGCACCTTGTTCTGGCGGAGCGCTTCTAGGAACTGAGCGAGTCGTTCATGAGCTCGAGGGACGTCCTCGTCCGAGACATCGAGAAGATCGTGGAAGATCACCCTCCCTGTCGTGCCCTCGACGAGGATATCGAGCAATGCAGCCGCCGATACAGGCACAGCAATGTACCGGGCATCTTCCGTCTTGAGCAGTAGTCGCCCGTCCGCCCCGGGAAGCTGCTCAACGTCGGGTCTGAGCTTGATGAGGCTCTGCGAATCCCAAAACTCAACGCCTGCGATGTTGTCCCCCCTGCCGCAAAAAGACGTGTCTTTCAGTTCGACGCAGGGACTCAAAAAGAGCCCCTGCGTCGAACCCGGCTTCTACGCTTAGCCGCTGAAACTGCCGAGGCTGCTCAGCGTACCGGCGCATGTACCAGCACTACCGATACAGGCATAGGAGCCGAAGGAACTTGCACCCGCGGAAACCGTTTCCGGCAGATCTTCCACGGAAAGCTCTTCGATGGACACCATCTCAAGCGACTGCATCTTCATTGATTCTCCTTTGTGCCGCACCGCCCAGACCGAGTCGGGCCTGCCCCCACCGGTGGCGCTCCGGCACCTGAAAGCTACCAGCAGCACCGGAAGGAGGCAATATATTCCTGACCAACCGGCAAATGCGCACGAACTGTTTGGCGTCCGCGGCGATTGTTCACTCATCGGCATCGTCTGCGCACGCGCTCTATAGCTGCGACGACGTGCAGCTCGTCGCAAGCAACACGCGGCGACCGATGGGCGTGGAATCGTCGCCATCGGGAGCGATGCGACGCGGATGCGGAAAGGAAGGGCTTCCTCCGCGACCGGCCGGGGCTCGCCCTCGCCGAGGTCGCGTGATCGCTAGGATCGCCCCGTGACTCAGATCCCTCCGTTGCCCCGTCGCCGCGCCTTCGGATGCGGAGTCGCCTCCGCCGCCGTGGCGGTCGTCGGGATCCTGCCGACCGCGATCGTCTTCGTCCTGGCGGGGACGGCGGACCCGAACTACGGATGGCTGGTGTTCCTGACGCTGCCGCTCGCGGTCCTCTTCGGCGGCATCGCCCTCATCCTCGGCGTGATCGGGCTCGTCTTCGCCCGCGCCGACGGCGGAGGGCATGCATGGCCCGTCGTCGGAGCCGTGCTCGGCGTCCTGGCGCTCCTTCCCGCCGCCGCGTTCCTGTGGGGCGGCTGATCTCGTGCGCCAGAACCCGCCCGCCAACAGGCTGATGCTCGCGATAGCTGCCGCAGTGGCGGCATTCTTCGTCTGGGGCGCACTCGTGCGCCCCCTGTTGGACGGCGAACCGCCCGTCGCGACCTCGCTCGTGTTCGTCGCTGGCGTGGCACTCGCCGGCCTGATCATCTGGATCGTGCTCGGACGCATCCGACGACTGCAGCGCGCCCAGCGGCGAGCGCTGCGGGAGCGTGAGCCGCAGGCACGGATCTTCGGCTCCTACGCCCTCAACGGCGTGGCCGCGTACCTCTCGCGCACGATCCCCCTTCTCGGACTCGGCGCCGCACCGCGCGGCCTGCTCACGGCGAGCCCCACCGGGGTCATCGAGCCCTCGGGCTTTCGGCTGGTCCGCGGCGGAGCGCGTCTCCTCACGGCCTACAGCGTCCCCCGGGACCGGATCCAGGGCGTGACGAGGGGCGGCATCCAGGAGGGCGCCTTCCTCTATCCGACCCTGGTGATCGTGGTCTCGCAGGAAGGGGGACAGGTCGCGATCCCGGTGCCGGTGACCAGGGACGACGCGCCGCTTCGCCGGGAGTCGCCGGACGGCATGGATCGCCTCATCTCCGATGCGGCACGGATCTGGGGCGTCCCGGTACTCGGCGACGACGGCTGATGCGAGCGACTCCGCGACCGGGATCGGCGCGCGAGCGCGGGTGACTGATGCGTAAATCGACAGCGTGGTGGTTGATTGCAGCGATGACCGCCGTCTCGCTCATCGCCCTCGGCCTCGTCATGACCTACCGTTTTTCGACTCCGCTCGTCGATCCTGCCCCACCGACGCCGGACTACGGGATCCAGGCGCTCGTCGCCGGCGTGACGATGGCGGCAGCGACGGCGGGGGGCCTCGGCGCGGGCGTGTACGCGACGAAACGCGAGGTCGCCCGAGGCCGCATCGTCGGCTGGACCGCCGCCGCGATGCTCGCGGGTACCGTTCTGGGAGCGGTTCTGGCCTTCGTCCTGAGCGCACGCTGAGGTCTATGGTCCCGCGATCGCTGCCGGAACGGGGACGCCCCTGCGTCTCATCTCCGCACGCCTCACGAAATCACGGTGCCTGAACCAGCTCGTCCCGTACGGGCCCATTAAGCCGCGCCGACTCGTCGAGGAACCGCCGAACAGTGTGGTGCGCCGGACCGAACGAGGTGCGGCGCCACACTGCGTGACGCCGCACACACACACTCAGAAGTCCCAGTCGTCGTCTTCCGTGGCCTCGGCCTTGCCGATGACGTAGGAGGAGCCCGAGCCGGAGAAGAAGTCGTGGTTCTCGTCCGCGTTCGGGGAGAGCGCCGACAGGATCGCCGGGTTCACGTTGGTGACGCTGGAGGGGAACATCGCCTCGTAGCCCAGGTTCATGAGGGCCTTGTTGGCGTTGTAGTGCAGGAACTTCTTGACGTCCTCGGTCAGCCCGACGCCGTCGTAGAGGTCCTGCGTGTACTGCACCTCGTTGTCGTAGAGCTCGTAGAGCAGCGAGAACGTGTAGTCCTTGAGCTCGTCCTTGCGCGCCTGGTCGGCCGTCTCGAGTCCGCGCTGGAACTTGTAGCCGATGTAGTACCCGTGCACGGCCTCGTCGCGGATGATGAGGCGGATGAGGTCGGCCGTGTTCGTCAGCTTCGCCTTCGACGACCAGTAGATCGGCAGGTAGAAGCCCGAGTAGAACAGGAACGACTCCAGCAGCGTCGAGGCGACCTTGCGCTTGAGCGGGTCGTCTCCCTGGTAGTAGTCCATGATGATCTGCGCCTTCTTCTGAAGGTTCACATTCTCCGTGGACCAGCGGAACGCCTCGTCGATCTCCTTCGTCGACGCGAGCGTCGAGAAGATCGAGGAGTAGCTCTTCGCGTGCACCGACTCCATGAACGCGATGTTCGTGTAGACGGCCTCCTCATGAGGCGTGATCGCGTCGGGGATCAGCGACACCGCGCCGACGGTGCCCTGGATCGTGTCGAGGAGCGTGAGCCCGGTGAACACCCGCATGGTGAGCAGCTGCTCGTCGGGGGTGAGCGTGTTCCACGACTGCACGTCGTTCGACAGCGGCACCTTCTCCGGCAGCCAGAAGTTGTTCACCAGACGGTTCCAGACCTCGAGGTCCTTGTCGTCCTGGATGCGGTTCCAGTTGATCGCCTGCACGCTGGAGACCAGCTTGAGCGGGGAGTGAGGAGTCATTCTTGTCCTAGTTCCTGGGTCACTGAGCCTGTCGAAGTGTGGGTCACTGAGCCTGTCGAAGTGTGAGCCTGTCGACGTGTCAGAGCATGCACGAGACGCACTCGGTCATGTCGGTGCCCTCGAGCGCCAGCTGACGCAGACGGATGTAGTAGATCGTCTTGATGCCCTTGCGCCATGCGTAGATCTGGGCCTTGTTGATGTCACGCGTGGTGGCGGTGTCCTTGAAGAACAGCGTCAGCGACAGACCCTGGTCGACGTGCTGCGTGGCCGCGGCGTACGTGTCGATGACCTTCTCGTAGCCGATCTCGTACGCGTCCTGGTAGTACTCCAGGTTGTCGTTCGTCATGAACGCCGCCGGGTAGTAGACGCGACCGAGCTTGCCTTCCTTGCGGATCTCGATCTTCGAGGCGATCGGGTGGATCGAGGAGGTCGAGTTGTTGATGTAGGAGATCGAGCCCGTCGGCGGCACGGCCTGCAGGTTCTGGTTGTAGATGCCGTGCTCCTGGATCGACGCCTTGAGCTGGACCCAGTCCTCCTGCGTCGGGATGTGCTTGCCCGCGAAGAGCTCCTTGACCTTCTCGGTCTCCGGGACCCAGGCGCGGTCGATGTACTTGTCGAAGAACTCGCCGGACGCGTAGGTCGAGTCGGCGAATCCGTCGAACGCCGTGCCGCGCTCGATCGCGAGCTGGTTCGAGGCGCGCAGCGCGTGGAACAGCACGGTGTAGAAGTAGATGTTCGTGAAGTCGACACCCTCCTCCGAGCCGTAGAAGACGTGCTCACGGGCGAGGTAGCCGTGCAGGTTCATCTGACCCAGGCCGATCGCGTGCGACCGGTCGTTGCCGTCCTCGATCGAGCGGACCGAGCGGATGTGGCTCTGGTCGCTGACCGCAGTGAGCGCGCGGATCGCGGTCTCGACCGTCTGGCCGAGGTCGTCGGCGTCCATCGACAGCGCGATGTTCATCGAGCCGAGGTTGCAGGAGATGTCCTTGCCGATCTCCTTGTACGACAGGTCGTCGTTGTAGGTGGTCGGCGTGTTCACCTGCAGGATCTCGCTGCAGAGGTTCGACATGTTGATGCGCCCCTTGATGGGGTTGGCCTTGTTGACCGTGTCCTCGAACATGACGTACGGGTAGCCGGACTCGAACTGGATCTCGGCGACGGTCTGGAAGAACTCGCGGGCGTTGATCTTCGTCTTCTTGATGCGCGGGTCGTCGACCATCTCGCGGTACTTCTCGGTGACCGAGATGTCGCCGAACGGGACGCCGTAGACCTTCTCCACGTCGTACGGCGAGAACAGGTACATGTCCTCGTCGTTCTTGGCGAGCTCGAACGTGATGTCCGGCACCACGACACCGAGCGACAGCGTCTTGATGCGGATCTTCTCGTCCGCGTTCTCGCGCTTCGTGTCGAGGAAGCGCATGATGTCGGGGTGGTGGGCGTTGAGGTACACCGCACCCGCACCCTGACGCGCGCCGAGCTGGTTGGCGTAGCTGAAGCTGTCTTCGAGGAGCTTCATGACGGGGATGATGCCCGAGGACTGGTTCTCGATCTGCTTGATCGGGGCGCCCGCCTCGCGGATGTTCGACAGCAGCAGGGCCACGCCGCCGCCGCGCTTCGAGAGCTGGAGTGCGGAGTTGATGCCGCGGGCGATCGACTCCATGTTGTCCTCGATGCGCAGCAGGAAGCAGCTGACGAGCTCGCCGCGCTGGGCCTTGCCCGCGTTGAGGAAGGTCGGGGTGGCCGGCTGGAAGCGACCGGAGATGATCTCCTCGACGAGGTTCACGGCGAGCTTCTCGTCGCCGTCCGCCAGGGCGAGCGCGGTCATCACGACGCGGTCCTCGAAGCGCTCGAGGTAGCGCTTGCCGTCGAACGTCTTCAGCGTGTAGCTCGTGTAGTACTTGAAGGCACCCAGGAACGTCTCGAAGCGGAACTTCTTCGAGTAGGCGAGATCGTTGAGCTTCTGCACGAAGTCGAACGAGTACTTCTCGATGACGGCGCCCTCGTAGTACTCCTTCTCCACGAGGTAGTCCAGGCGCTCCTTGAGCGAGTGGAAGAACACCGTGTTCTGGTTCACGTGCTGCAGGAAGTACTCCCGTGCGGCGCGCTTGTCGGCGTCGAACTGGATCTTCCCGTTCGCGTCGTACAGGTTCAGCATCGCGTTGAGCGCGTGGTAGTCCAGGCCCTCGTACGCGGGGTTCACCTTGAATGCCACTGTCTCGGTCACCGAAGATTCCACCGTCGTTCCAATCCGTCGCTCACGCGATCCACGTCGTCCTGTGTGCCGAAGATCTCGAGCCGATACAAGTGAGGCACGTGACACTTGCGGCTGATGATGTCGCCGGCGAGGCAGAACGCGTCGCCGAAGTTGGTGTTGCCCGCGGAGATGACGCCGCGGATGTGACGCCGGTTGCGCTCGTCGTTGAGGAACCGGATCACCTGCTTGGGCACGGCCCCCTTCTCGACCCCGCGCCCGGCACCCCCGCCATAGGTGGGGGTGACCAGCACGAAGGGCTCGTCGACGACGAGGTCCTCTTCGTTCCGGTGGAGGGGGATGCGTCGGGCGGGAAGCCCGAGCTTCTCGATGAAGCGCGCGGTGTTACCCGACACGCTCGAGAAGTAGACCAGGAGCGGCGCTGCGGTCGCGACGGCGCTCATAGCTCTCCCTGGGTTCCTGAGCCTGTTGAAGGGCCGGGTGGCGAGCCTGTCGGACTACGCCAGGCGGGACGCGAGCTCGTCGATCTTGTCGGGACGGAAGCCCGACCAGTGGTCCTCGTCCGTGACGACGACCGGCGCCTGCATGTAGCCGAGCGCCTTGACCTGCTCCAGGGCCGTCGGGTCCTCCGACAGGTCGTGGATCTCGTACTCGATGCCCTTGGCATCCAGGGCACGGTAGGTCGCGTTGCACTGGACGCAGGAAGGCTTGGTGTACACCGTGATCGACATCTGAACCCCTCAAATCTCTGGTTTCTCCGGCAGACCTCCGCCGGGATCTCAATACTACATATAGGGACGGACATTCGGTGCGACCACAAGGGGTAGTAGTTACATCCGTGTAGTTTTTCCACCGCTCTCCACTGATACAACACAGGTTGTCCACCGTTTCTTCCACAGGCGGACCCCCTCTCCCGGGGTCGTCGACCCGCGGGAAATCGCGGCTGGGAGGAGCCTGTGAGAGATCCATCCACAGGCGGCACCATACGAGGGGCTTCCGACATCCCCAGGCCTGTGGAATTCGCCCGTCGGCGTGTCCACGGCGTGTCGCGGCGTGTCGGTCACCGAACCGTCCCACCGACGTCCGCGCCGCCCGGTACCGTTGTCGAGTGGCGGGCTATCGGGATCTTCTTCGCACGCCGGGAGTGGGCCGCATGATCGCCGCCCAGCTCACCGCGCGCTTCCCCAACGGGATGATGTCCTTGGCGATCCTGCTGCACGTCGAGCAGCAGACCGGATCGTACGGATCGGCGGGCCTCGTGCTCGCCGCGACCAGCGTCGGCCAGGCGGTCGCCGGCCCCATCACCAGCCGGTGGATGGGCGCGTGGGGCATGCGGCGGGTGCTGACCCTCACCCTGTCCGTCTGCGTGATCGCCGTGCTCGGTCTCGGGCTGCTGCCGCTCTCCGTCCCCGGCTACATGGCTCTCGGCATGATCGCCGGCCTGTCGACGCCGCCCGTGCAGGCGGCCGTCCGCACGATCTACCCCAAGCTCGTGAACGCCGGCCAGCTCACGCCGCTGTTCTCCCTCGACGCGTCCCTGCAGGAGATCATCTGGGTGCTGGCCCCGGTGGTCATCACCCTCGTCTCCACCCAGGTCGGCACCATGGAGGGTCTGCTCCTGGTGGCGATCGTCCTCGTCGCCGGCGGCGCGTGGTTCATCCTCTCCCCCGAGGTCGGCCGCGTGCGCATCCCCCGCAGCCGCAATGCGCTGGGCAAGGTCGTCCTCAAGCCGCCCGTGCTCCTCGCCACGGTCATCGGCTTCCTCCTCATCGGCGCCTGCTCGGCGGTCGAGGTCGGCGTGGTCGCGACGTTCGAACACGGCAGCCTCGCGGCGGGCCTCATCCTCGCCGTCTTCTCCGCCGGCAGCCTGGCCGGCGGTCTCGCCTTCGGCCACATCCCGATCGGCCCGTGGGCGATGGCGCGCCGCCTGCTCATCGTCACCGTGGGCCTGGCCCTCACGATGGTGATGCTCAACGTCTTCTGGCTGGGCGGCACGCTCATCCTCGCCGGCATCGGCATCGCTCCCGCCCTCGCGGTGCTGTTCGCCATCACCACGGCCAGCGTGAAGTTCAGCGAGACCGCCGAGGCCTTCGGCTGGGCGGGCACCGGACAGCTCATCGGCGCCGCGGCCGGATCGGCGGTCGCCGGCTTCCTCGTCGACGTCGGCGACTGGCGCGGCGCCTACCTGGCCGCCACCATCTTCGCGGGCGTCGGACTGCTCGTCTCGATCGTGTTCGTGCGCTCCTTCCCCGATCTGCGTCACCGCGACGCGAGCCCCCATCCCGACACCGAGCCCCTGGCGGTCACCCCCTCATGAGCCCCTCCGTCCCGTCCTCCTCCCCCGCGATCGTGTGCGTCGGCGAGTCGATGGCACTGATCACGCCCACCGGCGCCGACCTCGCGTCCGCCGACACGGCGTCGATCACGCACGCGGGCGCGGAGGCGAACGTCGCGGTCGGCGTGGCGGCCGCGGGCCACCGCGCCGCCTGGGCCTCCCGCCTCGGCGACGATCCCCTCGGCCGGCGTCTCACCGCCGAGCTGGAACGGCGCCGCGTCGAGCTGTGGACCGAGCTCGACGCCGAGGCGCCGACCGGCGTGATGTTCAAGGATCCCGGCGTGGAGTCGTCGGCCGTCTACTACTACCGCCGCGGCTCGGCCGCCTCGCGCATGGCACCGGGGTTCCTGTCCCCCGCGCAGCTCACCGGCGTGCGCATCGTGCACACCACGGGCATCACCCCGGCACTGTCCGCGACGTGCCTGGCGATGGTCGACCAGCTCTTCGCCGACGCGCGCACCGCCGGAGCCGTCGTCTCGTTCGATGTCAACGACCGCCGGGCACTGTGGAGTCCCGAGGAGGCGTCCGCCACCCTGGCTCGCCTGGCCGACGCCGCCGACATCGCCTTCGTCGGCCGCGACGAGGCCGAGCGCATCTGGGGCACCGCCACAGCAGCGGAGATCCGCGCCCACCTCCCGCACTGCGGTCTGCTCGTCGTCAAGGACGGCGACGTCGGCGCGACGGCGTTCGCGGGCGACGCGGACCCGGTGTTCGTTCCCGCGCCGGTGGTCGATGTCGTCGAGCCCGTCGGTGCCGGCGACGCCTTCGCGTCCGGGTTCCTCGCCGCGACGCTCGACGGCGCCGACCTCGAAACCCGCCTGGCCGCCGGACACGAGGCCGCCGCACGGGTGCTCCGCATCGCGGCCGACCTGCCGCCCCTGGAGCCCGCGCGCTGACGCCGCCCGCCACGTCCCGGCGCGGTCGTAGGCTGGTGCCATGCCCGCTCCCGTCACCCTCCCCCGCCTGAGCTGGGGCGATGCCGCTGCGCCGCGACGCGCCCTCCTCGTGCACGGTCTGGGATCGTCCGGCGCGCTCATGTGGCGGCTCGGCGACGCCCTCGCGGCGGCCGGCTGGCACGCGACGGCGGTGGACCTGCGCGGCCACGGAGACGCCCCGCGCACGCTCGACTACTCCGTCGCAGCGTACGCTGCGGACCTCGCCGCCACGCGCCCTCCCGGTGCGGGCGCCTGGGACGCCGTCGTCGGGCACTCGCTCGGCGGCGCCGCCGGGACGGTGGCCGCCGCGGACGACGCGGACTGGACACGACGCCTCGTCCTCATCGATCCCGCGATCCACGTCGTCCAGCGGGACGCGGCCGACGTCCGCCGCAGTCAGGAACGCGCCTTCGCCGACAACCGCCTCGACGCGGTGCGGCAGGAGCACCCGCACTGGCACCCGCAGGACCAGGAGCTCAAGGTCGACGCTGTCCGGCGGGCGAGCGCGTGGGCGGTCGAGCAGACCAGCGCACAGAACCAGCCGTGGGACGTCCGTGCGCACGCAGCCCGCCTGACCGTGCCCACGCACGTGATCGGCGGCGATCCCGCCGTCTCCAGCATCTTCACCGGAGCCCTCGCCGACGAGGTGCTCGCGAGCAACCCCCGCATCTCCCTGTCGGTCGTGGCCGGCGCCGGTCACTCGGTGCATCGCGACCGCCCGGAGGAATCCATCCGACAGCTCCTGGAGGCTCTGGCATGACCGACTTCGACCCGTCGGCGTATCTCCCCGACGACCTGCTCGACCGCATCCGCGAGCGCGCACCCCTCCACGACAGGGAGAACACCTTCCCCCAGGCCGACCTCGACGAGCTCCGCGCAGCCGGCTACCTGTCGATCCTCGTGCCCCGGGAGCGCGGCGGCGCGGGACTCGGCCTCGAGCAGGCCGCCCTCCTCCAGCAGCGGCTCGCGGGGGCCGCGCCCGCGACCGCTCTGGCGATCAACATGCACCTCGTCTGGACCGGCGTCGCCAAGGTCTTCTCGGACCGCGGGGTCCCCGGTCTCGAGTTCGTGCAGGACGGCGCCGTGGCCGGCGAGGTCTTCGCGTTCGGCATCAGCGAGGGCGGCAACGACCTCGTGCTGTTCGGGAGCGACACGGCGGCGGTCCCGGACGGCGCCGGGGGTTACGCCTTCACCGGCACCAAGATCTTCACCTCGCTCGCGCCCGTGTGGACGAAGCTCGGCCTGCACGGACTCGACACCACGAGCCCGGACGCGCCGAAGCTCGTGTTCGCCTTCGTCGACCGCACGTCCGCGGTCACCACCGCCGACGACTGGGACACCCTCGGTATGCGCGGCACCCAGAGCCGGACCACGCGCCTCGACGGGGCCGTCGCGGACGCGGCGCACGTCGTGCGGCGCATCGACCCCGGCCCGAGCCCCGACCCGATCGTCTTCGGCATCTTCGCGGTCTTCGAGATCCTCCTCGCCTCCGTCTACACCGGCATCGCCCGGCGGGCCCTCGAGCTTGCGGTGGCGACGGCCCATCGACGTCGCTCCAAGAAGAGCGGCGCCGCGTACAGCCAGGACCCGGACATCCGCTGGCGGATCGCCGACATGGCCCTCGCCTACGACGCCCTCCCTCCGCAGATCGCCGCCCTCGCCCGCGATGTCGACGAGCGCGCGGACCGCGGCGCCGGCTGGTTCCCCGCACTCTCGGGCGTCAAGCATCGCGCGGTGACGATGGCCAAGCACGTCGTCGACGAGGCCATGCTGGTGGCCGGCGGCGGCTCGTACTTCAGCGCCAACGAGCTCTCCCGGCTGTATCGCGACGTCCTCGCCGGCGCGTTCCATCCCTCCGACCCGGAGTCGGCGCACGCCACCGCGGCGAGCGCCTGGCTGGGCCCGATCGAGGCCTGAGCGGGCTCACGCACACCCCGTTGTCCACGACCGTCCGCGGTGCCAAGATCACACCATGGCACCGTCGAAGAAGGACCATACCCTCGACGCGATCTCCAAGACCATCGTCGAGATGCTGCAGGAGGACGGGCGGCGCTCGTACTCCGAGATCGGCCGGATCGTCGGCCTGAGCGAGGCCGCCGTCCGGCAGAGGGTGCAGCGGCTCACCGAGTCCGGGGTGATGCAGATCGTCGCGGTGACGGATCCGATGCAGCTCGGCTTCCACCGGCAGGCGATGGTCGGCGTCAAGGTCGCTGGGGACGCTCGAGGCGTGGCCGAGGCGATCGCCGACATCGACGAGGTCGACTACGTCGTGATCACGGTCGGATCGTTCGACGTGCTCGTCGAGGCGGTGTGCGAGGACGACGACCATCTGCTGGCTCTCGTCAACGATCGCATCCGGCCGATCGCGGGCGTGGTGTCGACGGAGACCTTCATCTACGCGAAGCTCCAGAAGCAGCAGTTCGCCTGGGGCACGCGCTGACGGTCGGCCTCAGCGCGGCCGCGTCTCCTCGCGGCGGCGGGCGAGGAGGGCGAGGTGCAGGGCGGCGAGGGTCTCCCCGTCGTCCAGATCCGCGTCGAGCAGGTCGCCGATGAGCGCGAGGCGCTGGTAGAACACCGAGCGCGAGAGATGGCTCGCGGCCGCCGCCGCGGAGCGGTTGCCGGGGTGCGCGACGAGGGCGGCGAGGACCGCGAGCAGGTCTCCGCGGCGATCCCGGTCGTGACGGACGAGCGGCTCCAACATCTGCTCGCTGTGCGCCTGGAGCCGCCGGTCGTCGCGCAGAGCGGATACGAGGCGTTCGAGCGGCCGGTCGGCGACGCGGCGGACCGCCGGCACGTCGCCCCCGGACGGCCGTGCGGCGAGGTCGAGCGCGGCGCGGATCGAGGCCAGGAGCCCGCGGACGCCTTCCGCGCTCGGTCCGACGGTCACGGGCGCACCGTCGGAGAGGTGCGCGAGGACGGCATCGGTCAACGCGTCGGATCCGGCGGCCACGAGCAGGACCAGGTCCGCTCCCCGCCGGGCCCCCACCGCGGACAGCCCCGCCGCACGCGCGCGGGCGACGAGCGTCTCGGCGTCCTCGTCCGTGCGGAAGACAAGGCCGGAGACGGTCCCTCCCGAGAGGTCGAGCCCGAGTCTCCGGAGCCGGACCTCGACGTCTTCCTCGCGGGCGAACCGTGCGCCGAGAAGGTCCTCGACGAGGCTGCGATGGGCGAGCACGGTCCACGCCCCCTCCCCATCGGCGAGGCAGCCGAAGGCGAGGGCCGTCGCTCCCAGCTCCAGGACCGTGGACCGACCGGCGGGATGCGGCGGACCCTCCGCCGCGATGAGCCAACCCCAGCGCACACCGCGCGCCTGCACGGGCATCCGATCGCCGCCCCGCTCCGCCTGGCGGAGGGCCTCGCCGACCGGGACGCGGAGCGCTTCGACCGCGACGACCTCCCCCGCCGGATTCTCGAGGTGGACCGGGGCGTCGAGCGCGCGGGCGACCTCGGACACGATGAGGTCGGCCGGCGCGCCGCGGAGGCTGAGGGTCGTGAAGAGGTCGTGCAGGCGCTGACGCTCGCGGAGCGCCGCGGTCTGGGCCTCGATCAGCGCGCGGTGCACGGCCTCGGTCACCGCGACGAACTTGACCTCCGCCCCGAGCGCGATCAGGGCGAGGCCCGAGGCGGCACAGGCCTCGACGACCGCGACCGGGACGCGGGGCATCCGCGGGCCGAGTTCGACGACGATGCCGCACACCCCGACCGCCGCCAGCTCCGCCACGAGCACGCGCAGCGCTGCGGGGCTCGTCGGCCAGGCCGCGCCGGTCGTGAGCAGCAGCTCGCCGCCGTCGAGCAGGCGGGCGACGGCGGCGCTGTCCGAGGCGTGGACCCACCGGACCCCGGCGTCGAGCGCCGGGCCCCCGACGAGGACGGTCGGCGCCCCCGCCTGCACCGCAGGAAGCGCGAGCACGTCCTCGACACGCAGCACCGACGGCGATCGATCCGGACGATCTGTCCGATCCATCGGAAAGTCCTGACGCTCTGCCACTCCGCACGCGCTCCGTTTCCTGTCAGCATGGGCCGAGCCCCAGCGTAACGACCCTCGGTCAGAGTGTGCGAGACGCGATCCCCTCTGCGAAGGAGCACTCGTGGACATCGTCCGTCACGTCATCAACGGCACCGAGACCGCCGAGGCGGCCCGCCGCGGCCCCGTCTTCGATCCGGCGACAGGAGCCGTCACGAAAGAGGTCGCCTTCGCCTCGGCTACCGAGGTCGACGCCGCCGTGGCCGCCGCTGCTGCCGCCCTCCCGGCGTGGCGGGAGACGAGCCTCATCAAACGCGCCGACGTCTTCTTCCGGCTCCGTCAGCTCCTCAAGGAGCGCACGGACGAGCTCGCCGCCATCGTCACGTCCGAGCACGGCAAGGTCCTGTCCGACGCGGCCGGCGAGGTGTCCCGGGGCATCGAGAACGTCGAGTTCGCCGCCGGGCTGGTGCATCTGCTCAAGGGGGAGCGCAGCGAGCAGGTCGCCCGCGGGGTCGACGTGCACTCCGTCAAGCAGCCGGTCGGCGTGGTCGCGACCATCACCCCGTTCAACTTCCCGGTCATGGTGCCGCTGTGGATGGTCGCCTCCGCCATCGCGTGCGGCAACACCGTCGTCCTCAAGCCCAGCGAGAAGGATCCGTCCGCAGCGGTCTGGCTCGCACGGCTCTTCCGCGAGGCCGGTCTCCCGGACGGCGTCCTCAACGTCGTGCACGGCGACCGGGAGGCCGTCGACGCGCTCCTCGGCTCCCCGCAGGTGCAGGCGGTGAGCTTCGTCGGGTCGACCCCGATCGCCCGCTCGATCTACGGACGGGCGTCCGCCGCCGGGAAGCGGGTCCAGGCGCTCGGCGGCGCGAAGAACCACATGGTCGTGATGCCCGACGCCGACATCGACGCGGCCGCCGACGCCGCCGTCTCCGCAGCCTACGGCTCCGCGGGCGAACGCTGCATGGCGGTGTCCGTACTCGTGGCGGTGGGCGACATCGCCGACGACCTCGTCGCCGCGATCGCCCGCCGCATCGACGGCCTCTCGATCGGCCCCGGCACGGACCCGGCGAGCGAGATGGGCCCCCTCATCACCGCGGAGCACCGTGACCGGGTCGCCTCCTACGTCACGGAAGCTCCCGGGGAGGGCGCCACGGTCGTCGTCGACGGCACCACGAAGCGGTTCGACGGCGACGGCTTCTTCCTCGGGGTGAGCCTGATCGACGACGTCACACCCGGCATGCGCGTCTACGACGACGAGATCTTCGGCCCGGTCCTGTCCGTCGTGCGCGTGAGCTCCTACGCGGAGGCGGTCGCCCTCGTCAACGCGAACGCCTACGGCAACGGGACCGCGATCTTCACGCGCGACGGCGGGACGGCGCGGCAGTACGAGTTCGACATCGAGGTCGGCATGGTCGGCGTCAACGTCCCGATCCCGGTGCCCATCGGCGCGTACTCGTTCGGCGGGTGGAAGGACTCGCTCTTCGGCGACGCGCACATCTACGGCCCGGAGTCGGTGCACTTCTACACGCGGTCGAAGGTCGTGACGACGCGGTGGCCCGACCACACCCCGTCGCAGATCGACCTCGGCTTCCCGAGCAACCACTGACGAGGAGCGATCACGATGACGACCTTCACCGACCGCCACGGAGTCTCCTCTCCGCTCCCCGCCCCGGACGCCGAGGCGCAGGTGCGCGCCGACGACCGCGCCCATGTCTTCCACTCCTGGAGCGCGCAGGCGCTGATCGACCCGCTGCCGGTCGCCACCGGTCGGGGCTCGACGTTCTGGGACTACGAGGGCACCGCCTACCTCGACTTCTCCAGCCAGCTCGTGAACCTCAACCTCGGCCACCAGCACCCGGACCTCGTCGCCGCGATCCAGCAGCAGGCCGGGCGGCTCGCGACCATCCAGCCGTCGATGGCCAACGACGTGCGCGGGGAGCTCGCCCGTCTCATCGCCGAGGTCGCTCCCGACGGGTTCGAGAAGGTGTTCTTCACGAACGGGGGTGCGGAGGCGAACGAGTACGCGGTGCGCATGGCCCGGCAGGCCACGGGCCGCCGGAAGGTGCTGTCGATGTACCGCAGCTACCACGGCTCCACCGCGACCGCGATCTCCCTCACCGGCGACCCGCGCCGCTGGGCGAACGACGTCACGGACACCGGGGCCGTGCGGTTCTTCGGACCGTACCTCTACCGCTCCCCGTTCCACAGCGAGACGCTCGAGCAGGAGACGGAGCGCGCCCTCGCGCATCTGGAGCAGACCATCCAGCTCGAGGGGCCGCAGACCATCGCCGCGATCATCATCGAGACGGTCGTCGGCACCAACGGGGTGCTGCTTCCGCCGCCCGGCTATCTGCCCGGGGTGCGCGCGCTCTGCGATCGCTACGGGATCGTCTTCATCGCGGACGAGGTGATGGTGGGATTCGGCCGGCTCGGCGAGTGGTTCGGGATCGACGCCTTCGAGGGCCGCCCCGACCTGATCACCTTCGCGAAGGGCGTGAACTCGGGCTACGTGCCCCTGGGCGGCGTCGTGATCTCCGACCGCATCGCCGCGGCCTTCGACACCGTCCCGTTCGCGGGCGGACTGACGTACTCCGGGCACCCTCTCGCCTGCGCGGCCGGTGTGGCCACGTTCGAGGTGTTCCGCCGCGACGGCATCCTGGAACGGGTGCGCGACCTCGGCGAGCGGGTCGTCGGTCCGACCCTGCGCTCGTGGGCGCAGTCGCATCCGAGCGTGGGCGAGGTGCGCGGTCGCGGGCTGTTCTGGGCGGTGGAGCTCGTGCGGGATCAGCAGACCAGGGAGCCGCTGGTGCCGTTCAACGCGAGCGGTGCCGACGCCGCCCCGATGACGGCGTTCGCCGCCGCCGCGAAGCGGGCAGGGGTCTGGCCTTTCACGCACTTCCACCGCGTGCACATCGCTCCGCCGCTGGTGATCGAGGAGGCGGAGCTGGTGCGGGGGTTGGCAGCGATCGAGGAGGCGCTGGCGGTCGCCGACGGGTACACGGTCGGCTGAGAGGCGTCCCCCGCCGGCCACTACTTTCGGTCGAAGTCGAACGCCTTGAGCAGCTCGCCGACGGCCTTGTCGCGCTCCTCGCCGCCGTCCTCGAACATGTGGGTGACGTGCGTGCGGAGGTGGTTCTCCAGCAGCAGACGGTTGAGCGACTCGAGGGAGCGCTGGATCGCGCGGGACTGCGTGATGATGTCCATGCAGTACTCCTCGTTCTCGATCATCCGCGCGACGCCGCGCATCTGACCCTCGAGGATGCTGGTGCGGTGCAGGGCGCGCTTCTTGATGTCTTCGATCACGTATCGAGGCTACTCGCCCCGTGAAAGGATGACGTCATGCCGCGAACACCCACGACGCTGCTCTCCGTCGCCGACCAGGAGCGCCGGCGCGCGCTGCGGCGGATGAAGGCCGTCGCGCTCGGGGCGCTGATCTTCATGGCCCTCGCCTTCGTCGTCGCCTTCGCGTTCCAGGAGCGGGTCGGCGGGCTCGCGTACGTCCGCGCCGCCGCGGAGGGCGGCATGGTCGGCGCGCTGGCGGACTGGTTCGCGGTGACCGCGCTGTTCCGCCGTCCGCTCGGCCTGCCCATCCCGCACACTGCGATCATCCCGAACCGCAAGGACGAGATCGGCCGCATGCTGGGCGAGTTCGTGGAGACGAACTTCCTCGCCGCCGACGTCGTGCGCACCAAGCTGACCAGCACCGCGATCGCCCTCCGCGCCGGGGAGTGGCTCCGCGAGACCCCGCACGCCGAGCGCGTGGCGGCCGAGGGGGCGACGGTCGCGACGGCCGTGCTGAACGCGCTGAGCGACGATGACGTGCGCGACCTCCTCGCCGACCTCGCCCGCGAGCACCTCGTCGCACCGGAGTGGGGGCCGCCCGCCGGAACGTGGCTGGAGAAGATCGTGGAGGCGGAGGCGCACCACGGTGCCGTCGACCTCGCGGTGGACAGCATCGGGCGATGGCTCGACGCGAACGCCGCCTCCTTCACCGGACTCGTCTCCCGGCGCCTCCCCGGATGGATGCCGAAGATCGCGCACCGCCTCATCGACGACACGGTGTACAACGAGGCGGTCAAGTTCGTCCGCGCCGTGCAGGCCGACCCACGGCATCCGGCCCGCCTCGCGATCGACGGGTACCTGTCCCGCCTCGCGGACGCCCTGCAGAACGATCCCGCGACGCGCGAGAAGCTGGAGAACGCCAAGGCCGCCCTCTTCGACAGCCCGCGCGTCGGCGCCCTCGCCGCGGAGGCGTGGAACACCGCCAAGAACGGACTCCTCACCTCCCTCGCCGACCCGGAGAGCGGGCTGCGGCGCCGCGCCGTGCAGGCGCTGCAGGAGGTCGGCGAGCGGCTCACGACCGACGCCGCCCTGCAGCGCCGCGTCGACACGTGGGTCTCCGATGCGGCCGTCTTCCTCGTCGACCGGTACCGGCACGACATCGCCTCGATCATCACCGACACCGTGGAGCGCTGGGATCCCGCCGAGACCACCGAGAAGATCGAGCTCATGGTCGGCCGCGATCTGCAGTACATCCGCCTGAACGGCACCGTCGTCGGCGCCCTCGCCGGCCTCGCGATCTTCACCGTCGCCCACGCCCTGATCCCGGGAGTCTGACATGGCACTGTCCCACGATCCGCTCTGGCCGCGCGCCGGCGCCTGGCCCGCGTTCGAGGGCACGGCCGATGCGGTGCTCCTCGGCGTCCCGACCTGGCGCACCTCCCTGTCCCCGACCGGGGCGCACGCGACCCCGGCCGCGATCCGCGAGGCGCTCCCCCGCTACGGCACGACGGTCCTCGGCCCACCGACGATCGACCTGGACGAGGTGCTCCGCATCGCGGACGCCGGGGACGTGCCGGAGCCGGACGGCGACGCGGGAGAGGCGCGGACGATCGAGCGGGTCCGGGAGCTGTCGGACGCCTCAGACCTCGTCATCGCCCTCGGCGGCGACAACTCCCTCACCTACCCGGTCGCGCTCGGCGCCCGGGCGACGGGCCTGATCACGTTCGACGCCCACTTCGACCTGCGCGACGGTGTCTCCAACGGCACCCCGGTGCGGCGACTCGTCGAGGACGTCCCCGCCGCGGCAGGCGTCCCGACGGCCCGCGTCGACCCCACCCGCATCGTGCAGATCGGCCTCGCCGACTTCGCGAACTCCGCCGCCTACGCCCGGCGCGCGGCGGACTGGGGCATCCGGGTCATCACCCTCGACGACGTGCGCCGTCGCGGCATCGCCGACGTCGTGGCCGAGGCGGTCGAGGTCGCGGGCGCGGGCGACGCCGCCCGGGTACACCTCGACATCGACGTGGACGTGTGCGACCGCGCGGTCGCACCCGGCTGCCCGGCCAGCGTCCCCGGAGGCCTGGCGGCGTGGGAGCTGCGCGCCCTCACCCGTGGTGTCGCCATCGATCCGCGGGTCGCGAGTGCCGACATCGCCGAGGTCGACGCGACCGCGGACGCGGAGGACGGTCGCACCGTGCGACTCGCTGCCCTCTGCGTGCTCGAGCTGCTCGCCGGTCTCGCGGCACGCTAACCCGAGCCACCCTCAGACGACGGCCGTCCCATCCTTCCAGACGCGCTGCACCAGCGGCACGCCCGGGCGATACGCCAGGTGCACGCGGGAGGGGGCGTCGAGCAGCACGAGGTCTGCGCGCGCCCCGGGGGCGATCCGGCCGATGTCGTCGCGCCGGAGTGCCCGCGCCCCGCCGGCGGTGGCGGCCCAGACCGCCTCCGCCGTGGTCATACCCATGTCCCGCACGGCGATGGCGATGCAGAAGGCCATGGACGAGGTGAAGCTGGACCCCGGGTTCGTGTCGCACGCCAGCGCGACCGTCACACCCGCGTCGAGGAGCCGGCGCGCATCCGGATAGGGCTGCCGCGTGGAGAACTCCACGCCGGGCAGCAGCGTGAGCACCGTGTCCGATGCGGCGAGCGCGGCGATGTCCGCGTCGGTGAGGTAGGTGCCGTGATCCACCGACGCCGCCCCCAGCTCGACCGCCATCCGCACGCCGTCGCCCCGACCGAGCTGGCTCGCATGCACCCGAGGAGCGAGACCCCGGGTGATGCCCGCCTCCAGGATCCGCCGTGACTGCGCCACCGTGAAGGCGCCGGTCTCGCAGAAGACGTCGATCCACCGGGAGTGCGGGGCGCAGGCGTCGAGCATCGGCCCCACGACGAGGTCGACATAGGCATCGGGGTCGTCGGCATACTCGACCGGGACCACGTGCGCACCGAGGAACGTGACCTCCGGCGTCACCTCGGCGGCGAGGCGCACGAGGCGCTCCTCCTCCGCGACGGCGAGACCGTAGCCGCTCTTGATCTCGACCGTGGTGGTGCCCTGCGTCCGCAGCTCCTCGATGAACCCGTGCAGTCGGGCGCGGAGCTCGTCGTCGGTCGCCGCCCGCGTCGCCTGGACCGTCGACCGGATGCCGCCCGCCGCGTACGGCTGCCCCGCCATGCGCGCCTCGAACTCCGCCGCCCGATCGCCGCCGAAGACGAGGTGGCTGTGGCTGTCGACGAATCCGGGGATCACGGCCCGACCCCCGGCGTCGACGACCTCATCGGCCGCGGGAGCCGTGGCGGACGAGCCCACCCACGCGATCCGCGCGCCGTCGATCAGCACGGCCGCCTCGCGGAGCGTGCCGGTCGGGTCGCCCCCGGCGGTGACGTTGGTCGTCAGCTCCCCGATCCCGGAGATGAGCGTCGTCGTCACAGCATCGGCACCTTCAGTCCGCGGTCGCGCGCGACCTCCTTGGCGTGGTCGTACCCGGCGTCCACGTGTCGCATGACACCGGTGCCGGGGTCGTTCGTCAGCACCCGGGCGAGCTTCTCCGCCGCGAGGGCCGAACCGTCCGCCACCGTGACCTGCCCGGCGTGGATCGAGCGTCCGATCCCCACCCCGCCGCCGTGGTGCAGCGACACCCACGACGCCCCGGAGGCGGTGTTGAGGAGGGCGTTGAGCAGCGGCCAGTCGGCGATCGCGTCGGAACCGTCCTTCATCGCCTCGGTCTCGCGGTACGGCGACGCGACGGAACCGGAGTCGAGGTGGTCGCGGCCGATGACGATCGGCGCGGACAGTTCTCCCGAGGCGACCATCTCGTTGAACTTGAGTCCGGCGAGGTGCCGCTCCTGGTAGCCGAGCCAGCAGATGCGCGCCGGCAGGCCCTCGAAGTGGACGGCCGACCCCGCCTTGTCGAGCCAGCGGTGCAGGGCGGTGTCCTCGGGGAACAGCTCGGCGATCGCGCGGTCCGTCTTGAAGATGTCCTCCGGGTCTCCGGACAGCGCCACCCAGCGGAACGGTCCTCGCCCTTCCTCGAACTGCGGGCGGATGTAGGCGGGGACGAATCCGGGGAACGCGAACGCCCGGTCGAAGCCGCCGAGCTGCGCCTCCGCGCGGATCGAGTTGCCGTAGTCGAACACGGCCGCCCCCGCGTCCTGGAAGCCGACCATCGCGGCGACGTGGGCGGCCATGGACTCCCTCGACCGCCGGGTGAACTCCTCGGGGTCGCGTGCGGCGTCCTCCTTCCACCGGGCCACGTCGACACCGATCGGCAGGTAGGCGAGCGGGTCGTGGGCGCTGGTCTGGTCGGTGACCACGTCGATCGGCACGCCCCGGCGCAGGAGCTCGGGGAAGATCTCCGCGGCATTGCCCACGACGCCGACCGAGAGGGCGTGACCGGCGTCCTTCGCCGCGACGACCCGGGCCACCGCCGCATCGAGGTCGGTGGTGTACTCGTCGAGGTACCGATGCTCGACGCGGCGGGCCAACCGCGTCTCGTCGACGTCCACGATCAGGACCGCGCCCTCGTTGAGGGTCACCGCGAGAGGCTGCGCCCCGCCCATCCCGCCCGCACCGGCCGTCAGCGTCAGCGTCCCCCGCAGGGAATCGCGCCCGAGCGAGCGGGCGACCGCGGCGAACGTCTCGTATGTCCCCTGCAGGATGCCCTGCGTGCCGATGTAGATCCAGGAGCCCGCGGTCATCTGGCCGTACATGGTCAGGCCCAGCTCCTCCAGACGACGGAACTCTGGCCAGGTCGCCCAATCGCCTACGAGGTTCGAGTTGGCGATGAGCACGCGCGGCGCCCACTCGTGGGTGCGGAACACGCCCACGGGCTTGCCGGACTGGACGAGCAGCGTCTCATCCGGCTCCAGCTCGTCGAGCGTACGGACGATCGCCTCGTACGCCGCCCAGCTGCGTGCCGCCTTGCCCGTCCCGCCATAGACCACCAGGTCTTCCGGGTGCTCGGCGACCTCGGGATCGAGGTTGTTCATGAGCATGCGCTTGGCCGCCTCGGCGCCCCAGCTTTTGGCGGTGCGCTCGGCACCGCGGGCTGCGCGCACCGTGCGCGCTGCGTTCTCCTCAGTCATGCATGTGCTCCTTTGCGACACGGGCGATGGCACCCGACTGGACGAGGGCGGTCACGGCTTCCATCTCGGGCGAGAGGTGGCGGTCAGGGCCGGGGCCGGCGGCGACCGTGCGGATGAGATCGCGCACGGCGCCGGTCGCCGGGCCCGCCTCGAGCGGCGCGCGGAGATCCAGCGCGCGGGCGGCCGTGAGGATCTCGATCGCGAGGACGCGGGAGAGGCCGTCGATCGCCCGACGCAGCTTCCGTGCTGCGGCCCAGCCCATCGAGACGTGGTCCTCCTGCATCGCCGAGGAGGGGATGGAGTCCACCGAGGCGGGAACCGCGAGACGCTTGAGCTCGGAGACGATGCCGGCTGCCGCGTACTGCGCGATCATCAGCCCGGAATCGACCCCGACCTCCGCCGCGAGGAACGGCGGGAGCCCGTGGCTGCGGGCCGGGTCCAGCGCGCGGTCGGTGCGCCGCTCGGACACGGAGGCGACGTCGGCGATCGAGATCGCCAGGAAGTCGAGGACCGCGGCGACGGGCGCGCCGTGGAAGTTGCCGTTGGACTCGATGCGGCCGTCGAGGGTGATGATGGGGTTGTCGATGACGCTGGAGAGCTCACGCTCCGCGATCATCGCGGCATGCCAGAGCGTGTCGCGCGCGGCGCCGTGCACCTGCGGCGAGCAGCGCAGGGAGTACGCGTCCTGGACGCGGCCGTCTTCCGGGCCCTTGTGGCTCGCGACCATCGGCGACCCGGCGAGCAGCGCCCGGAGGTGACCGGCGGATACCGCCTGCCCCGCCTGCGGACGCAGCGCCATGAGATCGGCGGCGAACACCGCATCGGTGCCGAGCTGCGACTCCACCGACATCGCCGCCGCCACATCCGCCGTCAGGAGCAGCGTCTCCAGGTCGTGGAGCGCGAGCACCAGCGTGCCGAGCATCCCGTCCGTGCCGTTGATGAGGGCGAGGCCCTCCTTCTCCACGAGCGTGAGCGGCTCGATGCCGGCGTCCGCGAGGGCATCGGCCGCCGGGACGAGTCGGCCCGTAGCGTCGCGCACCTCGCCCTCCCCCATGGTGGCGAGAGCGATGTGGGCGAGCGGTGCCAGATCTCCCGAGCACCCCAGCGAGCCGTACTCGCGGACCACGGGGACGATGCCCGCGTTGAGCAGAGCGGCGTACGTCTCGACCACGATGGGGCGGACCCCGGTGCGGCCGGACGCGAGCGTCTGCAGGCGCAGCAGCTGGAGCCCGCGTACGACCTCCCGCTCGACCTCGGCGCCGGTTCCCGCGGCGTGGGAGCGGATGAGACTCGCCTGCAACTGCCGGCGCCGTTCCGGAGCGATGAACGTCGTCGCCAACGCGCCGAAGCCGGTGGACACCCCGTAGTGCGGGTGAGGGTCCGCGGCGAGGCCGTCGATCACTCGCCGGGTCTCGGCGACCCTGGCCAGCGCCGCAGGGTCGACGACGACGGGCGCATCGTGACGGACGACGCGGACGACCTCCGCCGGGGAGAGAGGGGTGGCGCCGACGAGGACAGGGGCAGGATCGCTCATGTGTCGATTCCACACCCGCGGAGTCGACGCGCACGCGGCTTCGTGGCAACCTGTGTCTGTGATCCCAGACATTTCCGAGAGCGTTGACGCCCAGGTGCCCGCCGCGGCGCAGACCCTGCGGATCCTGAGCTACTTGGCGGGCCGGCCGGCGCCGGTGGCCGCGTCCGCGATCGCCCGCGAGCTTGCTCTTCCGCGATCGACGGTCTATCACCTGCTGCGCACGCTCGCTGCCCACGGCTTCGTGCTCCACCTCCGGGAGGAGCGCCGGTGGGGGCTCGGGACGTCGGCGTTCGAGCTGGCGGGGGGCTATGCACGGCAGCAGCCGTTGGCGCGACTCGGCCGGCCGCTCATCGCCGCTCTCTCCGACCAGCTCGGGGAGAGCGCGCACCTGGCGGTCATGAGCGGCGGGGATGTGCTCTACATCGTGGAAGAGCGCGCGCCGCGGCGGCCCGCCCTGGTCACCGACGTCGGCGTGCGCCTCCCCGCGCACCTGACGGCGACCGGGCGGGCGATGCTCGCCGCTCTCCCCCGCGAACAGGTACGCGCGCTGTACCCGGAGGCGTCGGCATTCTCTGACCGCACCGGACGAGGTCCCCGACGCCCCGGTGAGCTGCGCGAACTCCTGCGAGAGGTGCGCTCTCGGGGGTATGCGACGGAGGACGGCGAGGTCGCTGAGGGTCTGCGTTCGGTGGGCGCCGTCGTGCGCGACGTCGCCGGCTGGCCGGTCGCCGGGGTCGCCGTCACCTGGGCCGGCGACGACGGTGCGGAGGTCGTGCTGGCGAACGCGGTGCGAGAGGCAGCGGCGACGCTCGAGGCGCGCCTGGCCCGCTGAAGCGATGCCCCGGCCGTGCGAAAGGGGCGCGTTAACGCAAGAAGGCCACCCAGCATTGGGTGGCCTTCTTGACTAAAAGGAGTCCGGCGGTGTCCTACTCTCCCACAGGGTCCCCCCTGCAGTACCATCGGCGCTGTGAGGCTT
>NZ_PNFU01000010.1:10242-82351 GCF_002871415.1 Microbacterium sp. UMB0228 | reverse complement strand
AAGCCTCACAGCGCCGATGGTACTGCAGGGGGGACCCTGTGGGAGAGTAGGACACCGCCGGACTCCTTTTAGTCGAAATGGCCACCCATCGTTGGGTGGCCATTTTGCGTTTACAGCACGAAGAGAACAGGGAGCACCATGCCGGAAGAGGAAGAGCGCCGTCCACGTCGCAACGACGACAGGAACCAGCGCAACGATCGTCCTTCCGGAGGTCGCCCCGTCTACCGCGACGGCGCATCTCGCTCCGGCGACCGCGGCCCGCGTCGTGAGGGCGGCTACAACCGCGACAGCGGTGCCCCGCGTCGTGAGGGTGGCTACAACCGTGATGGTGGTGCTCCGCGTCGTGAGGGTGGTTACAACAACCGTGATGGTGCGCCTCGCCGTGAGGGTGGCTATAACCGTGATGGTGGTGCGCCGCGTCGCGAGGGTGGTTACAACAACCGTGACGGTGCCCCGCGTCGTGAGGGCGGCTACAACCGCGATGGTGGTGCGCCTCGTCGCGAAGGAGGCTACAACAACCGTGACGGCGCGCCGCGACGTGAGGGCGGCTACAACCGCGACAGCGCTCCGCGACGTGAGGGTGGCTACAGCCGTGATGGTGGTGCGCCTCGTCGCGAAGGCGGCTACAACAACCGTGATGGTGCTCCGCGTCGCGAAGGCGGCTACAACCGCGACAGCGCTCCGCGACGTGAGGGCGGCTACAGCCGTGACGGTGGTGCTCCGCGTCGCGAAGGCGGCTACAACCGCGACAGCGCTCCGCGTCGCGAAGGCGGCTACAGCCGTGACGGTGGTGCTCCGCGTCGCGAAGGCGGCTACAGCCGTGACGGTGGTGCTCCGCGTCGTGAGGGTGGCTATAACCGTGACGGTGGTGCTCCGCGTCGCGAAGGCGGCTACAACCGTGACGGTGGTGCCTCTCGTCGCGAGGGTGGTTACAACAACCGGGACTCCGGCCCCCGTCGCGAAGGCGGCTACAACCGGGACTCCGGCCCCCGCCGTGAGGGTGGTTACAACCGGGACTCCGCTCCGCGTCGCGAGGGCGGGTTCGAGCGTAAGCGGGGGAGTGACCGGTCGCGGTCCTTCCCGCAGCGCGGCGGGGCTGGGCGGGAACGTCCGGCCAACGCGGCGAACGAGCGTCCGCGCTTCGACGAGCCCCGCGTCCCGGACGAGGTCACCGCGCGCGACCTGCATCCGTCCGCGCGCAACGAGCTGAAGACGCTCAGCAAGGAGAACGCCGAGTTCGTCGCTCGTCACCTGGCGATGGCCTCCCGGCTGATCGACGAGGACCCCGCTCTGGCGCACGAGCATGCGCTGGCGGCGTCGCGTCGTGCCGGCCGGATCGCGATCGTCCGCGAGACCCTGGGCATCACCGCCTATGCGACCGGCGACTTCGCCTTGGCGCTGCGCGAGCTGCGTACCTACCGCCGGATCTCCGGCAAGGACGACCAGATCGCCCTCATGGTCGACAGCGAGCGCGGTATCGGGCGTCCCGACCGCGCCCTCGAGACCGGCCGGGCCGTGGACCGATCAGCTCTGACCACGCCCGTGCGAGTCGCGCTGGCGATCGCGATGTCGGGTGCCCGGCTCGACCAGGGGGACCTCGAGCTGGCGCTCGGAGAGCTCGAGATCCCGGAGCTGGACCCGGACCGCGCCTTCGAGTGGAGCCCCGCGCTGTTCGCCGCGCGCGCCGCTGTCCTGGAGGACCTCGGCCGTACGGACGAAGCCGAGTTCTGGGCGCGCCGTGCCGAGGTCGCCGCCGAGGCTCTCGGCGTCGACGAGGCCGGCGATGAGGAGCTCTACGTGGAGGACGGCCTCATCGAGGACGGGTTCTCTGACGACGAGTTCTCCGAAGCTGACGTCGCTTCTGTCGAGGACGAGGACGAGGACGAGGCCGACGACGCGACCGACGCTCCCGTCGCGACCGAGGCCCCCGAGCCCGCGGAGCCGTCCATCGAGGACGAGGTGCGCGAGCTGCTCGGCGAGGACGACGAGACGGACGATGACGAGACAGAGGACGACTCGCCCTCCGCGTCCGAGAAGCCGGAGGCGTAGTGGGGCTCTTCACTGCGAAGGCGCGGAAGCGCCCGGCGGGTCGCACGCCGCTCGAAGGCGTGGACACCGTCCTCGCCGACCTCGACGGCGTGGTCTATGCCGGTCCCGGCGCTCTGCCGCATGCGGTGGAGAGCCTGAACGCGGCGGCGCACGCGGTGCGCCTCGGCTACATCACGAACAACGCCTCGCGCACCGACGCCTCGGTGGCCGCGCACCTCACGAGTCTCGGGCTCGACGTGGCTCCGCAGGACGTCGTCACGAGCCCGCAGGCGGCGATGCGTCTGCTGTCCGGGATCGTGCCGGCGCCGGCGACCATCCTCGTGGTGGGCGGCGACGGCCTCGTCGACGAGGTGCAGAAGGCCGGGTACACGGTCACGCGCAGCGCCGAGGACGCGCCGCAAGCCGTGGTCCAGGGCTTCGCGCCCGAGGTCGCCTGGACCGACCTCGCCGAGGCGGCGTTCGCGCTCAAGGTCCCCGAGGACGAGGGCGGCATCCCGTGGATCGCCACGAACACCGACTGGACGATCCCGCGCGAGCGGGGCGTCGCCCCGGGGAACGGCACTCTCGTCTCCGCCGTGCACACCGCGATCGGTCGCCTGGCGACGGTGGCGGGCAAACCGGAGACCCCGATCTTCGAGGAGGCGCTCGCCCGTTTCGGCGCGGCGAAAGCGCTCTTCATCGGTGACCGCCTCGACACCGACATCATGGGTGCCAGCCGTGCGGGCATCGAGTCCGCCCTGGTGCTGACCGGTATCGACCGTCCCAAGCACGTCCTCGCCGCGCCCGAAGGATCGCGCCCGACCTACATCCTCGGCGACCTGCGCGGTCTGCACGAGCCGTACCCCGAGCCCACCGTGACCGACGGTGTGTTCGACGTGAACGGCGCCGCCGTCCGCGTCCGAGGCGCAGACGTCGAGATCGTCGCCGAGTCCGGCGACCAGCTCAATCTGCTCCGTGCGGGCGCCGCCGCGATCTGGGCGTCCGGGACGCCGGTGTTCGTCCTCCGGGTTCCGGAACGGCTGTACGCGGACCCGTTCCACCGCCCCTGAGCCACGCGTGGCGCCGCCGCCCGTCGGCGGCGCCGCGTACAGTGGAAGCGTGAGCGATGAGACGACGACCAGCGCGCCGACGGACGGCCTGTGGAGTCGTCTGCGCCTGATCGAAGGGCAGCCGCTCGCCGCACGCGCGGACGCGTACTCGGCCCTGCACGACGAACTCTCGCGACGACTCGAGAGCGGATCCCGGCACGACCTGCGGGAGACCCCGGGACCACGATGACGCGACTCGACGCCGCCCTCGCCGCCCGAGGACTCGCCCGTTCGCGCACGCATGCCGCCACCCTCATCGCCGACGGCCTCGTGAGCGTCGACGGCCGCCCGGTCGTGAAGGCCTCGACCGCGGTCAGCGACGACAACACCATCACGGTCGCCGGCGCCGACCACTACGTCAGCCGCGCGGCGCACAAGCTCGTCGCCGGGCTCGACGGCTTCGGCATCCCGGTGCAGGGACGCCTCGCGCTCGACATGGGGGCCTCGACCGGCGGTTTCACGCAGGTGCTGCGGGAACGCGGCGCGCGCCGTGTCCTCGCCGTGGATGTCGGCCACGGTCAGCTCGCCCCCGCGGTCGCCGCCGACACCGGCGTCATCGCCGTCGAGGGCTTCAACGTGCGGGACATGACGCGTGACAGCCTCACCGCAGCGACGGGGGAGTCCACGTCGCCCGACCTGGTGGTGGGCGACCTCTCCTTCATCTCGCTCGAGCTCGTGCTTCCCGCGGTGGTCGACGTGGCCGCGCCGGGCGCCGACGTGCTGCTGCTGGTCAAACCGCAGTTCGAGGTCGGGAGGACCGCGGTGCGTGGCGGCCTCGTCACCGACCCCGCCACCCGGGCCGATGCCGTCGCCCGCGTGGTGTGGAGCGCGTGGGACGCCGGGATGGGGATGGCGGGGATCGTCTCCTCCCCGATCCTCGGGACCCACGGCAATGCGGAGTATCTCGTGCACCTCGTGCCGGGCGGCGGCAGCAATCCGACAGAATGGATGGACACCATCAACCGGCTGGCAGGGGGACGATGAACGAGCGCAGGATCCTGGTCGTCGCCCACGCGGGTCGCGTCGACACCGTCGCGGCCGCCCGTCGGGTGATCGACGCCCTCCGCGGTGCGGGGGTCCGTCCCGTCCTTGCAGCCGACGACCATGCCGAGCTCGCCGCGGTCGATGCGTTCTTCGCGGACGTCGAGGTGCTGGACGCCTCCGGACCGGCGACGCTCGAGCTCGCGATCGTGCTCGGGGGCGACGGCACGATCCTCCGCGCCGCAGAGCTCGTCCGCGACAGCGGCGCTCCGGTGCTGGGCATCAACATGGGTCACGTCGGCTTCCTCGCGGAGATCGACCGGGACGACATGGACGACGCGATGCGCCGCGTCATCGCCCGCGACTACGAGGTCGAGGAGCGCCTGGCACTGTCGGTGCGCGTGAAGGACGCCTCGGGCGACGTCGTCTTCGAGACCTGGGCCCTGAACGAGGCGACCGTCGAGAAGGCGAGCCGCGAGCGCATGATCGAGGTGGTGCTCGAGATCGACGGGCGGCCGCTGTCGAGCTTCGGCTGCGACGGCATGGTCATCTCCACGCCGACCGGCTCGACCGCCTACAACTTCTCCGCCGGCGGCCCGGTCATCTGGCCGACGGTCGAGGCCATCGCGGTGGTCCCGCTGTCGGCGCACGCGCTCTTCGCGAAGCCGCTCGTGGTGAGCCCCGAGGCGGCCGTGGCGATCGAGATGCTGGAGCGGACGGATGGCTCCGGCATCCTCTGGTGCGACGGCCGTCGTTCCCACGACCTCCCGCCGGGCGCCCGCGTCGTGGTGCGTCGCTCGTCGCGCCCGGTCCGCCTCGCGCGTCTGCACCCCACGGCGTTCACGAACCGTCTCGTGCGGAAGTTCCAGCTGCCCGTCGAAGGATGGCGCGGACAGGAGCGGAGGATCGACGCATGATCGAGGAGATGCGGATGCAGGGGCTCGGCGTGATCGCCGACGCCGTCCTGCCGCTCGGCCCCGGCTTCACGGCCATCACCGGAGAGACGGGCGCGGGGAAGACCATGGTCGTCACCGGGCTGGGGCTGCTCCTCGGCCAGCGCGCCGACTCGGGTGCCGTGCGCAAGGGAGCCGCGCAGGCCTCGGTGGCCGGGGTGTGGATCGTGCCCGAGAAGGGCGCGGTCGCCGACATCGTGGCCGAAGCCGGGGGAGAGCTGGAGCCGGCCGGTGCCGGCGCCGCTGAGCTCTATGTCTCGCGCACCCTCAGCGCCGAGGGTCGCAGTCGCGCGAGCGTCGGTGGGCGGGCCGCGCCGGCAGGTGTGCTGTCCGCCCTCGCCGACGAGCTCATTGTCGTGCACGGACAATCCGAGCAGCTGCGGCTGCGCTCGGCCGCCGCGCAGCGCGACGCCCTCGACCGCTTCGGCGGCGAACCGATCGCTCGGGCGCTGGAGGAGTACCAGGCCGCGTTCGAGCGCTGGCGAACGCTCGACGCCGAGATCATCGACATCACCGCGAACCGTGACCGGCGTGCCGAGGAGGCCGCCCGGCTGCGCGAGGACCTCGCCCTGATCGAGGCGACCGCCCCCGAGGAGGGCGAGGACGAGGAGCTGACGGCTCGTGCCGAGCGCCTCGCGAACGCGGAGGAACTCCGCGTCGCCGCCGCCCTGGCCCACGGAGCCCTCTCGAACGAGGAGGGCGAGCCCGATGCCTCGGCGCTGGTCGCGGAAGCGCGCCGAGCGATCGAGCGCGTGTCCGACCCGAAGCTCGCGGAAGTCGCGGAGACCCTGGCCGACATCGGCTACCGCATTGCCGACGCCGCCGGTGTGCTCTCCGGCTTCCTCGCCGACCTCGACGAGTCCGGTCCGCACGAGCTGGCCGCCGTCGAGGAGCGCCGGGCCGCGCTCGGCGTCCTCATCCGTCAGCACGGCTCGCTGGCGGAGGCCGTGGCGCTGTGGCAGACCGGATCCGCGCGGCTGGCCGAACTCGACGACGACGGAGAGCGCCTGGATCGCCTCACCGCCGAGCGCGACGCGGCCAGGACGGAGCTCGATGCCCGGGCCGACGCTCTCACCGCGGCCCGGAGCGAGGCGGCCGGCCGACTCGGCGAGGCCGTGACCGCCGAGCTGCACGCGCTGGCGATGCCGGACGCGCGCCTGGAGGTCTCTGTGGCCCCGGGGGCCGAGAGCACCCACGGCCGCGACGACGTCGCCATCCTGCTCGCCCCGCATCCCGGCGCCGAACCCCGCTCGGTCGCCAAGGGCGCCTCCGGCGGCGAGCTGTCGCGGGTGATGCTCGCGATCGAGGTCGTCATCGCGGCGACCGATCCCGTGCCCACCTTCGTGTTCGACGAGGTCGATGCGGGCATCGGCGGCGCGGCTGCGATCGAGGTGGGTCGGCGACTCGCCCGACTCGCCGAGAAGTCTCAGGTGATCGCCGTCACCCATCTCGCGCAGGTCGCCGCCTTCGCGAACAACCATCTCACCGTCGTGAAATCGCACGACGGCGCCGTCACCGCGTCGAGCGTGCGGCGGCTCGACGGGGAGGAGCGCGAGGCCGAGATGGCCCGTCTGCTCTCCGGACTCGCGGATTCCGATGCCGCACTCACCCACGCCCGCGAGCTTCTCAGCCTCGGCGTCTGAATGAACTGTTAGGATAGAAGCCCGTGATGAACTCTTCTTCTGCGGGGCCCAAGAACGACACGACCAAGCACATCTTCGTGACCGGTGGTGTCGTTTCGTCTTTGGGCAAGGGGCTCACCGCGGCCAGCCTGGGCAACCTCCTGACCGCTCGCGGACTCCGCGTGGTCATGCAGAAGCTCGACCCGTATCTGAACGTCGATCCGGGCACCATGAACCCGTTCCAGCACGGCGAGGTGTTCGTCACCGACGACGGTGCGGAGACCGACCTCGACATCGGCCACTACGAGCGCTTCCTCGACATCAACCTGTCCGAGGCGGCCAACGTCACGACCGGTCAGATCTACTCGCAGGTGATCGCCCGCGAGCGTCGCGGCGAGTACCTCGGCGACACCGTGCAGGTCATTCCGCACATCACCGACGAGATCAAGCGCCGCATGCGGCTGCAGGCCACCGAGGACCCGCGTCCCGACGTGATCATCACCGAGGTCGGCGGCACGGTCGGCGACATCGAGTCGCAGCCCTTCCTCGAGTCGGCGCGCCAGCTTCGTCACGAGCTCGGCCGCGACAGCGTGTTCTTCGTGCACGTCTCGCTCGTGCCGTTCATGGGCGCGTCCGGCGAGCAGAAGACCAAGCCGACCCAGCACTCGGTCGCCGCGCTCCGCCAGGTCGGCATCCAGCCCGACGCCCTCGTGCTCCGCAGCGACCGCCCGGTGAGCGCGAGCAACCGCAACAAGATCGCCCTGATGTGCGACGTCGACGTCGAAGGCGTCATCAACACCGTCGACCTGCCGAGCATCTACGACATCCCGTCGACCCTCAACGAGCAGGGCCTCGACTCCTACATCGTTCGTCGCCTCGGCCTCGACCAGAAGGCGGCCGACGTCGACTGGACGCGCTGGAACAAGGTGCTGCACGCGGTGCACAACCCGAAGCACGAGGTCACGATCGGTCTCGTCGGCAAGTACATCGACCTTCCCGACGCCTACCTGTCGGTGACCGAGGCACTCAAGGCGGGCGGCTTCGCGCAGGAGACCAAGGTCAACATCCGCTGGATCCCGTCCGACCTCTGCGAGACCCCCGAGGGCGCGCAGGAGCAGCTGGCCGAGCTGGACGGCATCTGCGTTCCCGGAGGCTTCGGCATCCGCGGCATCGAGGGCAAGCTGGGTGCGCTGAAGTTCGCCCGCGAGCAGGGTATCCCGACCCTCGGCCTCTGCCTGGGTCTGCAGTGCATGGTCATCGAGTACGCCCGCGACGTGGCCGGGATCGCCGGAGCCTCGTCCAGCGAGTTCGACCCGGACACCGCGGAGCCCGTCATCGCGACCATGGCCGAGCAGATCGAGATCCTTGACGGCGGCGACCTGGGCGGCACCATGCGCCTCGGCCTGTACAAGGCGGCTCTCGCGGAGGGTTCGCTGGCGCGTGAGGTCTACGGCGCCGCCGAGGTGTCCGAGCGTCACCGTCACCGCTACGAGGTCAACAACGCCTACCGCGATCGCCTGTCCGAGGCCGGTCTGGTGTTCTCGGGCCTCAACCCGGAGCTGGACCTCGTCGAGTACGTCGAGCTGCCGCGCGACGTGCACCCGTATTACATCGCCACCCAGGCGCACCCGGAGCTGCGCTCGCGTCCGACCGCCCCGCACCCGCTGTTCCGCGGGCTCGTCGGCGCGGCCATCGCCCGCCACCGCGCGAGCGAGCTGTTCGACGTGCCCGTCGATGAGTGAGTCGGAGGCGCCGGCCGTCGCGGAGCCGCTGCGCGACGAGCCCTTCGAGCCGGAGGCCCTGAGCAGCGACCTCGTCTACGAGGGGCGCGTCTGGGACGTGCGCTCCGACCGGGTCCGCTACGGCGAGGGCGAGATCGTGCGACAGTACGTCGCCCACCCCGGGGCCGTCGCGATCCTCGCGCTGGACGACGAGGGACGGGTGCTGCTCATCCAGCAGTACCGTCACCCGATCCGCCACCGCGACTGGGAGCTGCCGGCCGGCCTCCTCGATATTGCGGGGGAGGAGCCCTTGGCGGCCGCCCGTCGCGAGCTCGCGGAGGAGGCCGACCTCGTCGCCGCGCACTGGGAGCCCCTGGTGTCGTCGTGGACGACGCCGGGAGGCAACGACGAGCTCATCCAGGTGTTCCTCGCGACGGGGCTCACCGCCGCCGCGGCCGCGCACGCCCGCGAAGACGAGGAGGCGGACATTCGTCTCGCCTGGCTTCCCCTCGAGGAGGCGGTCGCCGGAGTTCTGGCGGGTCGCTTGCGCAACGGCATCCTCGCGCTCGGCGTACTGGCGACCGCGCAGAGGATGCGCGACCGGAGCTGAGCATGCTGCTCGATCGCGCCCTCGACGCGTATCTGCGTCACGTCACGATCGAGCGCGGCCTGAGCGCGCACACGGTCGGCGCCTACCGCCGAGACCTCGAGGGCTACCGGGACTGGCTCACGGCGGAGGGGATCGACGACACGGCGGACATCACGCCCGCCGTCGTCGACCGCTTCATCTCCGACCGCGCCTCGGCGGAGCCGCCGCCGGCCGCGACGAGTCTGGCGCGCCTGCAGTCCTCGGTGCGCGGCTGGCATCGGTTCCTCGCCCGTGAGGGCATCGAGGCGGACGATCCGACCGGACGACTCCGCCCGCCGAAGACCCCGCGCCGGCTGCCGAAGGCCCTCACGATCGACCAGGTGGAGCGGCTGCTCGCCGCGCCGTCGGCTGAGGAGCCGCTCGGCATACGCGACCGGGCGCTCCTGGAGCTCCTCTACGCCACGGGCGCCCGGGTGTCGGAGGCGGTCGGGCTCGACGTCGACGACATGGCGCACGGCGAGGTGCTGCGCCTGCGGGGCAAGGGCTCGAAGGAGCGCATCGTCCCGGTGGGGTCGTACGCCCGCGCCGCCGTCGACGCCTACCTCACCCGGGTCCGCCCGGAGCTCGCCGCGAAGGGCCGCGCATCGGCCCGGCTCTTCCTCGGCGCACGCGGTGCCCCGCTCTCGCGACAGAGCGCCTGGCTGGTGATCCGTTCCGCCGCGGAGCGCGCACAGCTCACGACCGAGGTCTCCCCGCACACGCTGCGCCACTCGTTCGCGACGCACCTCCTGCAAGGCGGCGCCGACGTGCGGGTGGTGCAGGAGCTGCTGGGGCACTCCTCGGTCGCGACCACGCAGATCTACACGCATGTGTCGGTGGATGCTCTCCGTGACATCTACGCGACCTCTCATCCCCGGGCGCGCTGACCGCGCACGCCGAGCCTCGTACCGGGGCCGTCGCCGCGCGCCGGGACGGCTGGGGAACGCGTGGCGGCTACAATCGAGCAAGCACGAAGGAGCAGGAGAACCGGTGGCTGAGAAAGTGGCGAAGTCCAGGGCGAAGGCGCAGAAGGCCGACGACACCCCCATGGGACCCACCGGCCGTCCGTACCAGGGCTTCCCGATCCCGGCGCCTCTGAAGTCGCACGGCCCGGCCCGCATCATCGCGCTCTGTAACCAGAAGGGCGGCGTCGGCAAGACGACCACCTCCATCAACCTCGCCGCCGCGCTCGCGGAGTACGGCCGCAAGGTGCTCGCCGTGGACTTCGACCCGCAGGGCGCGCTGTCCGCCGGTCTCGGCATCCAGACGCACGACGTCCCGACGGTCTACGACCTCCTGCTCGACACGAAGCGCGACGCGCACGACGCGATCGTGCACTCGAACGTGCCCGGTCTCGACGTGCTCCCCGCGAACATCGACCTCTCCGCCGCGGAGGTGCACCTCGTCAACGAGGTCGCCCGCGAGACGATCCTCGCCCGCGTGCTGCGCCAGGTGGCGGGGGAGTACGACGTCATCCTCATCGACTGCCAGCCGTCGCTCGGTCTGCTGACCGTGAACGCGCTGACGGCGGCGCACGGCGTCATCATCCCGCTCGAGTGCGAGTTCTTCGCGCTCCGTGGCGTCGCGCTCCTCATCGAGACCATCGACAAGGTCCGCGACCGGCTGAACCCCTCCATCGAGATGGACGGCCTGCTGGCGACGATGTACGACCCGCGCACGCTGCACTCGCGCGAGGTGCTGGAGCGCGTCGTGGAGGCGTTCGGCGACGACGTGCTGGAGACCGTGATCGGCCGCACCGTGAAGTTCCCGGACGCGTCGGTCTCGGGGGTCCCGATCACCGAGTTCGCTCCGGAGCACGCGGCCGCACAGGCATACCTGCGGCTGGCCAGGGAGCTGGTCGCCCGTGGCGCCGTCGCCTGACGAGCTCGGTACCGCTGAGGTCCCGGCACCCGCCGACGCGATCGACGCCGCGGAGCCGTCCTCCGCCGGCGACGCCACGGGGTTCCGTGTCTCGCTGTCGAATTTCGACGGCCCCTTCGACCTCCTGCTGAACCTCATCTCGAAGCATGAGATGGACATCACCGAGGTGTCGCTGAGCGCCGTCACCAACGAGTTCATCGCGTACCTCGCCGACCTGGAGGACGAGGAGGAGCTCGACCAGGCGTCGGAGTTCCTCGTCGTCGCCGCGACCCTGCTCGACATGAAGGTGGCGGGCCTGCTGCCGCAGGGCGAGCTCGTCGACGCCGAGGCCGTCGCCCTGCTCGAAGCGCGCGACCTGCTCTTCGCCCGTCTCCTGCAGTACCGCGCGTTCAAAGAGGTCTCCGCGTGGTTCTCGCGGTGCCTGCAGCGGGAGGACCGCCGTCATGTGCGTGCGGTACCGCTGGAGGAGAAGCACCGGAAGCAGACGCCCGAGCTCGTCTGGTCGCTCACGCCCGACGACTTCGCGGCGCTGGCGCTGCTGGCCTTCGCGCCGAAGGAGATCCCGCACGTCGGCCTCGACCATCTGCATGCACCCCTGGTCAGCATCCGCGAGCAGGCCGCCATCGTCGTCACACTGCTGCGCGGCACCGAATCGCTGAGCTTCCGCGAGCTGGTCGCCGGCGTCACCGAGCCGGGTATCGTCGTGGCCCGCTTCATCTCGGTGCTGGAGCTGTACCGCCACGCGGCGCTCTCCTTCGAACAACTGGAACCGCTCGGGGAGCTCACCCTCCGCTGGGCCGCCGACTCCTGGTCGGACGAGACACTCGCGACCCTGGGGGCCGACTATGACCGATGACGTGACCGCGGCAGAGACCGAGCTCCCCGAGGAGCCCGACGCCGTGACGGGTTCCGAGCTCCCGCTCAGCGAGCGTGTGGAGGCGATCCTCTTCATCGTCGACGAGCCGATCGGCCTCGTGGCCCTCGCCGCCGCGGTCGGCGCGCCGGTGCCCGCCGTCCGGCAGACGGTCGAGTCGCTGGTCGAGGACTACGACGGTCGAGGCGCGGGTCCGCGGCGCGGCTTCGAGCTGCGGGAGGTCGGCGGTGGATGGCGGCTCTACGTCCGCGAGGACCTCGATCCGGTCGTGGCGGAGTTCGTCGGCGGTCAGGCGCCGGCCCGGCTCTCCCAGGCGGCGCTGGAGACGCTCGCGGTGATCGCGTACAAGCAGCCGGTGACCCGGAGCCAGGTGGCCTCGATCCGCGCGGTCAACGTCGACTCCGTGGTCCGCACCCTCCTCGCGCGGGGGCTGATCACCGAACTGTTCGCCGATTCCGAGACCGGCGCGATCAACTACGGCACGACCGATGCACTCCTCCAGCATCTCGGCATCAACTCTCTGGATGAGCTTCCGCCGATCTCGCCGCTCCTCGACGACGGCGCCGACGGCTTCGACGAAGGGACGGTCCGATGACCACCGACACCCACGATTCCGCCGCTCCCGAAGGCGTGCGACTGCAGAAGGTGCTGGCGGCCGCCGGCGTCGCCTCTCGACGCGTCGTCGAGCAGTACATCGTCGAGGGACGCATCCGCGTGAACGGCCAGACGGTCACCGAACTCGGTCGCCGCATCGACCCGGAACGCGACCTGGTCGACGTCGACGGCACCGCGGTGCAGCTCGACGTGTCCAAGCGCTACGTGATGCTGAACAAGCCGACCGGCGTGGTCAGCAGCATGCGCGATGAGAGCGGCCGTCCTGACCTCCGGCGCTTCACAAAGGACTACGACGAGCGGCTGTACAACGTCGGCCGCCTGGACGCCGAGACCAGCGGTCTGCTGCTGCTCACAAACGACGGCGAACTCGCGCACGTCCTCGCGCACCCCTCCTTCGGCGTCACCAAGGTTTACATCGCGAAGGTCGAGGGGAGCGTGACGGCGCAGACCATCTCGAAGCTCACGAAGGGCATCGAGCTGGAGGACGGGCCCATCGCCGCCGACAAGGCTCGCCTGCTGGACACTTCGACAGGCTCAGTGCAGGCCAAGTCGCGCGGCTCGAGCCTCGTCGAGCTCACGCTGCACTCCGGACGCAATCGGATCGTGCGCCGCATGATGGCGGCGGTCGGCCATCCGGTCACGGAACTCGTGCGGCGTCAGTTCGGTCCGCTGCACCTGGGAACCCTCCCGGCCGGTCGGACGCGGGAACTGAGTAAAATCGAACTCGGCGCGCTGTTGACCCTCGCGCGCCGGGAATCCGGTGTCGCCGAGGCGCCAGGCGAGCAGGAGAGCGAATGACCCAGACGACGAGTGCGCCCGCGGCGCGGAAGACCGGTGCCGTGGCGCCGCGTCTGTCCGGCACCGTGCGCATCGTCGGCGCCGGGCTGCTCGGTGCCAGCGTCGGCCACGCCCTCCGTGCGAAGGGCATCGACGTCGTCCTCACCGACGCGTCCCCTGCGCAGCTGCGCCTCGCCGTCGACTACGGCGCCGGACGCCTTCCGCAGGATGACGACGCCCCGGTGCTCGTCGTCGTGGCCGTGCCGCCGGACGTGACCGCCGACGTGATCCAGGCCGAGCTCGAGCGGTACCCCGACGCCGTCGTGACCGATGTCGCGAGCGTGAAGCTGGAGCCGTTCCGCACGCTCCGTGAGCGGGGCGTGAACCTCGCCCGCTACATCGGCTCGCACCCGCTCGCCGGTCGCGAGCGCGGTGGGGCGATCTCGGCGAGAGCCGATCTCTTCATCGGGCGGCCGTGGGTCGTGTGCCGCGACGAGGACACCACCGCGCGCGACCTCGCGCTGGTCGAGGCACTGGCCCTCGACGTCGGCGCGATGCCGCTGGAGATGACCCCGGAGGAGCACGACCGCTCCGTCGCCCTCACCTCGCACGTGCCGCAGGTCGTCGCGAGCCTCCTCGCCGGTCGTCTGGCCGGGGCCGAGGAGGGCGCCCTCCGCCTGGCCGGGCAGGGCGTGCGGGACACCACGCGCATCGCCGCGTCTGCTCCGGAACTGTGGGTGCAGATCCTCGGGGCCAACGCCGGTCCCGTCGTCGAGATCCTCGACGCGCTCGCGACCGACCTGAGCGAGGTCGCCGACGCGCTACGCGCTCCCGGGGCCCCGGGAGCCCGACGCGTGCTCGCGGAGACCATTCGCCAGGGCAACGACGGCGTCGAGCGTCTGCCCGGCAAGCACGGGCAGAACCGACGCTTCGAGACACTGGTCGTCATGGTCGACGACACCGCCGGTCAGCTGGGTCGCCTGTTCGGCGAGCTCGGCGAGCTGGGCGTCAACGTCGAGGACCTGCGCCTGGAGCACTCTCCGGGCGCGCAGTTCGGCCTCGCCGAGATCAGTGTCGACCCCGCGGCGCTGCACGGCGCGATCACCGGGCTCCAGGAACGCGGCTGGCGCATCGCAGGGAACACCAATGACTGACACCTCCACCATCTCCGCGACGAAGTTCATCGCGATCGACGGGCCCGCCGGGTCCGGGAAGTCGAGCGTCTCCAAGGCGATCGCGCGTCGCGAGGGCTTCGGCTACCTCGACACCGGGTCGGCCTACCGGGCACTCGCCTGGCATGTGCTCGATCGCGGTGCAGACACCGACGACGCTGAGGCCGTGCGCGCCGCGGCAGCCGACTTCCCCGTCCGCCTCGGGCTCGACCCGGACGACCGCACGGTGCGCGTCGGCGACGTCGACGTGACGGAGGCGATCCGCGAACCGCGCGTGTCCGGTGCCGTGAGCGGCGTGGCCCGCGTGCCGGAGGTGCGCACCCAGGTCAACGAGCTCTTCCGGGCGCTGGTCGCCGAGGCGCCGTACCCGGCCGTCGTCGTCGAAGGACGCGACATCACGACCGTCGTGGCACCGGATGCGCCCGTGCGCATCCTGCTGACCGCGGCCCCGGAGGTGCGGGCCGCCCGTCGCGCGGGTGAGCTCGCGGGCGAGAACGCCGCCGCCGTGGCGGAGGCCCTGCACAAGCGCGACGCCTCCGACAGTGCCGTCGTCGACTTCCTCAACGCCGCGGACGGCGTGGAGGTCGTCGACTCGACCGCACTCGATTTCCCCCAGACCATCGACGCCGTCCTTTCGGTGATCGAACGACTCCGAGGAGCAGACCGTGGCTGACGACGAATACGAAGGCGGTCCCGACCAGCTCGCCGAGAAGCTCGAGCAGATCGATGACCAGCTGGCCGAGCAGCGCGCGGAGACCCTGCGCGCCGGGCTCGCCGACTACGAACTCGACGACGAGGACGCCGCGCTCCTCGCCGGCGTGGCGCTGGGCGAGGATGGTATCGAGTTCCTGCCTGCGCTCCCCGTGGTGGCGATCGTCGGGCGGCCGAACGTGGGCAAGTCCGCGCTCGTGAACCGGATCCTCGGCCGTCGCGAGGCCGTCGTGGAGGACACCCCCGGTGTCACCCGCGACCGCGTCACGTACAAGGCCGAGTGGAATGACCGCCGCTTCACGGTCGTCGACACCGGCGGCTGGGAGCCCGATGCTCGCGGCATCGACCGTTCGGTCGCGGCGCAGGCCGAGGTCGCGATCGACCTCTCCGATGTCGTGCTGTTCGTCGTGGACGCCATGGTGGGCGCCACCTCGACCGACGAGCACGTCGTGAAGCTGCTGCGCAAGAGCGGCAAGCCCGTCTTCCTCGTCGCCAACAAGATCGACGACGCGCGTCAGGAGCCGGAGGCGGCCGCCCTGTGGAACCTGGGTCTCGGGGAGCCGCACCCGGTCTCCGCGATCCACGGTCGAGGTGTCGCCGACCTCCTCGACGCCGTACTGACGAAGCTGCCGGAGATCTCCGCGGTGGCGAAGCAGGAGATCGGCGGTCCGCGCCGCGTCGCGATCCTCGGACGCCCGAACGTCGGCAAGTCCTCGCTGCTGAACAAGGCCGCGGGGGAGGAGCGTGTGGTCGTCAACGATCTCGCCGGCACGACGCGCGACCCCGTGGACGAGGTCGTCGAGCTCGGCGGCAAGATGTGGCGCCTCGTCGACACGGCCGGTATCCGTCGCCGCGTGCACATGGCGCAGGGCGCCGACTTCTATGCGTCGCTGCGCACGTCGGCCGCGCTGGAGAAGGCCGAGGTCGCCATCGTCGTCCTCGACGTGTCGGAGTCGATCAGCGAGCAGGACGTTCGGATCATCGACCTCGTGCTCGAGTCGGGTCGCGCGCTCGTCCTGGCGTTCAACAAGTGGGATCGCCTCAACGACGACGACCTGGAGAACGCCGACCGCCGCCGCTACCTGGAGCGCGAGATCGAGCAGGACCTCGCCCATGTGGCCTGGGCCCCGCGGGTCAACATCTCGGCGAAGACCGGTCGTCACCTCGACAAGCTCGTCCCCGCGCTCGAGATGGCGCTGGAGAACTGGGACCGCCGCATCCCGACCGGCAAGTTCAACGCGTTCCTCGCCGAGCTCGTCGCCGAGCACCCGCACCCGGTGCGCGGCGGGAAGCAGCCGCGCATCCTCTTCGGGACGCAGGCCTCGACCCGTCCGCCGACGTTCGTGCTGTTCACGACCGGTTTCCTCGACCCGGGCTACCGCCGGTTCATCCAGCGCCGCCTGCGCGAGCTCTACCCGTTCGAGGGCACGCCGATCGTCATCAACATGCGTGTGCGGGAGCGTCGCCAGCGCTGACTCGTTGCCGCGCATGTCGCGGCGGTGGCGCCGGAGCCCCGATGCTGTGAAAAGCTGAGGGGGTGACTGCCGTACCTCCCGCCGCCGGTGAACCGCGTCGCCCCGAGGGGCCGCGCGATCCCGGCGATGCCTGGGTGGTCGCGGACACCGGGGAGCGGTACTGGGGGCGCTTCGGTGCGGCTGGTCTCCTCGCCGTCGACCCGGAGCGCGGCATCCTGCTGCAGCATCGCGTGGCGTGGAGCCACTTCGGCGGCACCTGGGGCCTGCCCGGCGGCGCGCTGCACGAGGGCGAGGCGGCCATCGTGGGCGCCGTGCGGGAGGCGCAGGAGGAGGCGGGAGTGCCGGATGGTGCGGTGCGGCCGCGCTTCACGAGCGTGCTCGACCTCGGCATCTGGTCGTACACCACCGTCGTCGCCGATGTCCGGACGCCGTTCGACCCCGTGATCAGCGACCCCGAGAGCGTCGCGCTGTCGTGGGTGCCCGTCGAGGACGTGGACGGGCTGCCCCTGCACCCCGGCTTCGGTGCGGCGTGGCCGATGCTGCGGGCTCAGCTCTCGGCGCACCCGGTGGTCGTGGTCGACGCCGCCAACGTCGTGGGCTCGGTCCCGGACGGCTGGTGGAAGGATCGCGCCGGAGCTGCGGCACGACTGCGCGATCGTCTGACCGGGCTGGCCGTGCCCGCGGACGACCTCGGCCTCGCGGGGGACGCCTGGTTTCCGGAGGTCTCGCTCGTCGTGGAAGGTCGCGCGCGGGACATCGCGGAGGCCGCTGCGGGGGGATCGCCGGCAGATGCGGCGGCCGCAGAAGCCGGAGTCGCGGGCTCGGCCCTGGACGTCGTGCGTGCGGAGGGCGCCGGTGACGACGCGATCGTGGCCGAGGTCGAACGCCGGGTCGCGAGCGCGTCGCCGGTTCTCGCGGTGACTAGTGACCGCGAGCTGCAGTCCCGCGTCGAGGCCGCCGGGGCGCAGGTGCGCTCGAGCGGCTGGCTCCTTCGTCTGCTCGACGCCTAGAGCGAGACGCGGTGCCCCGCTCTGCGGGTCCCGATACTCGTACGGTGGCGTGGCGTGGCGTGGCGTGGCGCGGCGTGGCGTGGTCTGGCATGGCGTGTGGTCTGAGGCTGCGCGCCGTGGTCTGACGTGGCGTGGCACGACGTGGTCTGATGTGGTGTGGCACGACGTGGTCCGACGGCGCGGATCGACGTCGCTCGACGCGGCCCGGATCGACGTCGCTCGACGCGGCTTGGATCGACGTCGCTCGACGCGGCTTGGATCGACGTGGTCTGACGTGGCGTGCCGCGGCACGACGTGGTCTGGCCTGGCGCGGATCGACGTGGCCTGCGCCGCCGCGCTCGAAGGACCGGTCGTCGTGATGGCGGCGCGCTTCAGGCGAAGGCGACCCGACGTGGGGCGTGATCGGTGTGGACGGCGCCGAGGGGACTTCGCCATTCGAGGACCCCACCGGGTCGCTGCCGTACCGTCCAGCGCTGAGGCTCCGGGATATCGGGGTGTTTCAGCACGTGGTGTCCGCGGCAGAGGTGCGCGAGGTTGTCGACCCGAGTCGGGCCGCCTTTCGCGTGATCCCAGGTGTGGTCGATGTCGCAACGGTGTACCGGCTGTCGGCACCCGGGGAACCGGCAGTGCTGATCCCGGGCCCGGAGCAACCGGCGCATGCTCTCGGTCGGGCTGTAGGCGTCCGTTTCGATGACCTGCCCGTGCAGATCGAGGAACAACCGCGTCCAGCCCCCGTCGCGACCGGCCAGAGCTCGCGCGATGTCCGGGTGCAGAGCGCCGTGTCCGTCCAGTTCGGCCGGACGGTCGTCGAGCCCCGCGAGAGTCGTCGCCGCCACGGTCACCTGCAGGCGGCCGCGCACGCCGACGAGGCCGCCGCCCTCGACGGTGTTCGGATCGGCGGTGAGGAGCAAATCGGTCAGAAGGTCGGCCTGCACCTGGCTCCAGGTGCGGGTGTCTGCGGGGAGCGATTCCGCCTCGGGGTCGAGTGCGTAGGTGTCGCCGTCGACGCTGGAGATCGTCGGGTCCGACCGAGTCTCGCCGCACGGGCGATCCGTCGCGAAGCGGTCGGCGGTCAGCACTTCGTGGTGCGCAGGTGCCAGACGCGGCGTCGCTTCGTCCGACCCCGATGCCGCATCACGCGCAGTCCCCGCATCACGCGCGGGACCCGCATCACGCCCCCGGATCACCGTGCGCGTGAGCTGATTCAGCCGGTCGGCGATCGCCACCGCCGCCCATTCCGGGAGTACGGCCGTCAGGACCGCGAGGCCGTCGTCGACCGATCGCACCGTGATGCAGCGCTCGTCCGCGGCGCGGCGGTGTCGCTCCGTGATCGTCTCGCCGACGAGGGCGGAGGCGACGCGGCGGGCATGTACCCGCGTGCGCGCCGCGGTCTCGGCTTCGGCGACGACGAGCACCGCCGTCTCGAACAGGGCCATCGTCTCTGGCGCGACGACGCGGTTGCGGATGGCCTCGGCCACCACGGCGCTCGCCCGTGCGACCTCCCGGACGTGTGTGGAGCTCAGGGCACCCGTGTGGAAGGCCTCTCGCACGCGGGGGAGTGCCGTGCTCAGGGCGAGAGCATCGGCGAACGCGAACTCCATGGTGCCGGTGGAAAGACGCGCCGCCGTGGCGTACTCGGCGACCATCGAGCGGTGGATGGCATCACGGTGGTGCGGGGCCGCGGCCACGTCTTCGTCATGGAAAGCGATCTGCGCCACCAGCAGCTCCGCAGCCTCTGCCTCCAGCGCTGCGATGCGTCGACGGGTCGCCGTCCAGGCGTCTCGCACGCGCCTCCGCTCCTCCAGGTCGAGGGGTGCGGTCGGCTGGTTCGTCATACCTCGATTTTAGAACGTATGTTCGAATCACGGAAGGGTTCAGTCGTGTTGTATATCGCCTCGTCCGCGGAGGCGGTCGATGTCCCGACGCTCCCGCTTCGTTGGTCGTCCGGCGCCGCGGTCCCGGACGCCGAGGGCTGCCTGCGGCTCGCGTTCCGGCGTCCGGTCCTCGTAGGCGAGGGCGGCCAGCGGTGCGCCGACGCGCTTGACGAGGATCTGGCGCACGATCAGGATCCGATCGAAGCCCGCGATGCGGATGCGGAGCTCATCGCCCACGCGAACCGCCTGTGCAGCCTTCGCCTTGTCGCCGTTGACGCGCACATGCCCCGCACGGCATGCGGTGGTCGCCGCTGACCGGGTCTTGTAGACGCGCACCGCCCAGAGCCAGCTGTCCACCCGCGCACTGTCGACCATCAGGGTTCCTTCCGCTGCAGGGAGACGAGGGCGCCGGCGACGATCAGCCCCTGGCCGAGCGTGTAGGTAAGCATCACGGCGGGGCTGCTCCAGGCCGGGAGCGCGTCGGGCAGGAAGAGTCGGAAAGCGAGGATCGTGTCACTCGCCAGGAAGAGCGCCCCACCCGTCGCGACGAGCGGATGGCATCGCGCAGCGAACGCCGCGGTGGCCGCGAGGAGCAGGCCATACAGCGCGACGCCGACGAGGAGCGGCCCCGTGTGCGGGCCGAGGACGAGGATCATCGCGAGCCACCAGACGGCGTAGATCGCGGTCCACCACGGCAGCCGGCGACGCGCGAGGTGGCGGGCGAAGAGGACGATGTAGGCGATGTGCGCGAGGCCGAAGAAGGCGAGCATGAGCGGAAGCTCGGGTGCCGCGGGGAACAGCGCGCCCGCGCCGTCCCCCAGCCAGGAGAAGAGCAGGGCGACGAGGAGCAGGGCCACCGTCACGGGTGGGTGGATCCGTCGCGCCGCCACCAGGACCGGTACCGCGAGCAGCGGCATGAGCAGCAGCTTCGTCGGAGCCGCGAGATCGTGGTCCAGCGCGAGAAGCAGGACGTGCAGGGCGGAGACCGCGGCGTAGGGGACGAGCGCCCACACGATCGCGGGAGGAAGGGTGCGGCGCTGCATCCCTCCATCGTATGACCGGAGGGGTATGTCGTCCCGAAGGCGGTCGATCGGACCGATCCGACTCAGGACTCGACGGTGACCGTCGCCACAGCGCCCGCGGCATCGAGGTGCACGGCGGGCCAGTAGCCCTCCGGGAAGTGCTCGCCGCAGGAGTCGGTGAAGTGGAGGACGACGGTGCCGTCACCGGAGGCCTCGATGGTCTCGAGGTCCAGGTCGTCCGCCGCCTCGTCGAGCTCACTGGGGTCGGGGGCGCCGGTGCTGAAGGTCGTAACCACAGCATCCGATGCGACGCGGCGGAGGCCCGGGAGGCCGGCGATGACCGCACGCAGCCGGGGGAGCAGTGGAGCGACCTCGTCTGGCGACGCGCCCTCGACCATCAGCTCGTAGGTGCGGCCGTCGACCTCGACGCTGCCGACGAACCAGTCGTGGGTGAGGACGGAGCCGTCGTCGAGCTCGGAGGTCGCCCGGTGGAGCGGTCCGAGGTCGGGATCGTCGAGGGAGGAGTTCGCGTCGCTCATCCCTTCACGCTATCGGTCCCGCTCGGCGCGATGTCCAGGGCGACGAGCACGCGCCCCGGCTTCATCACCGCCTTCTCCGTGAAACCCGCGCGCAGGAACGTTCGGAGCGTACCGTGGTACAGATCGTTCGCGCGCTGCTTCTCGCCACGGGTGTCGACGGGATACCCCTCGATGAGGCGGGCGCCCGACTCTCGCGCGAAGGCGATCGCGGCGTCGAGCAGTTCGGCGTTGAGCCCGGTGCCCCGATGCTCCCTGCGGACGACGAAGCAGGTGACCGCCCACACGGATTCGTCGTCGAACGGCTCGGTGCTCGATGCGGCGATCATGCGGGTGCGGGGGATCCGGGCCTGACGGGTGCGGGGTCCGATACGGATCCAGCCCGCGGCCTCGCCGTCGACGTATGCGACCAGTCCCGGAGGGGGACCCTCGTCGATCTCGGCGCGGAACATCTGCGTGCGCTGAGGCGTGGTCGTCTGATTCCAGTCCTTGTTCGGCAGCACCGGCCAGATGCACTGGCAGCTCGCCCCATCGCCGCCGCCGGTGAGCGCGTGCTGCACGTCATCCCAGCGGGCGGTCGTTGCCAGCGCGGTCGTGATCGTCGACATGCAGGCGACGGTACAAGCAGCGTCCTACACCCCGCAACGGCTCGGTTCGCGAGAGGGCCTCCGGTGCGGCTAAGATAGGGGAGTTGCCTGCGCGAGAGTGCAGAACAACGGGCTGTGGCGCAGCTTGGTAGCGCACTTGACTGGGGGTTAAGTGGGTTTACCCCGCTCTGGTCGGCCCGAACAACTGAAAATCCATGCCACGGGCTGTGGCGCAGCTTGGTAGCGCACCTGACTGGGGGTCAGGGGGTCGCAGGTTCAAATCCTGTCAGCCCGACGTAAAAGCCCAGGTGAGAGTAGGTTTCTCGCCTGGGCTTCATCATGTCCGGGGGTCGTTCTCTGTGGTCCCCCTCTGGTCCCCCGGCGCTCTCGCCGGTGGTCGCCTGTGGACGAACTGATCGCCCAGAACCCGCGTCCTGTGGATAAGGGGACCAAAAGGGGACCAGAACGCTTCCGGGAGCACTCCCGCGGGCGTCGGAGCGCATCACAGGCCCCTGGTCGCGGGGCTGCTGCGCCGGGCGTTCTTGCGTTGTCCGGCGGTGGAGAGGAAGGCGTTGGCCTGCTCGGCGGCGGAGGCTAGGTGGCGGTCGTCGGGGTGGAGATAGCCGCGCGTGGTCTCCATCGAGGCGTGCCCGAGGATGTCTTGCAGTACGTGCAGCGGGATGCCCGCGTCGGCCATCCAGGTTGCCCCGGTGTGGCGTAGGCCGTGCCGGGTGAGGTCGGGCAGTCCGAGCTTCGCGACGATGCCGTCCCAGTTGGTGGCGTCGCGGACGGTCGCGGTGGTGAGATAGCCGCCCTTCGGGCCGACCAGCAACGAGTCCTCGGGCTCCTTCCCGTCGGTGAGGCGTTCGAGCACTGGCCGGAGTGGTTCGAGGATCGGCACGCGGCGTTCTTTGCGGCTCTTGGTCGGTTTTGTAACCAGGCCGCCTTTGCCGGGGAAAACCTGCCGGCGGATCACGACGAGGTTCTTGCCGTAGTCCACGTCCCCGACCTGCAACCCGGAGACCTCCGAGGACCGTGCGGCGAGTAGCGCGGCGAGCATCACGAAGTCGCTGTAGGACTGATGCACCTTGCCGCACGCCCTGGCGAGGCGGTTGAGGGTCTTCATGTCCGGGATTGCGTGCGCCCGTGGGGAGGTGTGTTCGGCGGACTGGCCGCGGAAGGCGTTGCGGTTCAGGCTCCGCTTGGCGCGGTTCTTCGCAGGATTGATCTGGATCAGCCCGTCCCGCACGGCCTCATCGAGCACCCGCACGAGCGGGGCGATGGTGTTCTTGATGGTCGACGCGCCGTGACGCTGCTCCCACTCATCAATGGTGCGGTCGATGATCCCGGCGGTGATCTGGGTGACCGGCAGGTGCCCGAGCGCGGGCAGCACGCGCAGTTTCAGCCCGTACCCGTAGGTCTCGCCGGTGGAGGTCGGGTCCAGGCCCCGCGCCCACCGGTCGCCGATGGAGGTGACGAACTCCAGCAGCGTCATGGACACGTCCATGCCCTTGGTCGATGAGTTGCGGAGCTGGTCGAAGAACGCGTGCGCGGCCGCTTCGTCTCGCACGATTTCCGAGCGGATGACACGCCGCTTGGTGGTCGGGTCGGTCCACCGGGCTCGGGCGCGGATGCCGTAGGAGCGGCGCTCCATGTCTGTGGAGACCTTCACGCCGATCGGCGGGACCGGCTTGGGCTCGGCGGTCGGCTGCGGTTCAGCTCTGCGGGGCACGGTCGTGTTCCAGCTCGCTCAGCCAGCGGTCCACGGCGTCGAGCCGGTACCGGGCGATCCCGCCAAGCCGCAGGAACGGCGGCCCCGTGCCGGCCGAGCGCCACCGCGACAGGGTGGACTCCGAGACCTTCAAGTACGCGGCGACCTCACGGCTGTCCAGCAGGGGCGAGACGAGTGCCTCGGTCTTGTCGCTCACGACACTTCTCCGGTGTCCGGGTCGAGGTCGCGGTAGAACGCTTCCTCTGCCTCGCGGCGGGCCTGGACGTCGGCCATGACGAACTCCACGAACTCGGCGTCGCGGTCGGTGATCGGGATGTCCTCGATCGGGTCGCCGGGTTCCTCGCCGGGCCAGACAGTCTGCCGGGTGGGACGGTCGTGGTCGAGCCGGGTGCCGCAGGCGGCGACCCATTCGCGGAGCCGCTGGCGGGCGTCGGCGAAGTCGCGGTGCCAGCCGAGCGGTGCGCTGCCGTTCTGGTCCGGGTCGTAGGCGCAGAGCCAGTGAAGGTGCAGCGCGCTCAGCTCCCACAGCAGCTCCGGGTGCATGTGCCAGGCGGGCGGGATCACGGAGGCGGGGAGCCCGTAGGTGTGGCGTAGCCAGTCCACCCAGCGGTTGAGCTCCAACCACTCGGCCTCGGCGTCCTCGGCACTCAGCAGGTTCCAGTTGATCGGGTGCGGCGGCTCGGCGATCAGCGGCTCGTCGTAGCCGTCGTCGTCCATCTGGTCCACATCCGAGTCGGGAACATCGTTCGTCGTGGCGTCGCCACCGGGTTCGTCGGACATGCTGGGCTCCTGTCTGCTCTCCGGCGCCGGTTCGTGCCGGGCCGTTGTGGCGGGCAGGTGCTCCGTGCCGCGACCGGCGTTCAGGTGCCGGAACGACGGAGCAGGGCTTCGATCTCGGCACGGTCGGCGGCGAGCTGGCCGGCGTCGGGACGCTTGGGCCAGGGGTGCAGGTCGGTGACGATCGGGGCCGCGGAGCGCAGCAGCACGATCCCGGTCCCGAACGGGAGCCGGCGGATGCGGTCGGGCGGGAAGATCGGCACCCGGCGCACGGACCGCTGGTTGGAGCGGGTGCCGTGGTCGCCCAGCGTCACGGAGTCGGTGTATTCGTCGCGTTCGCCGACCAAGGCGCTCAGGTCTTGCAGGTCCCGGCTGTTGGAAGCCCCGCCGAGGATGACCTTGACGATCGAGGCGTCCCAGATCGCGTTCGCCTGGTGCTCGTTCCACTTGTCCCGCGCCTGCGCGAGCGATTGGAGCACCGGCATGGTCGTGATCCCCGACCCGCCGCCTTCGGCCATCAGCGTCGGCAGCGACGGCAACGGCGAGAGGTTGGCTATCTCATCCAAGGTCAGCAGCATCGGCGGATCGAGCCGGGCACCGGCCGACCGTGCGGCCAGGCGGCGGGCGGTCTCGATGAGGTCTTCCACGAGCGCGGCGACCAGCGCGGCGCTGGCTCCCGCACCGGACCCGGTTGCCAGCAGGAACAACGTGCCGCGGTCGCGGATGAACGCTTCGGGATCGAAGCCCTCACCGGGGCCGGGCGATACGGCGTCGAGCACGCGCGGGTCCGCGAGGGAGCCGAGAGCCAAGGAGACGCCCTGCCAGATCGAGTCGCGGGTGCGGGGGTCGGAGTCGATCATCGCTTCCAGAGACTCGGCCCACCCGGTCGCAGCCTGCGTGGAGCCGGTCAGGATCGCCACCGCGTCAGCGGCCGCGGTCGGATCGAGAGTCCACCTGAACAGCTCGGCGGGCGGCCGATGGTCGATCGCTGCCGCGTGCAGCAGGGCTTGGAGCGCGGCCCGTGTCTTGCCCTCCCAGAAGCCTCCGCCGTCGACGCCGCCTGCGGACAGGCCGGTGCCGGCGGCGAGCCCGGTGGCGCGGATCATCGCCGTCTGCGGCGACTCGCAGCCCCGGATCGGTGACCAGCGCAGACCGGCGGGCAGACCCTCGGCCAAGTGTTGCGGGTCGAAGATCGCGACGGGGCCGATCCTGCGACGGGCGCGCATGGTCGCGGTGAGGTTGTCCGGCCTGGTCGAGGTGACGACGACGGCGCCGGGCGCGTCGAGGATCGCCGGGATCACCAGATGCAGGCCCTTCCCGGAGCGGGGCGGCCCGATCACCATGATCGAGTCCTCGACCGACGCCCACACGCCGGTGCGCTTGGAGGTGCCGAGCCGGTAGCCCACGTCCGCCGGCTTCGGGTCAGCCAGGCCGGGGCGCAGGTTTCCCGCGCGGCGCAGCAGCGCCTTCTCAGACGCAGCGGCGGCGACTTCGTGCCGTGTGGCGATCCCGGCCATGCGGCGCGGGTCGGTCTCGATCCGGTGGGTGTGGCGGCGCAACCGCAGCCACGCCCATAGCCCGCCGGTCACGAGGCCGGCGAGCAGCAGCCCGGCGACGATCCAGTAGACGACCGGGTTCAGGCCGTCCGCGTCGAGCGCCGCGCCGGGATCACCAGGGCGGAACAGCACACCGACCCCGGAAGCGGGATCGCCGGCCGGCTGGGGCGTGCCGGTCAGGAACGCGGCCACCGATCCCGCGGCGCGCAGGATCAGCGCGACGCCAAACAGGACGACCAGCCCGATCATCGCGGCGTTGGTCAGCTCGTCCCCGAACGAGCCGGTCTGCCGGCCCTGCTCGTTCACGGCACTCGCCGGATGATCGTGGTGCCGGAGACCCGGCCGAACAGGATGACCTCGATGACCTCGCCGGTCCGGTCGGCGCCGTTCCCGGCTGGGTCGATGAGGGCGCGCGCGGTGCCGGAGTGGGCGGCGTCGGTGTGCCCGGTGACGACTGCGACCGCCACGTCCTCGCCCGGAACGAACCCCTTGCCCTCGACGGTGTGAAACACCGGCCCGGCCTGCGCCGCCGGTTCCGGTTCGGGCTCGGGGCGGGAACGCCGGCGGCGGGCGGCGACGATGTCGGTGAACGTCGTGCCGTCCGCTTCGCGGACCTCGACCCTCGCCGGTGTCGTCCGGTCGTTCGTGGCGCGGTCGATGATCTGCCCGAACGAGGAGCGCCGCCACGGCGGCGCGAAAGGGTCAGGGTCCAACCGTTTCCCGTCGACGGTGACGGTCACGGTGCCGTCCTCGCGCACATCGAGCACGACGAGCGGAATGGACACCGGGACGGGCTCAGGCTCGGGCTTCCTCATAGCGTCGAGGTGAGCCAACGCCGCCATGAGAGCATGCGTGGCGCTCCTGGGCGTCCGCGCGCACGTACGAGCCGTGCAGGTCGAACCTCTGCCGCGTACGGAGGAATGTCGGACGTCTCTGGCAGGCTCTTCGTATGAGTGATGAAACTTGGGACGGCCGCCGGGCGGTCAGTGCGAGTTCGGGTGATAACACGGTTTCGCGTGCGCGGCAACCGGATGGTTGACGCGCACACTGGGGAGACATCATTCCGTGTCCGCGACGACGGCAGAGTGGTGGATGCCAGTTCCGGCGAGACACGGTTTCGCGTGCGCGATGACGGCCGTGTGGTCGATGTCAACACGGGTGAGACGGTCTACAGACTCAGAGGTTGAGTCACTTAGCCCTGGTTTGGCCATCGTTGCTCAAGGTTGCCGCGATGGCCCCTTGGCCGCGTTTATGGTTCGTGCTTGGGCATCGATATCCGGGCCAGTGAAGAGTCGGTGGAACGCCTCGTCGAGCACTCTGGCTCCGTCCAGCACCTCCATAGTGGTTAAGTCCGAGTCCTCGTGGGTTCCGACGTTTCCGAGCCATTTGACGGCGAAGAAGAGATCGGCCACCGCTGGACGGTCTGGGTCAGTATCACGCCACTCTTTGATACGTTCGTGCGCGTTCCGAAATTGCCCAGATGGTCGAGTTGCAGAGATTCCTTCTGAAGTCAAGAACCGTTCCACCGTGGCACGCAGCGCAGTTGCGGCCACACCAGGATCAGCGAAAAGCACGCGAGAAGCGCGCAGCACACCCTCTCTTACTTCGTCGGGTGCCTATCTCGGGATCGGCATTATCAGCATCGGCGGATGCAGGTGCGTCACAGTGTAGTACGAGGAATAGGCGATGCCTTGGTACTCGAAATCATCGCGGTTCGACCTGTGGGAGTAGTCCACGCGATAGTCGCCGTGCCGTGCACAGCCTGTCGACACTCGGGATTCTCGCACTGACCGCGGACGACAAACGTGCCGGAAATCCACTCCGGCTCGAACGCAGGGTGGTTGCGCGCGGAAGCTGAATCGTGTCCTTCATCCTCGGTGGGCGCTGAGAATCCGATGTATCCGGTCTGGCACTTGGGGCACGCAGGCCGCGGCCACGGCTGTCCGTCCTCAATCGGGCGAGCGAGCTCGGAAAGTGCGGGGTCCACAGCCATGCTTCCAGCGTAAGCGGGACGCTATGCGGACAGGCGTAGAACGGGAATCGATCGCGGGCGACGGCTCTAGCCTTTTGTCTCTATTCCCGCGTCTTCGTGAGTTGCTTCCATGTGATTCAGGTGCGTCCTGCCCGCTGTATCAACGAAGCCACGCCGGATCAAGATTCCTGACAAACCATCACGATTCCTGACGATTCGGGCGTATTCTTGATGCATGGTCAGGATTGCTGAAGTAGCGGGCTGATGAGCCTCGCTGTCGTTCGGAGTATCGGGACCGCTCGCGGGTGGCGGTCCGAGGAAGATGCTGCGGACTTTGAGCAGGAGATCATCGACCAGTACGCGCTCGCGATGGCCGCAGCTGGGCTCAGCGACGCTTACATCTCGCACTCACGAACAGCGATCTTCGAGCTCCGTTCGCACGTGAATATCCCGCTGTGGCAGGTCAAGCCCGCCGACGCGGACGCGTTTCTTGCCGGGCTTCGCCGAGCGGGTCTTGCGGCTTCGACGCGTGCGGGCAAAGCGGGCGTGATCGCCCAGTTCTTCGACTTTGCGATCAGTCGGTATCAGGCCGACATCAACGCGCTTACCGGGTGGGTGATCGAGCAGCCCATCGATGAGTACAACCGGCAATCGGGTTCGTCGCTCGGCAAAGTCCGCGTCCCGCCCTCGGACGCGGAGGTCGACCGACTCTTCGGCGGCTGGGCGGCTTCGTTGCAGGATGAGCGGCGATTTCTCCCGGCGGCGCGGAACTACTTCGCGGCGTCGTTGTGGCGGCGAGTCGGGCTGCGGATCACGGAGAGCACGAAACTCGATCTTCGCGACTGGCGGCCCGATCTCGGCACGCTCGGGAAACTGCATGTCCGATTTGGGAAAGGCTCGCGCGGGCGCGGCTCGAAGCAGCGCCTGGTTCCCGCGATCAACGGTGCCGACAAGCTCATGGATTGGTGGCTCGGCGACGTGCGGCACAGGTTCGGCCCGGATTGGGATGACCCGGATGCGCCGCTGATCCCGTCGGAACGGTTCGATCATGAGCTCGGCCGCACGGGGAGGGCCAGCGACGATGTGCTCCGGCGCGGGCTGGTGCGTGCGACCGAGCGGTTTCTGCCTGCGTGGTCGGGTGATCTGACTCCGCACGTGCTGCGGCACTATTGCGCGTCGTCGCTGTATCTGGCGGGTATGGACTTGAAAGCCCTCCAAGAACTGCTCGGGCATCAGTGGCTGTCGACGACGACGCAGTACATCCACGTCTCGAGCCAGCACATCGAGGATGCGTGGGCGCACGCGAACAAGAGCGTTGAGGAACGATTCGAAGGGATGGCGTGACTGATGAAGTGGAACCTGAGAGTCCAGGCCGCTGAGCGCGGCATCTGGAAGTCTGCGGAGTTGCGGCGCATGCTCGCCGCCGCTGGGTTGGAGATGAGCCAGGGCAAGATGTCGGGGCTGTGGACGGGCACTCCGACGACGATCCGCCTCGATGATCTCGACGTGATCTGCCACGTCCTGGACTGCCAGCCGACAGACCTCCTCGTGCCCGAACCGGAAAAGGTCAGCGCGCGCACGCGACGGCTCGAGCAGCACAGCGAGGCCAACGGTTCGACACCGCGAGTGACGCCACGGTTGGGCGCGAAGGATGACCGGCCCGCCCCGCCGCTATGAGTCCGGCACGCGGTCCGAACGGGCCGCTGAGCCCGCCGCTGCCCTGCACGGGGTGCGGCGTGAAACCGGCCGCGTGGCTCCAGCCTCGCGTCGACTACTGCTACGACTGCATCCCCGGCGGCCCCTTCGCTCCGCCGCTATGCCGCAGATGCGGATCGAGCGAGTACTACAGCCAAGGATTGTGCGCGCATTGCCATCCGGGAAGTCCCGGCTTCATAGGGTCCTGTCGTGATTGCCTGGCCTGGGGCGTCTACCGGAATCGCAACTGGCGGTGCCCGAAGTGCCGCTGGTGGTTCAAGCACTACCCGCAAGGCGAATGCGTCTCGTGCCATCGCGACGTCACCATCGGTGAGCAGGGCTACTGCCGCCTCTGCCTGGAGACCGCCCGGATGCTGCAAGTACTCGGCGAACCGCTCGACCTCGACGCACCGCGAAAGTTCGGGGCGCAACTGTTCTTCGCCGTGATGAACGATCCCCGCAGGCCTGCCGAGAAGCACCGGCCGATGGCGATGAGCCTGCGCGAAGCGATCCGGCTCGTCGCCGCGCCGCCGCCGGTCGCCGAGAGCACCCAGCCGGTGCTGTTCGATCTGGATCCCGACCCGGAACGGGTGCGGCAGCGCTCGAACGAGATCCGGCGGCGCGACATCACCTCCCGCACCGATCACTTCCTGTACGCCCGCGCCGCCGAGTATGCGTGGAGCAAACGGCAGACGAACCAGGTGCGGCGCACGTTGAAGATTCTCCAGCTCGTGTTCCCCGGCGCGAATCTGCACTTCCGTGCTTCCGACATTCTCGCGATGCGCCGCTACGACGATGACGGCAACATCCGCTCCACGATCGAAGTCCTGGGCGACGCCGACCTCCTCATCGACGACCGAGTGCCGACGTTCGAGCAGCTCTTCGACCGTAAGACCAGGCATCTGCCCGAGCCGATGCGCTCCCAGCTCGAACTCTGGCGCGACATCATGGCCGACGGATCGAAGACCACGCCGCGCCGTCAACCCCGCGACACGATGACCGTGAAAGGGCAGATGTACGGCATCCTCCCCGCGATCACCCGCTGGGTCGAGGAAGGCCGCACCAGCCTGACCGGGATCAGCACTGAAGACATCCTCGACGCGCTCCCGGATGATCCGAGCCGCCAGCACACGATGATGCTCGGCTTCCGCACCCTGTTCACGATCCTGCGCGGCCGCAAGATCGTCTTCGCCGACCCGACGAAACCGATTCCGCTGCGCGGCCCCAAACGCACGATCCCGCTCCCGATGGAGAAGTCCGCGATCCGTGACGCGCTCACCAGCCCTGACCCCGCAATCGCTCTGGCCGTCGCCCTCGTCGCTTTCCACGCCCTCACCACACAACAGGTGCAGCACGTCCAGCTCACCGATATCATCGACGGCAGACTCCGCATGCCCGACGGCCGTACGATCCCGCTCGCCGAACCCGTGCGGGTGCGCCTGGCCGCCTGGCTCGACCATCGCGCCACGCGTTGGCCCGAGACGAAGAACCCGTACCTGCTCGTCACGATCCAGACCGCGCCGCGCCTGTCGCCACCGGGCCGGAACTTCCCCTGGAAGAAGGCCGGAGTCACCGCTCAGGCGCTGCGCACTGACCGCATCCTCTACGAGGTCGAACAGACCGGCGGCGATGTGCGACGCATCTGCGACCTGTTCGGCATCGGCATCGACACCGCCCTCCGCTATGCGCATCCCGCCCGAGTCGACCGTCCTGTAGATGACGGCGGCGACTCCGCCGGGTGAACACTCGGCGAACAACCTCCCGAACGCACCTACCCGACTTGCCGCTTGGTTCGATGAATGTCAATATAGAGACATGTCGATGCAACAGGTGGTGATCGTCGGGTCTGGTCCGGCGGGGTATACGGCCGCGGTCTACGCGGCCAGGGCGGGACTTTCTCCCGTCGTGGTCGCTGGCTCGGTGACCGCCGGCGGTTCGCTCATGACGACCACCGAGGTCGAGAACTTCCCGGGCTTCACCGACGGGGTGCAGGGCCCGGACCTGATGGACGCGATGCGTGCGCAGGCCGAGCGCTTCGGGGCGCGTATCGTCTACGACGACGCGACCCGGCTCGACCTCGCAGGCGAGGTCAAGACGATCGAGACCGGCTCGGGCGAAACGTTCGAGGCGCGTAGCGTGATCCTCACCACCGGTTCCGCTTACCGCAAGCTCGGCCTCGCCGAGGAAGCTCGGCTCTCCGGTCACGGCCTGTCATGGTGCGCGACCTGCGACGGCTTCTTCTTCCGCGAGAAGGAGATCGCCGTCGTCGGCGGCGGGGACTCCGCGATGGAAGAGGCACTGTTCCTCACGCGCTTCGCGTCGAAGGTCACGATCGTGCACCGGCGTGATGACTTCCGGGCGTCGAAGATCATGGCCGAGCGGGTGCGCGCCGATCCGAAGATCGAGGTCGCCTGGAACAGTGAAGTCGCCGAGCTCGTCGGTGAGAACGCCGTCGAAGCGCTCCGCCTGCGCGACACCGTCACCGGTGACGAGCGTGCCCTTCCGATCTCTGGCGTGTTCGTTGCGATCGGGCACGACCCGCGCTCGGAGCTGCTGACCGGGCAGGTCGATCTCGACGACGACGGCTACGTGCTCGTCGACCATCCGTCGACCGCGACGAACCTGCCTGGCGTGTTCGCCGCGGGTGATCTCGTCGACCGCCGTTACCGGCAGGCGATCACGGCATCGGGCACGGGCTGTGCCGCGGCCCTTGACGCGCAGCATTTCCTCGCCGGCCTGCCTGCCGACGAGACCGAGACCGAACTTCTGGAGGTGTCCGCATGAGCGCGACCATCACCGTCACCGATGCCACGTTCGAGGCCGAGGTGCTGCAGTCCGACATCCCCGTCGTGGTCGACATCTGGGCGACCTGGTGCGGGCCGTGCAAGGCGATCGCACCGATCCTCGACGATCTCGCCGGCGAGTACGACGGCCGCGTGAAGATCGTGAAGCTCGACGCGGATGCCAACCCGCAGACCGCGATGGCTGCTGATGTCACGTCGATCCCGACTCTCGGGTTCTACCGGGGCGGTGAGCGCGTCGACGTGCTCATCGGCGCACACCCGAAGCCGATCATCGCGGGCAAGATTGACGAGCTGATCGTATGAGCACCGCAACCCAGACCCGCGCGATGCCGGCGAAGCTGTCCACCCTTGACCGGTGGCTGCCGCTGTGGATCGGGCTCGCCATGGTCGCGGGCCTCCTCCTCGGCCGCTTCATCCCCGCACTGTCCGACCTGCTCGCGCATATGGAGGTCGGTGGTATCTCGGTGCCGATCGGTCTCGGACTGCTGGTGATGATGTATCCGGTGCTGGCGAAGGTCCGCTACGACAAGGTCGCCGCTGTCACGGGAGACAAAAAGCTCCTCGTCTCATCGCTGATCCTGAACTGGATCGCAGGGCCTGCCGTGATGTTCGCCCTCGCGTGGCTCTTCCTGCCCGATCTGCCCGAGTACCGCACCGGTCTCATCATCGTGGGGCTCGCGCGTTGCATCGCGATGGTGGTGATCTGGAACGACCTCGCTTGCGGCGACCGTGAAGCGACCGCGGTGCTGGTGTTCATCAACTCCGTGTTCCAGGTCGTCGCGTTCTCGCTGCTCGGCTGGTTCTACCTCACCGTGCTGCCGGGCTGGCTCGGCCTCGACTCCCAAGGCCTGGATGTCTCGATCGGGCAGATCGCGATCAACGTGCTCGTATTCCTTGGCGTCCCGCTCGCGGCTGGGTTCCTCACTCGCTTCTTCGGTGAGAAGGCGAAGGGCCGCGACTGGTACGAGGCGAAGTTCATCCCCTTTATCGGCCCGTTCGCGCTCTACGGCCTCCTGTTCACGATCGTGCTGCTATTCGCGCTGCAGGGTGAGGCGATCACGTCGCAGCCGTGGGACGTCGCCCGGATCGCGCTGCCGCTGTTGGCGTACTTCGCGATCATGTGGTTCGCAGGCCTCCTGCTCGGGAAGGGCATCGGCCTCAACTACGCCCGCTCGACGACCCTCGCGTTCACGGCGGCAGGCAACAACTTCGAGCTCGCCATCGCCGTCGCGATCGGCACCTTCGGCGCGACCAGCGGCCAGGCCCTCGCAGGCGTCGTCGGCCCGCTCATCGAGGTGCCCGTGCTCGTGGGTCTGGTCTATGTCTCGCTCTGGGCCGCCCGCACGTGGTTCCACACCGACCCGTATGCGGTTCCCGCCGTCACCAAATCGAGGGCATCATGACCACCACCGAGCTCTGCACACCGACCCCGACGCACGTCATCGGCGAAGACGCCGCCGATGCTGTCGCTTCAACGCTCAAGGCGCTGGCCGATCCGTTCCGGCTGCGGATGCTGTCGGCGATCGCGACGGACCCGCGCGGCGAGGCCTGCGTGTGCGACCTCGCCGAGCTCGCCGACGTCTCCCAGCCCACCGTCTCGCATCACTTGAAGAAGCTCAAGGACACCGGGCTGCTGGCCTCCGAGCGGCGCGGCACCTGGGTGTACTACAGCATCCTGCCGGCGCGGAAGCAGGCCGTGACCGCGCTGCTGGACGCGTTCGCGCCCGCCGCGATCGCCGACGCGCAGGCCGAGCAGGAAGACCGCGCGACGGCACTGGCCGCCCTCGACGCGAAGGTCGAGCACCTCGCCGCCGAGCTCGCCGACGAGATGACGCACCTGAACCGCAACCTCGTCGTCACGATCGTGCGCGAGTCGTTCGCGGGTCTCGTCCGCTCGGCGAAGCTCACCCAGCATATGATCCCGCTCACCGAACGTTTCGCCCGTCAGCGTCTCGCCGACCTCACACGGGATCGCGAAACGGGGATGCCGCAGGTGCTGTTCGTGTGCGTCGCAAACGCGGGCCGTTCTCAGCTCGCCGCCGCCCTCGTCAATCAGCTCTCCGGCGGTGCGGTTGTTGCCCGGTCGGCCGGGTCGACGCCAGCGGCCGAGGTGCACCCGCACGTGCGCTCGATCCTCGCCGACATCGAAGGCGAGCAGGACGCCGCGGCCGCGTTCCCGAAGCCGCTCACCGACGACGCCGTCCGCGCCGCGGACGTCGTGGTCACGATGGGCTGCGGGGACGTGTGCCCGATCATCCCCGGCGTCCGCTACGAAGATTGGGCTGTCGGTGACCCCGCCCTCGCCTCCGAAGACGGCGTTGCGGCGATCGCCGCTGACATCGAGGCCCGCGTCCGTGGCCTGCTCGCCGAGCTGTGCGTTCCCGTCGACGGTGACGGCGCATGACAAGCGAGACGCGACGTGCGCCGGTGAGCGGGTCGGCGTGGGAAGTGTTCCGGGTGTTCCTGCGCCTCGGGGTGACCTCGTTCGGCGGGCCGATCGCGCACCTGGGCTACTTCCGCACCGAGATCGTGGAACGCCGACGCTGGATGGACGACCGCGCCTACGCCGACCTGGTCGCGCTGTGCCAGTTCCTTCCCGGCCCGGCCTCGAGCCAGGTCGGGTTCGGCATCGGCCTGCACCGCGCCGGATACCGGGGCGCGCTGGCCGCATTCATCGCCTTCACGCTCCCGTCCGCGGCCCTCATGCTCGCCTTCGCCTCCGGCGCCGCCCTGTTCACCGGCACCATCGGGGAAGGCATCCTCGCCGGGCTGAAGATCGTGGCGGTCGCGATCGTCGCGCAGGCCGTCCTCGGCATGGCGAAGACACTCACCCCGGACCGGCAGCGCGCCGCGATCGCAGCCGTCGCAGCCCTCGCCGCGCTGCTGCTGGCCGGATCGCTCGGCCAAATCATGGCGATCGTCCTCGGCGGGATCGCCGGATACTTCGTCTGCCGCGCACCCGCCGCGAACACGGCGACAGCGGTGCGGTTCCCGGTGACCCGGGCCGCGGGGATCGCCGCGCTCACCCTGTTCGTCGCAATCCTGGCCGGGATGCCGATCCTCGCCGCCGTCACCGGCAACGACAGCGTCGCCCTGTTCGATGCGTTCGCGCGGGCCGGAGCGCTCGTATTCGGCGGCGGGCACGTCGTGCTCCCGCTCCTGCAATCCGGCGTCGTCGATCCCGGCTGGGTCACGAACGCGGACTTCCTCGCCGGATACGGTGCAGCCCAGGCCGTGCCTGGCCCGCTGTTCACCCTCGCCGCTTTCCTCGGCGGCGCCGCTGACGTCGGCCCGGGCGGGGCGGCGGGGGCGGGCATCGCGCTGGCCGGGATCTTCCTGCCCGGCTTCCTCCTCCTCATCGGCGTGCTGCCGTTCTGGAACCGCCTGCAGCACCACGAGCGGGTTCAGGCCATCATGCGGGGCGCGAACGCGGCCGTCGTCGGCATCCTCGCCGCCGCCCTCTACACACCCGTGTTCACCACCGCGATCCTCACCCCGCCCGCCTTCGCACTCGCGCTGGTCTGCTTCGTGCTGCTCGTCGCGTGGAAGCTCCCGCCCTGGATCGTCGTGATCATCGGAGCCGCAGGCGGCATCCTCGCCACCACCCTCACCTGACCGACCCGATCGGAAACGAGAACCCTCATGTCTACTCCCACCGTCCTGTTCGTCTGCGTCCACAACGCCGGCCGTTCCCAGATGGCCGCAGGCTACCTCCGCCACCTCGCGGGCGACCGCATCGAGGTCCGTTCGGCAGGCTCGATCCCCGCGGACCAAATCAATCCCGTCGCCGTCGAGGCGATGCTCGAAGAGGGCATCGACATCCGCGGCGAGGCCCCGAAGATCCTCACCACCGACGCCGTGCAGGACTCCGATGTCGTCATCACGATGGGCTGCGGCGACGCCTGCCCGTTCTTCCCCGGCAAGCGCTACGAGGATTGGAAGCTCGATGACCCCGCGGGCCAGGGCATCGACGCTGTCCGTCCGATCCGCGACGACATCAAACGCCGCATCCAGGAACTCATCGCCTCCCTCGAGCCCGCGAGCACCGAGGCGGCCAGCGCATGAGCGCGTCGGTGCTGTTCGTCTGCAAGAAGAACGGCGGCAAATCGCAGATGGCCGCCGCGCTCATGCGGCAGCACGCCGGCGACGCCATCACCGTCTATTCGGCCGGTACTGCGCCGGGCGATACGCTTAGTGCCCTCGCCGAGGAAGCGATCGTCGAGGTCGGTGCGTCGATGGAGGGCGAGTATCCGAAGCCCATCGATCCCGAGATCCTCCGCAGCGTGGATCGGGTCATCGTGCTCGGCGACGAGGCGAAGGTCGCCCCGGTCGACGGCATGGCCGGAACGATCGAGACCTGGACCTTCGAAGACCAGGCTGCATCCGACGTCGGCGGCGGCGACCGCACGCGGGCGATCCGGGATCAGATCGCCGAACGCGTCCTGCGCCTCGCCAGCGAGCTCAGCGCCGCGATGTCGTAACTCTGAACGGGAGGGCAGGAGTAGTCGCTGGCCCTCCCGTCCAGCGCGGCGGACGGCCGATGAGCCTTGCATGAGCCGAGCACGCAGTCGGGTCAGTGTGAGGGCAGGTTCCCGCTCAATCGTGCGTGGAAGGTTCCGCTCGCCTCGTTCAAGCCGATGATCTCGACCTCGATGTCGTGTTCGCGGTACTTCTGCTCGATTCCATCGAGCGCTGCGACGGTCGAGGCGTCCCACACGTGCGACTTCGACATGTCGATCACGACACGCTTCGGGTCGTCGGCGTACTCGAACTGGGTGGTCAGGTCGTTCGAGGACGCGAAGAACAGCTCGCCATCGACCTCATAGTGCGCCGTGTCTTCGTTAGCGCTGAAGGTGCGGGTGACGGTGGTGAAGTGGGCGACGCGGCGCACGAACAGGATCGCGGCGACGAACACGCCGATGATGACCCCGACGGAGAGGTTGTGGGTGATGAGCACCGGGATGACGGTGACGAGCATCACGATCGTCTCGCTCTTGGGCATCCGCTTCAGCGTGGAGGGTGCGATGGAGTGCCAGTCGAAGGTGAGGAACGCGACCATGAACATGATCGCCACCAGTGCCCCGATGGGGATCAGGTTCATTATCGGGCCGAGGAACCACACCAGGATCAGGAGGAACACGCCGGCGGCGAACGTGGAGACGCGGGTGCGGGCGCCGGAGGCGCGCACGTTGATCATGGTCTGCCCGATCATCGCGCAGCCACCCATGCCACCGAAGAGGCCAGAGAGGATGTTCGCGCCGCCTTGCCCCATCGCCTCGCGGGTCTTGTTCGAGTGCGTGTCGGTGATGTCGTCCACGAGCTTCGCGGTCATCAGTGACTCCATGAGCCCCACCGCGGCCATGCCGAGGGCATACGGGGCAATGATTTGCAGTGTCTCGAAGGTGAGCGGTACATCGGGGAAGAACGGCATCGGCGGGCCGCCGGGCAGTTCGCCGAGACCGCCGACGGTCTTCACATCGAGGTTCAGCAGCCACACCGCGAGGGTCATCACGATCACGACCACCAGAGGCGCGGGCACAGCCTTCGTGAGCTTCGGGAAGAGCCATAGGATCAGGATGCTGACGATGATCATCGGGTACATCAGCCAGGACGCGCCGGTGAAATGCTCCAATTGGGCGACAGCGATGAGGATCGCGAGGGCGTTGACGAACCCGACCATCACGCTGCGCGGGATGAACCGCATGAGCTTGCCGACACCGAGCAGGCCGAGAACGATCTGGAAGATGCCGCCGAGGATCACGGTCGCGATGAGGTAGTCGAGGCCGTACTCGTCGGCGACCGGCCGGATGACGAGCGCGATCGCTGCGGTCGCCGCGGTAATCATCGCGGGCCGCCCACCGAGGAACGCGATCGAGATTGCCATCACGATCGAGGAGAACAAGCCCACCTCGGCCGGCACGCCTGCGGCGATCGCGAACGCGATGGCCTCCGGGATGAGCGCGAGGCCGACCACCATACCCGCGAGGACTTCCTTCGTCAACAGCTTCGGCGAACGGAACACATCCATCACGGTCGGCCGAGGCCAGTAGCGTTCCTTGTCGCGTGCGGGCGCGCTCATTCTGCCTCCCAGAGAGGTGCGGGAAAATAGGGTGACGGCGGTCGAGGTCGGAGCCCGCCAAACCCAACTCTACCGTTACGTGAGGGTTGGGTGCCAAATCGAGGCAGAGGAGTACCCGATGGCAGGAACGATCCATATCGGCGAGGTCGCTGAGCGCACCAGCCTGTCGCTGCGCACCCTCCGCCACTACGACGAGATCGGGCTCGTCTCCCCGAGCGACCGCACCAGTGGCGGGTTCCGCCTCTACACCGACGCCGACGTCGAGCGGCTCCTCCTGATCCGCCGGATGAAGCCGCTCGGGTTCTCCCTCGACCAGATGGGCGAAGTCCTCGCCGCTGCTGACGCACTGGCGGATGATCCGTCAGACAGCGCCGCGCGCGCAGCGCTGGATACGTTCGTGACCGACGCAGAGGAGCGTCGCGAGAAACTCGCGAAACAACTGGACGCCGCCGACGAACTCATCGCGCGCCTCCGCGACGTATAAGCCTGCGGCAGATGCACGCCCGGCCCAAGTGTTCACCGGTGGGGTTGCATGTTCGCGGAACATGCAACCCCACACCTCAGAAACCATGGCCTGAACCCGCTTCTTCCGGCGATTTAGTCTTCAGGAATCGTGAACTTGCGGGTTTCGCCGGTCATGCGGGCGGTGGTGTCGAACGCGGCGAGCTCGGCGGGGTGGAGTTGGTGCTGCACGACGAAGGCCCGGTCCTTGATCCGCCAGAGCCCTTGCCCGGTGCCGAGTCCGGGCAGCAGGCGGCGTTCGGTGCCGGTCAGCCCGAGCGCGACGGCGGTGGGGCCGAGCTGATCGGTCTCCTGCCGGTAGACGATCCTCGTCTCCGCGTTTGCCAGCAGGCTGTTCGCCAGCGCCCGGTTCGCCGATCCGGCATCGCCGACGTTCTCCAAGTCGGTGAGCTTGTGGAACACCAAGAGATTGGCCAGCCCGTAGTGCCGGGCGAGACGCCAGTGGGCGTCCATCCTGCGCAGGAGCGCCGGGTGGGACATGAGCCTCCATGCCTCGTCGTAGACGACCCATCTGCGGCCCCCGTTGGGGTCGAGCAGGGCGGCTTCCATCCATGCCGACGAGCAGGTCATCAGCACCGAAATCAACGTGCTGTTCTCGGTGACGCGCGAAAGATCGAGGCTGACCATCGGCAGCGACGGGTCGAACCTGACGGTGCTCGGCCCGTCGAACAGGCCGGCCAGGTCCCCGGCCACCAGGCGGCGCAGCGCGTGGCCGACCTGGCGGCCGTCCTCGGTGAGCCGGCCGTCCGGGTCGTCGGCAGGGTCGGGGCGCAGCAGCCGGTCGACCACCATCGGCAGGATCGGCACGTCCGCGTCGCGGACCGCGCCGGCCAGGGCGGTGTCGATCGCGGTGTGCTCCAACGGCGCCAACCGCCGATCCAGCACCGTCTCCGTCAAGGCTCCGAGCAGATCGCGGCGTCGCGCGGCGAGGGTGGTGGCCCACTCCTGGTCGGACAGGCCGCCGGGCCGGTAGCCCTCATCCAAGGGGTTGAGCCTGTTGCCCATCCCGTGCCCGAGGATGATCGCTTTCCCGCCGACTGCTTCGGCGACGCCGGAGTGCTCGCCTTTGGGGTCGCCGGGGACATAGACGCGGTACCCGAAGGGCAGACTGCGGGTGTAGAGGCTCTTGGCGAGCGACGATTTCCCGGAGCCGACGATCCCCGCCAAGATCAGGTTCGGCGCGGTGATGATGCCCCTGCGGTACAACTCCCACGGGTCGTACACGAACGAGGAGCCGCTGTAGAGGTCTTGGCCGATGAAGATTCCCGCGGCTCCGAGCCCGGCTTCGGCCAGGAACGGGTACTGCCCGGCGAGCACGGCGCTGGTGTCCTGATGCCGGGCCACCCGGAAGCGGCCCGGTGTCCTCAGCGCGGCCGGGCCGGGCTCGCCGGCGGCGGGCAGGTAGACCGTGGCACGGCGTTCAGCCCGTTCGGCGGCGGCCTTGGCCTGGGCCGCTTCCTTCTCGACGTGACGCTGCTCGGCGACGAGGCGGGCGGCGGCTTGCCGCCGCTGCTTGCGCAGCCGGCGCCGCTCCGAGGCGGGAGTGACGAGGACAGCGGTGTGCAGCTTCTCGCCCCGGCTCACAACGACCGCCCCCGCGCCCCGGAGACCCAACCGCCGGCGGGACGGTCGAACCATGACGAGTCCGGCGCCGGGCGAGGCTGCTGTGGCATGTCCGGCTTGGGCTGCGGCGGGCCCTCGATGCCGAGCGGTGCCAGCGCGTCCGCGTTCTGGCGAGCGGCCTCCGCGACCCATCCGGGAAACAGGCACTCATGCTCGGGCCTGCTGCCGGGGTTGTCGATGGCGTACTGGCGGGCGTCGCCGGCCGCTGCCAGGAAGGCGGCGAGGTCGCGCATCGCGCGGTCCGGGGCGACCGGCGCTCCGGCGCCGGTGAACAGGTCCCGGCCGACGAGCGTCTGCCCGGTCGCGGTGTCCTCGATGCGGTAGGCATATCGCTGGTGCTCGCCCAGCGGCGAGTCCGGCCAGACGGTCAAGGTGAGCGTCCCGACGTGCCGGGACATCGAAGCGGTGGGGTCTGCGCTGTTCATGGCGGGCAGGTGCGCGCCGGCACGTCTCCGTGGTGGCTATGTCAGAGCGACAGCCCGCGGGCCTGCTTGACGGCGGCGACGCCGGGATGCTCGAACCAGCCCCCGTCACGGACGGCGCTACGCCGCCCGGCCGTCTCTCGCTCACGGCCTGTCGTCGGGCGGCGGGCCGGGACGTGCGCCCCTGCTTCTTTGTCGATGGCGTCCTCGGCACGGATCAGGTGCCGCCGGTACAGGGCGACGTGCCCGGCCATCGGGTTGTAGGTCATCGCGTAGTCGCCGGTCTCGGCCTGCCGGTCACCGGGATAGACCGGGGCGGTGTCGTGAACGTCGCCGTTCTCCAAGGCGGCGTTCGTGGTCTCCTCGCCGTAGTCCCACGCCGACAGATGCTCGATCCCCGCCTCGACCCCGTGGGCGTCGATGAGGTCGATCACCCGGTCGGCTTCCTCGCCTTGGAGGAACACGACGCCAACCCACCGCTCCACCATCCGGTCCTGCGGGTTCCACACGATCCGGCCCGAGTGGGTCATGGCCGCGCTCAGGCGGTCGTCGGCCTGGTCGATGAGCGTGCCGGCCTGGTGCAGCTCATCCGCTGCGGCCAGCGCCTCGGCCGCACCGCCGCTGTACTCGCGGGACTCGTCGGTGACGTGATGCTGCCGGCTCAGATGGGCGGCGGCGAGCTGGTCGAGCACCTGCCGCAGCGATCGCAGCCCGCCCAACAGCTCACCGATCACCACGTAGGTCTCGGACGGGTCCTCGAAGCTACGGCTGGCGTGAGCCAGACCGCGCAACGCCTCGTAGGCATCGCTGGCATCGCTGGTCGGGTTCGTGTATGTCGGCATCACGGGCCTCCTTCAACGAGGGTGGGATGCCTGCCAGGTGAGCGCGCCGGTCACACCGTGCGGCACAGCGGCAGCGCGGCCGCCGTGAACGCGACGGCTTGCTGGCCGACGAGCCTTCGGGTCTCGCAGGAGGCTTGGATCGAGGCTTGTTCGATCGCGGCGACTGCGGCTTCCAGCTCGTCGACGCTGGGGGCGGAGACGGAGATGAGCCCGGAGACCCGTAGAATCCCGTGGCCGGCGGTCAGGTCGGCTTCCTGCTGGAGAACGTCTTGGTATTCGGCGGTCTGCGCGGCGTCCTCGATCTGCCCGATTCGGGCGCGCTGGGCCGCATCGGAGATGTGTTCGACCTTCTTCTTGCGGATGTCGCGGGCCGCCTGGTCCGAGCGCATCGGGGTGTAGATCAGCGACACCGCCCGTTGGATGCCGGTGGAGAGCAGCACCGGCGCGAGGAACCCCGGATAGACGAGGCTGCGGGGCCACTCCGAGACCCACAGCACGGTGTGCCAGGCGGAGTCGGTGCGCAGGTTGCCCCAGGTCTCGGTGACCGCGACCGGGCCGGCGGCGGCGAGCTCCTGCCCGAGCCGCCCGTGGCGCTCCAAGGTGGCGGCCACGGCCGGGTCATACGCCGAGCGGAGGATGACCGCGACCTGACCGGGGCCGAGCCACCCCGAAGGGGTCAAGTCCGCCGAACGCAGCGCGGCGACCAGCGTCGCCATCTCCTGCCGGAGCACCGCGGCGGCGCCGCGGATGCCGCCGCCGGCGGTCCTGATCTGCCGGGAGGCGACCTTCATGTCCAGGGAGAGGCTGACCGTGGTGGCGTGCCGTTCCCCGGCGGGGCCGGCCCGCTCGATCAGTTCGCGGTAGGTGGTCGCGGCCCAGGAGCCGTCGTCGGTGCCGTGCTCGGCCCACCACTCGGCCAGCCCGCTACCGGAGTCGGGCAGGGTTCGTTCGAGCACTTGCAGGGTCGCGATCCGCCCGGACCGGCAGACCGTGGCGAGCACTCGCCCCCAGGAGGTGACGCGGCGCTCTTGCTCGCCGGGGTCGAGCAGGATGAATGCCGGATGGGTCACTTCCGTCACGACCGTCAAGGTTGCCTGGCGGGGGTCGTGGATCATGCACGCCCCGGTCTCGGGGTCCAGGTGCTCCCGAAGCCGGGCCATGTCACCGGGCAGCGCGAGACTTCCGGCAGGGCGGGGCTTGACGATCCGCCGCCGGTAGAGCAGTTGCCCGCCGGTGGAGCGCCACAGCCACCAGAGCGCGACAGGGAGCCATTCGACCATCGGCCTCCCAGCGATGGGCACCCAGGTCAGCACGACCGCGAGCAGCCAGACCGGGGCGGTGTAGACCAGCAGCATCCCGGCGCCGCCGTAGAACGCGGCCAGCAGCGCCAGGCCGCCGATGCCGAGGGTGATGAGCTGCGCGACCGAGAGGCCGAGCAGCACCCCTCGGCGGGTGAGTCGGCTGAACTTCATCGGCGTCAGCTCGCTACCGGGTGTCTTCTGGTCCGTGGTGGGCATGGGTGGTCACTCCTTGCCCCACGGCGATGCCGTGGGGTTGGACGGCTCCGTGGGCGTCCTCGGCTGCGGCGTGGACGGCGGGGGCGTCTGCGACGGCGGCGGGGTGCCGCCGTTCTGCCCGCCTGCGGCGTCGGCGGCGGTCTCGGCCTGACCGGCCACCGCGTGCCCGGCCTTCGGCCCGGCCTCGGCGGCATCCTTGGCGACCTTCGCTCCGACCACGACGGCTGCCGCCGGTCCCGCGCCCGCGGCGGAGGCGCCGGCTTCGGCGCCCACGGTTTCACCGCCGGCCGCGGCAGGTGCCTGCGCCGGGGCGGGCGACGGCGGAGGCGTGCCACCTGATCCTGCGTCCGACGCGCCGTCATTGGGGTCTTCGAGAACCTTCTTGGGCTCGCCGCCGCCTTGGGGCTTGGAGGGGATCGGGACGGGACGGTTGAGCGCGTTCTTGGCCTCCTGCTCGGTGCCCATCTGCTGGTACAGGTCGAAGCCCACGAACGACACGAAGCGGTAGACCATGTAGGGCGCGAAGGCCGCGATGCCCATGAGCACGATGCCGGTGATCGGTTCGGTGACGGCGGCGATGTCCAGCTCGATCGGGGTGGCGATCTGCGTGATCGCCAGCAAGAAGATGACGACGAGCACGAGCTTGCTGATGATGAGGGCGATCACGAACGCCGCCCATTTCCCGATCCATCCTTTGGTGGCGTCCCAGGACGCGCCGGCGAACGCGATCGGTGCCAGCACCACGCCGACCAGCAGCAGCGCCTTGCGGATCAGCAGGCTGAACCAGACGATCGCGACGGCGGCGATCATCAGCCCGGCCAGGAAGATCGTGACGATCGCGCCGACGCCGGGCGCGGCGATGTTGATGCCGCTGAGCCCGGCGGCGAGCAGGATGATCTTGTCGCCCATCGTCTCGGTGGTCTCGCCGGACGTCTGGATGATGCCGATGCTGAGCTGGTCCACGATTTCCAGTGCGAGCGCGGTCAGCGTGACGACCACGAACGCGCCCAGCACCGATTTCGCCGCGCCGAGCGCGGCTCTGGACAGCGCGGTCGGGTCGCGGCGGATCAGCCCGGTGATGAGTTGCAGGCAGAAGAAGATCAGGACGAGGAAGACGCCGATGCCGAAGATCAGGTTGTAGACGCTGGTGAACCCGTCCGTCTGGACATCGACCAGCGTGGTCGTGTCGAACACGGCCCACATCGCCTCGATCAGCCAGCCGGCCGCGCCGCCCATCGCCTGGGCGAGCCAGTCGAACGGGGCAGCCACGACCGTCGCGGCAGCCTGGCCCGCCACGTCGCAGACGGTCGAAATCACGGGAACGTCGCAGACACCCATCTCAAATTTCCTGCGGTGACCGGCGGCCCTATACAGCCTGGCCGACGTTCCAGAAGAAGTTTACGAGCGTCACCGCCGCGCCGCAGATCACCGCGGCACCGCAGGAGATGAGAACGCCCAGCTTGCCCCTGCCCGCCAGATGCGGGTTCGAGCTGTTGGCGCCGTAGGCCCAGACGATCGCGGAGACGATTAGCGCCAGTACGGAGAGGATGAGGCCGACCGTCATCACGGCGCCAACGATGGTGCGGAGCTGGTCGATGCCGGGCAGTCCCGAGCTGTTGGGGTCGATGTCGATCACGGCGGTTACTCCCTCGCTGAGCGAATGGCTTGTGGCGACGAGGTGAACCAGGGAGCGACTGGCGAGACCGGGCAGACGAAGGGCCCGCTCCCAACGCAGAGAGCGGGCCTGCTGGCGACGGAGGATCAGAGCTGTTGGCCGAGGGCGATGAGCCAGTTCACCCACGCCACCCCCGCGCCGGCGAGCGCGGCGGCGCCGACGCCGACGAGCACCCCGACCCGGCCCTTGGAGGCAAGCGAGTGGTTGCCGTGCGAGGCGCCCAGCGCCCAGCAGATCGCCGAGACGATGACCATGAGCACCGCGACGATGAGCACGAACATCAGCAGGGCGCCGATGACCTGTTTCAGATCACCGATGCCTCCGAGCCCGTCGAAGTCGGGGAACACTTCCATCACGAACCGGCCCTGACGGTGACGTGCAGGTGGTCGTAATGGCCGCCGGTCACGTCGCCGGGGTCGTGCATCCCGCCGCCGTTGTAGGGGCGCCAGCCTTCGGCGTCGCGGGCCAGAGACCAGATTTGGCCCTGCCAGATCAGGTACTCCACGCCCAGCGACTCGGCGTGGTCCTTCATCCAGTTCGTCACCCGCCACCCGTCCTCGAGCTGCGCGGGCGTCGGGTGCGTCCCGATCGGGTTCCCGAACGTGATGTCACACGCCCGGCCCAGCGGGTGCTCTGACGTTGTGCCGGGCCGGGGCGAGTAGCAGGCCCAGGAGCTGTCGGGGAACGCGGCACGGGCTTGGGCCATGACGTGCGCCATCCGCGCGGTGATCTGCCCGTCGCTGGTGGGGTCATCGACCTTCTGGTCGGGGTCGCCGTCCAGCGGGGCGGGATCGCCCGGCGCTCCACCGGAACTGCACTCGTTCGGGCTGCCGACCGTGGCTTCGGGCAGGTCGACCGCGTTGTGGTCGTTAAGCCACTTGGCCGCGTCGACGGCCTCGCCGCTCGTGCCGCCGGGCCGGACCTCGAAATGCAGGTGTGGCCCCGTGCTGTTCCCGGAGCTGCCGACATCGCCGATGTGCTGGCCCGCGGTCACACGATCTCCGGCCGCGACGAGGATGCCGGACTGCCACATATGCGCGTAGGCGGTCGCCACGGTCTGCCCGTCGATCTGGTGCTCGATGACAATGAGTCCGCCGTAGCCGCCGGAGAACTCGGCCACGGTCACGGTCCCGTCTGCGGCGGCGAGGATCGGCGTGCCGTCCGGTGCGGCGAAGTCGGTGCCGGTGTGGAACGACGGTTCCCCGGTGATCGGATGGATACGCGGCCCGAACTCGCTGGTGAGCACCCAAGTTCCCTCGGGGAGCGGGAACACGACCCGCGAGGACTCCGCGACCGGACCGGCCACCACCGAGGCGGTGGCCGGGCCAGCCGCACCCGTCGCGCCGGTGAGAGCGTCGAGGATGCGTTCGGCGACCGGCTCGTAGTTGCGGTAGCGGTCAGGGTAGGCACTGACCTCGACGGCTTGCGCGGCCTCGCCGGGGTCCATCTGCGCCCAGCCGGGGATGTCCAGCAGGCCCCGCGGCGAGGGATAGTTAGGTCCATCGGGTCCGCCGTAGAACGCGCGGGCCTGATAGTTCGTGTCCATCAGCTCCGCGACGGTTCCCCACCCGGATTGCGGGCGCATCTGGAACAGGCCGAGGGAGTCGTGGTCGCCGCCGTTGCCGTCGTTGGGGTAGTTCGCGGACTCGGGGTAGGCACTGGTGTTGGCGAGCTGGCGCAGGGTGCTCTCGGTGAGCGCGGCCATCAGCGCGATCTTGATGCCGGGCCGGCCGACGCCCTCGATGCCGCCGCCGACAGTGATGATCGTGGCCGCGTGCGTGAGCTGGGTCTTGTTCAGCGTGAACGTGGTGCCGTCTTGCGTGGTGACGGTCAACGAATCGGGGACGTTGCCCACGGTGACGCTGCCGCCGGGGACGGCGCAGTTCGCGGCGGCGGGGTTCATCAGCACGCCGATCGCCATCAGGACACAGGCAGGGCCGAACAGGACGAAGGCGAGTCCGAGGATGAGGAGCTTCTTGACCACGGCGTGCCTTCTGTCATCGCAGCGGGTTGTCGAGCTGCGACAGGCGCAGCACGTGACACGGGCCGGTGCGGAACTCCGGCGCCGGGGGCGGGCAGGCCAGAAACACGGTGAAGGCCACGGGGTGCTCGCTGGTGACGGGTTCGCCGTTCCAGACGCCCTCGCGGTGCCGGGTTCCTTCGATCGTGATCGCGGTCGCACCACGCGGGAGCTGGCCGGACTGGGCCTGCTCAACCGCGGTGTCCCATGCTTGGGGCACGAACGAGGACTCGATGGTGAGATGCTGGGTGGTGGCGTACTTGCGCAGCTCGATCCACGCCTCCCGCGACGGCAGATAGGACGCGATGTCGGCGGCGAGGCCCGCCTGCTCATGGCCGGAGGGGTCCCCGACCTCCAAGATCGCGGCGGAGTAATCCAGCGGCATCAGCCCGGAGCCGGTGTCCCAGGCGAACAGCGCCTCAGCGACATTGCGGGCGAACTCATCCGGGTCGTGCGAGGGGATCACCCGCGGCGGCCCCGGTTTGCCGGGCTCGGACTCACCCGGAGCGGTGATGGTCGGAGCCGGATCGGGCGCGCGATCGGTGGGCTGTCGTGGGCCGGTGATGAGCCCATACACGCCGACGCCGATCAGGAGCAGCAGCACGAGGCCGGCGGCGATCACCGCGATGAGTCGGCCACGGGACCAGGAAGCGAGATTCGTCTTCATGCCCAGAGGTGAGCCCGCCGGTGACTGGCCCTACCGGTGCATCAGAGGGCGCGCAGCAGCGGCCGGCCCGCCGACTCAGCGACGGTTGTGCGGGCGGTGCGGAGCCGGTCGGCGAACTCGGTGGTGCCCTCGACGGTGGCGAAGAACGCCTCGGCCTGCTCGTCGGTGAGCTCGACGGCCAGCTCGTCCACGTCGTAGTGGGTCCACCACGCTTCCAGGTCGCCCCAGGTCAGTACGAACGCCCGCAGCGGGTACCGCGTCGGTTCCTCGTCCTCAACGACGGGGCGACGCTTCGGCGTGGCCGGCTTGCTGACCTTGCTGGCCTTGCTGGTCTTGGCGGCGTGGACGCGGGCCAGGGCTTCGTCGGCCAGCTCGTGCAACCGTTGGTCCCGCTCGCTGTCGGCCTTGGCTTGGCTGTCGCGGAGGCGCTGGAAGATCGGGTTGACCGCCGCACCGGCCTCGATCTGCGTCAGCCCGTCCCGCGCCTGGACGCGGATCGTCTCCGGGGTGCTCGGATCGTCGGCCAGGTGTTGCAGGTAGCCGATCTGTTCCAGCCGACTGTAGGACGCCGAGCCGGTCACCATCCGCGCCGCCTGTGTCCGAGCGTCTCCGAGCTGGTGCGAGTCCGATGGTCCCGCCGAATCGGCGGGACCATGCTTTCCGGGCTCGTGGCCCTCGTGGAACTGGGTCTTGGCCTTGCGGCGTGCGGCGTCCTCGGCCATGAGTTCCTTGATCTCCCGGTACAAGGCGGCGGCCTCGATCGCGGTGAGCGGCTTGTGGAGCTGGTTGTCGTCCTGCTCGGCCAGCAGATGCCCCAGCCGGTCCGAGATACCGGAGCGCACCCACACGCTGACGCGGCGCCAGCCGAGCTTCTTGATCGCGGCCATCCGGCGCGCCCCGCACACCAGCACCCCGTCCGGGGTGATCGTCGGCGGCTGCAACAGACCGTCCCGGTCGATCGACGCCGCGAGCGCGTCGATGTCGCCCAGGTCCGTGCGGTGCCGGCGGCCGACAGTGATGGAGTCAACCGCCCGCTCCAGCTCGATGTGTCCGGCCGGTGCGCTCATCCCGCACCTCGCGCCTTTCTCGCGCCCGGCTTGCTGATGCCCGGTGCGGCCAGGGAGAGGGTGAGCACGAGGTCGTCATCGCGCAGCAGCACCGGCAGGGTCTCGCCGATCAGCAGCCGCAGCAGGATGCCGCGTCCCGCGCCGGTCGCCGCGAGCGCCGGGTCCGGGCAGCCGAGCAGGGCGCGCAGCAGCACCGCCCAGGACCGGCCAGGAAGGTCGATCAGGGCTCGGGCGTGCTTGTCGCGTCGCAGTGTCTCGTAGGCGGTGTGCCGGTTCCCGACGCGCGTCAGCGCCACGCAGACGTGTTCTACCGCCGGGCGTGCCGTGCCCTCGGGCCAGTCCAGCAGCATCAGCAGCGTGATCGCGTCCTCGACCGCCGACGCCGCGGTGGTTGCCGCCGGCTCGGCCGGTGCCTGCTCCGGGGTGTTGTCGCGGTCGTGGGCGTCCTTGATCTGGAACGCGGGATGGTAGTCGCTCAGGACGTTCTCGCGGTCGGAGAGCCGTTCGGGGTCGTGGAAGATCGAGTAGCGGGGCCGGCGTGCCTGGTGGGTCGAGCACAGCAGCCCTTGGCCGCGTTCCTCGGCGATGCAGGTGATCCGTACCGCGTGCGTGATGACCGCCCACGGGTCATCGGCGGTGCGGGCGGCCTTGGTGCGCATCACGTCGAACGCCGCCGACGCGGCCTCCCACGGATCGAGCCGGTGCTTGTGCGCCAGCGCCGCGTACTTCTCGGCCGCGAACGCCATCAGCTCTGCCGCTACCGGGTCGTGCTCCCAGGCGCGCCGGCCGGCGGCGTGCAGCCGTTTCAGCAGGGCACGCAGGCCCTCGCTGGTGCGGTAGTCCTCAGCCGTCCGGCCGCTGGTCTCGCTCATGGTGCTGGTGTCGTTGGTCATGGTCTGGGCACCTCCCGACGGCGAGGTGCACCCGCAGACGACTGCGGGGCTCGCCTTGACGGAATGAGCGCCCATGACTCATCACCACCCGGCTACCTCATCCCGACCCCGGAGCGGTGCGGTCCCTGCTCGGCGCCGCCGCGACGGCCGAAGGCGCTCAGAGGCGGCAGACGCTTGGCTCGCTCGGCGACCCAGCGGGCGCCCTTCTCGATCGGGGCGCGAACGTGCCGGTTCATATCGGCGGTCCGGTCGATGCCCCGGCGGGACAGCCGGCCGCCGCCTTGGGCGATCAGGTCGGTCGGGCGCACCCAATCCACGCCCCGGCCCCGTACCCGCGCCAGCTTCTCCTTCGCCGCCGTGCGGGACGCGGCGGCCTTGACCGCATCCGGCGTCCCCGCTGCTTCGGTCGCCTCGGTTGGGTTCAGGTCGTTCCGCTTACGGGGTGGCGGCTCGGGCTCGGAGCGATGCTGCTCCCGCATCCGGTCCTGATCGTTCATGGCAGGGCTCCTTCCATCTCGGGCTGCGACCCGGACGGGTCGGCCTCATCGGACTGGTGAGCACGAGGCAGCCAGCGACCCACCGTCGAGGGATGCACGCCCAAATGCCGGGCGATGGCCTTGTTCGACCAGTCCTGCTCTCGCAGCTCTGCCGCCAGCGCCCGACGATCCGGCCCGCCGTCCGTGTCCGCAGCGGTGACGCCTGCCGCCGTAGATGGCGGGTCAAGAGATGCCGTCTCGCTCTGGGGCAACGGGGTGATCGGCTCGACCGCCGGCGGCAACTCGAGCGCAGTAGCCGGGCGTGCGGTGGCGCGGGTCAGCACAACGGTCAGATGCGTGATCGCCAGCAGCACGACCGGCGGCACGGCAGCGACCGCGGCCGCGAGCGGTCCGGGCACGTCGGCGTCGGCCGCGACCACCGCATGCAGCGAGTTCGCCGTCACCGACACCGCGGCACCGCCGACCAGCAACGCCCACGGATACCACGCCGCTCGCTCACCGGCGAGGGCAACGACGGCCACCGTGGAGACCACGATTACGCCGTCGACGATCAGCGGCCACGCCCACGCCTGCCCGGCCCCGATCCCGGAGCGGCGGGCAAGGTCGGCCAGGGACGTGAACGACAACCAGAACGCGCCGGCAGCGATGAACACCGTCCCGGCGACCGAGGTGATGACCGCCCACCGGCGGCCGCGTAGCTCCTTCATGACAGCCCCCGCGTGGCGGGCGCCCGCTGCTGCGCGTTCCCGCGAGCGAACTCGCCCGAAGCCGATGCGGCCGGACGGTCCCGGCGGGCTCCGGCGCCGACGCTGCGATAGGCGCTGTAGACGGTGCGGGTGATCTCCCGCTCCCCGAAATCGGATTGTGCGGCCGTCACCATCGCGTCCAGGGCATCCGTGAGCGGCACCCCGCCCTCGGACAACCGGCACGAGGCCCAGAAGAGTTTGAGGTTGCGGTCTGTGGCCTGCCGCCCCAGCCACGTCGCCAGCCGCTCCGCATCCTCGCGCCGCACTGGCCCACCGAGGCGCGGCCGAGGCGCGGGCCGAGGATCAAGGAAGTCTCGCAGCCGGCCCGCATCTATCGGCCAGGCCGCACCGGCCGCGAGCTGCTCGACCCGGTACGGCGTGCGCAGGCCGTCGAGCCGTAGCAGCGAGGGCGGGGCGATGATGTAGCCGCCGTCCCCGCGACAGTCGATGCCGACCTTCCCTGCCTGCCAGGACCGTTGCGCCTGGTTCGGGTCGGCTGGAAAGTAGGCGTGCTGGCCGCCGGTGGGTGTGCGCACGACCGCCAGCGGCTCGGGGATCAGCCCGGCCCGGGCTGACCGCGCGTAGGCGGCGTACCCGTTGACGCCGTGCACATCCACGTCGATCACTACCAGCCCCGAGACGGCACCGGTCGGGATGCCGATGTTCGCGGCCGGCCGCGCCCGCCACCACGCCTCAACACGGCTCGGGTCGATGCTGGCCTCGTGGAATCCGCGCTCCGGGATCGGCCGCTTCCCGGCCGGCGCACAGGGGAACACCGGAACTCCGGCCCGCGCCAGCTCACCAGCCGCGACCGGCAACGGTGCCCCGTCGAGCTGACCGAACACGGCGGCAGCCGTGGCGGGGGTGACCATCACAGGCCCCGTCCCGAGCCGACTGAGGCCGCCGGCGTCTCCCGCTCCGGCAGCGGCTCGACCTGGCGCGCGGCCTGCTCTGGCGTCTCCTGGGCCTGCGGCGTGTGCTCCGGGCCATCGACACGCAGGGACAGCGGGTTGCCGTTCCCGAGCTGTGTGGTGTCGAGCTTGTCGAGAATGTCGAATGCGGTGCTGCGCACCTGCTCGCCCGTGGCGCGGACCACCGCCACGGGGTCTTTCCCGTCCACGTTGCTCGCCCATCCGGCGACATACGGGATCGTGTAGTCGCTGGTGTCCATGCCGTGTGCGGCGGCGATCATCAACGCGACCGACTCCGCGCGTACCTCGCTGATTCCTCGATGCTCGCGGGCGTCGTCCCGCTGATTCGGGCCGTCCAGCCGGACGTGCGCCAGCTCGTGCGCGAGGGTCTTGACCTGCGCGGCCGGGTCCATGTCCGCGCAGACCATCACTTGCCGGGTCTCGAAGTGGATGCAGCCGTTCGCGCCCCGTTCGATGCGGTCGCGCGGCATCCGCAGCACCTCGAACCCCAGCGACTCCGCCTGCTCGGTCAGGCCCTCCCACAGCCCGGCCGGGGCTTCGCCTTCCAGCAGCCTCGGACGGGGCAGCTCGGGAAGCGGTGCGCCGTGCGTCCTCGACACGTCCCACACATAGGCCGGGACGACGCTGACGATCCGCCTGCGCACGACTTCGCCCGGTCGGGGCTTCTCCCACTTCCCGAGCCGCCGCCACGACGCCGGATCGCGCGGGGTCGCCGATGCGAACCTCGCCTTGACCGGACCGCGAATCCGATAGCCGCCGTCCTTCTCCGGCCAGCGGCCCATCTTCTGCCAGTCGTTGTACCCGGCAACCCAGGTCGGCGTCGGTGTCGGCACCCGGCCCTGTTCGTAGGCTTCGAGATGCTGCGCCCAGATCAACAGCGTGTTGTTGAACGAGCGGGTCCGGAACCTCGCGGCGAACTCGATCGCACGCCGCCAGTCATCGCCCGACACCAGTTCCTCGACCGAACGCACGATGCGTTCTTCCAGCGCATCGAGCGTCACTTGCCGCGCCGCCTGCTTGTCCTCGTTCGCAGCCATCGCCTGACCTCCCTCCGCCAGGGCCACTCCGAGTGGGAGCAACCGTGCGACCGCGAGGTACGCCGGGCGGATCAGGAAGACAAGACGGACGACGGAACAAGACTGGCGACCGTCAGCTCCGCGACGAACCCGACGAGTCTCTACCGGCCTACCGGATCGGAACTGGCCCTGGGGCCTGCGGCCACCGATCCCGCGGCTATCACCCGGACAGATGCGTCCTTCACCCGGCCACTTGCGTGGACGTCACCCGATGCATCGTCCGGTAGTCGCTGGGAGTAAGGCCGACGCCGCGGCGGAACTGGCGAGCGGCGAAGTCAGGATCGCTCCAGCCCACCTCCTGAGCGATCGCCGCAACAGAGCGGGACGTCGTGCGTAGAAGATGCGCCATCCGCTCGGCTCGCTGCATGGTCAGGTAAGCGATCGGTGACTTCCCGTACGCCTCAACGAAGATGCGGTTGACCTGTGACTTCGACAGATGTACTTCATCTGCCAAGTCCGACACGGACCAACGCCGCGCCGGGTCCGTCCGTAAGAGTTCAGCGACCTTGCGCGCTTCTGTGCGCAATGGCGCAAACCGACGAACACGAGGTAGGGAGGGTATCGCGGTCGCGCGCTGCGTCGGGGATGTACGGATCGGTGAGGTCTTGACAAAGGGAGTCACGACATGAGCGATGCTGAACCACAATGCCTGCATTCGATTGAAGTTCTCCGCGAATCGGCCATCGATACTGAGAGCAACCAGCTCATCGAGACGCGGCATCAGCATACCCGCTCGATCTTCGCCGATATGAAGTACCTGCGCAGGCTCGGCATACATAGTCTCGGCAAAGCACTGCGCGTCGAGGCGGTCCCGTAATATGCCGACGTGTTGCCAGAAAATCTGGTCAATCAAGTAGTCGGTGTCGAGATAGACCGTCGTCACAGTTGCACGACCCTCGGGCTCACCCCCAAGCAGTGTGTTGGCCCCCAGGAGAATCACGTCCCCAAACTTGACCAGCTTCTGCTTGAACTCGCTAAACAGGATAGCGCTTCCATCGCGAACGACGATGACCTGAACGCAGTCGTAGGCCAACGGCCCGACCGGCTGGACGATGATGCGGTTCCGGGCGAGGATGGGTGCGAAACCGCGGAGACTGCAGGACTCGTGTTGGTTCGACGCCGCGACCGATTCGGGCTCATCAACCGCATTCCTGGGATGGGATTCCTGACCACCTCTTTCGCGGGCACCAGACGGACCGCGCTGAGGACTGCGCGACGGGCGGGTCTCGACAATCCCGCGACTAATCGACCGGTTCGAGCCCAACGAACTTCATCCGGTCCTCGCCGTAGAAGCATGTCTGCAAGGCGAATGAACCGTCGAGGCCAAGTAGGTCATCGGTGGTCGCCCAGGTCTTTGGCGTGTGGCGGATATCAACCACTTGATACACCTGATCGCTACCCTCGACCTGCACCAGTTGGCCTATCTCCCAGGGGAGCAGGACGTCGCCTTGACAATTGTTGTGAGCTGCCCATACCGGCGGAACGCCCTCCCGCTCGTAGGAACTCATCTCCGTGAACGTTCCGTCGCAGCCGTCTAGTTCGTGCACGCCACCCGTGGCGCCCAAGTCCACGGTGGGCAGGTCTCCGAACGCGTCCTCCCGCGCGGCATGGATGCTTCCCGTGACCGCCGTCTTCACCGTCCCGTACACATACTCGACCCGCTCCGGCGCGGCGAGAAGGCCTACCAGCAGCGCCCCGCCAGCGAGGACGAGGACCGTCCCCGCCGCCGCGCTGAGGAACCCATGCCAGCGCCGCGGCGGTGGCTTACTCCGTCCGACTGTCTCCCGCATGCTCCGAACCCCGTTCCGCACGTTGACCAACCTCATGTTCGACTATCCATGATAGTTACTATCTAGCATAGTCGTATGGTTCAGCCTGTCTTCGCCGGCCGCCGTGGGGTAGCCGTCTCCCGCCCGGTTCGTGACCTCTGCGGCCCACGCGGTCCGAGAGGAGTGGGCTGCGCGAGGAGCGATCGGCGGGCGCTGCACAACCGTCCGGAGAGTCCGCTTGCCTCTGTCGCGGAGACCTCGTTCGCGACGCTGCGATGACAAGGTTGAGATCGCGATACCCCCGGGGGTATAGTGGAGTCATGGGCGCGACCGAGATCAGGCGAGAGAACCCGACCCGGGTGGTCGAGGAGAGCTCGGTGCCGATCCTGGGCTTTTGGGCCGACCACCCACTCGACGACGTTCCTGACAGTCAGAGGAGTTTCGCCTATGTCTGACCGACAGCTCACCTGCGCCCCGGCATGCCGCGCCGGCGTATGGGGGCGGCTGAGCCGTGGAGCCGTCGCCCTGATCGTCGGCGCGTTCGGTGCATCCATGCTGTCGACGGACCCGGCGATCGCGGTAGCCGCCGGCGTGATGGCCACCGTCATCGCGGTCATGGCGGTCACAGGAATATGCCCGACGAGCTGGCTCACCACTCGTCGGCAGCCTCAGACGCCGCAGCACACACTCGACATCCCCGATGCCCGGCAGCACGTCGACCTGACGAGCGCCCCCGTCCCGAACAGGAGTTCTCATGTCCACGAGTGACCCCGACGCCCAGCGCCGCATCCTCAACCGGCTCCGCCGCGCCCGCGGCCAGCTCAACGCCGTCATTGACGCGGTCGAAGGCGGCGGGTCGTGCCGGGAGGTGGTGACCCAGCTCGCGGCGGTCTCCTCGGCGCTTGACCGTGCCGGGTTCGCGATCATCTCCACCGCGATGAAGGACTGCATCGCCGACCCCGACGGCACCAACCGTGCCGACGACATCACCACCGAGGAGCTGGAGAAGCTGTTCCTCACGCTCGCCTGAACGAGCGATCCTCACGACCAACCGACAGACAGCCCTCGAAGGAAGAAGCAATCCATGTGCCGAGCTGTGACCTGTAAGACCTGCGGCAAGACCACCTGGGCTGGCTGCGGCCAGCACATCGCCGAGGTCAAGCGCACCGTGCCGGCGGGCCAGTGGTGCCCCGGACACGACAAGGAGAAGGAGAAGGCAGCCGCGACGAGCGGGTTCTTCGCCCGCCTGTTCGGACGATGACAGGCGCCACGCGCCACGACTCGCCCTCTCAGAATCCTCAGGAGTTCTGGGAGGGCCGCTACCGGGACGCCGAGCGCGTGTGGTCGGGCCGCCCCGAACCCTAGCCTGGTCAACGCTGTGCAGCACTTGGCTCCGGGGAAAGCGCTGGATCTGGGGTGCGGGGAGGGCGCCGATGCGATCTGGCTCGCCACCCAGGGCTGGCTCGTCACCGGCGTGGACATCTCCGCCACCGCTATCGCCCGCGCACGCCGCGAGGCTCAGCGTCAACAGGCCAGCGCGGCCACCCGGTTCGTCACTGCCGACCTGGCACGGTGGGAGCCGGACGACGGCCCCTACGATCTGATGACCGCCAGCTTCCTGCACTCGCCTGTCCCGCTCCCGCGCATCGCGATCCTGCAACGCGCAGCCACCACGGTGCGCGCCGGCGGTCACCTCGTGGTCCTCTCCCACGCCGCACTCCCACCCTGGGTCGACGCCGCGGATCATCCCGCGCACAGCTTTCCCAGCCCGGCACGACAGTTCGTGGAGCTGAACCTCAACGAGCACGACTGGCTCGTCCTGAGCATCCAGACGCACACCCGACACGCCACCGCCCCTTCCGGCGAGGCCGCCGAGCTGACCGACGGGGTACTTCTCCTCCAGCGCCGGTGACCGGCTCGTCCCGGCGCGGCGGACCCGCTGTGGGGCGGCTTAGCCGCGGGACATCGCGGTCTGGACGATGGCTTCGACGTGCAGCGTGGTCGAGTCAAGCAGCGGCAGTCCCGGCACGTCGTCGGGGCCGACCAAGAGGATGATCTCGGTGCATCCGAGCACGATCGCCTCGGCCCCGGCCGCGTGGAGGTCTGTCATGACCCGGATGTAGGTCTCCCGAGACTCAGGCCGGAACACGTGTCTGGTCAGCTCGTCGAAGATGATCTGATCGACCGTGGTCCGGTCGACGGGCTCCGGGGGCAGCACAGTGAAGCCCGCTCGCTCGAGTCTTCTCCGGTAGAAGTCCTGTTCCATCGTCGGCGCGGTGCCGAGCAGTCCCAGCCGGGTCACCCCGATGCGATGTCGGTCGTTGTGGTCGCGACCACATCGGCGATGTGCAGGAATGGGACGGTGATCGCCGCCTCGATGACGGGCGCGACTCGGTGCATCGTGTTGCTCCCGCAGGCGATGAAGTCCGCTCCCGCCCGCTGCAGGCCCCGGGCTTTGCCTGCCAGATACTGTCCGGCCTCATCCCAGGCTTCGGCGCGCACGCATCGTTCGATGACGCCGAAGTTCACGCAGGACAGCACCAGCTCGGCTCGCTCGTGCCCGCCACGCAGCTCGTTCACGCGGTCGTTGATCCGGCGGTAGTAGTCCACCATCGCGACGCTGCTCATCCCGTGCAGCAACCCGATGGTCCTCATCGGCGCTCCATCTGCCACCTTCTGGTCCGGTCAGATGCGGATGTAGGCGGCGTCGGCCAGTTGCGCATGGACGATCGCGGTGACCGCGGAGGGGACCGTGCCGACCTCGGGTCGCAACTCGCCGGGGTCGATGCCGCGCCGTCCGAGCCCGACGCTGCACGCGGCCACCTCGGTGTGCTCGGGCACCTGGACGGCATCGGTGCCGGTCAGGCCGGCCAGAGCCGGGCCGTTGACGATCACCCGCACCCGCACTCCCAGGCCGGCGGCGTGGAGTCCGGCGGCGGCGTCCAGCGCCCGTTGCACGTCGGCGGGGTCGTCGGCCACGTGCAGGATCACCTCACGAGTGTTCTCATTCATTGTTTGGTGTTCTCTCTTGGTTTCCGGCAGGGTCAGATGGTGCAGCCGGTGAGGGCGGCCGAGACGTAGGGCAGATGGACGAGGGCAGCAAGGGCGGTCATGCCGACCAGGTATGCGGCGATCGCGACGGCGGGCAGGGCGCCTGCCAGCCCGGCGCTGGGGTGGACGAGGTGGCGGATGCGTTCGGGACCGGCGGCGTGCAAGGCGACAGGGCAGGAGTGCTGCGGCATGGCGGGGTGGGTGCGTTCGCCGAGCTTGACCAGGGCGCTGACCAGCGCCGGGGTTCCTGCGTGACGGCGGGCCTGGTCGTCCGCGGCGATCTCCAGGTAGTGCGGCAGCGCGTCGGCGACAGCGCGGATCAGCGGCACCCACCGTAGGTAGGCGGCGATGCTGTCCACTAGCGCGGTGATGAGGTGGTGGCGTTGGTGCAGGTGGGCGTGCTCGTGGGCCAGCACGGCGGCCAGCTCGCCCGGCCCCAGCGCGCGCACCGCGCCGGTGGAGAGCACGATCCCGCCGTGACGGTCGGGGAAGGTAAGCGCGAACAGGTGCTCGGCGTCGACCAGTGCCACCTCGTGCCCGTGAAGGAGCTGCCGCCGCGCGCCGTGCAGCAGCGTGCGGGCGGCGTCCCGGGAGCGAGAGCTGCGCCGAACCATCTGGCGGGCAAGACCTGCTCCCAGAGCAAGGGCCAGCGCCACCGGCAGGGCGAGCAGCAGCACCGCGGGGATCAGGGTTTCGGTGGTGTCGGCGGAGAACGGGTTCGCGGCGGTGAGGCACCGTTGGCAGACCTCGGCCGCGCGTTCGGGCAGCAGCGCGGGGCCGGCTCCGGCCCAGGCCAGCACCGGGCCGATCGCCAGCAGCGTGACCAGCCAGACCCCGATGCCGCCGGCGACGACCACGATCGCCAAGCGCGGGACGCGCACCAGGGCGGGGGCAGCGTGCCGCAGCAACCACGGCCCGAACACCGCCAATGCCACCAGTCCGGTGCACAGAGCCATCGTGAGGATGCCCGCGGTCATGGCATGTCTCCCCGGTCGCGGCGTTCCAGGTAGTCGCGCAGCAGGTCCAGGTCGTTCTCGGGCATCGAGTCCACGAACTGCAGGATCGAGGCGGCCCGGTCGCGGCTAGCCTCCAGCACCTGCTCCATCAGCCCCGCGGCGTGCTCGTGCCTGGTGATCTTGGCGCCGTACCGGGTGGACCGGTTCTGCCTCGTGATGGTCACCAGGCGCTTGCGATCCAGGTTGGTGAGCACGGTCGCGATGGTGGTGTAGGCGGGGTCGGAGGGCAGGTGCTCGATCACTTCGCGCACGGTAGCCGGGCCGTGGTCCCACAGCACGTCCATCACCTGCGCTTCCAACGCACCCAGGCGCAGCAGGTCGCCGGAGCGCCCATCGGCGGCCTTCATCGCACAGCCGCCACCGGCTCGGGGCGGACCGGGCAAGCGACCTGCCCGCGTAGTCGCCACACCAGTGCGACGCCGGTCAGGATCAGCGCGCCGAGCGCGAGGAACGGCTGCACGGGGGTGAACCAGGTGATCGCTCCCGAGTACCCCAGCGCCAGCAGCGCCAGCTTGTTGCACACCGGGCACCCCACCGCGAACCACGCCAGGATGCCGCCGGCCATTCCCATCCGGCTGGTGCGCCGAGCCTGCGCCTCATCGGCCGCGTCGGTGGCGGCGCCGTCCTCGCTGACCGCATTCGCCTGCTGCTCGTCCGCGGCGGCGCGGTACGGGCGGATATACGTAGCGACCAGCATGCCCGACAGCACCGAGGTGACCAGCCACACCGGATAGTTCCACCACACCGGCGGGATGTCTCGACCGAACAGCGGGTTGGGGATCAGCACCGTCGCCACCCCGATCACCACCGCGACAACCGCCGAGGCAGCGATCGCGGCCAGCACCTGCCTGCCCGTCCACCCTCGAAGCGCCTGGACCGCCAACCGGAAGCTTTCGCCGATGCCCTGGCGGGATCGAGTCGTGGGAGAGGTCATGGAACCCATTCTGACACGACTCGACTACCACGCATAGTCGACTATCTGAGATAGTAGAGGTCGGTGCCCGCGACAGTGACAGGAGAATCCCTATGCCCACCGAGACCACGAACCGCCCGAAACCGTCGAACCGTTCGAGGTCGTCATGGGTCGTGCCGGTCGCCGTGTTGACCCTGGCTGCTGTCCTGATCGCCGTGATCGTGGCGGTGAACTGGAGTGGCACGACGGCCGAGGAGGGGGGCTCCCCGTCGGATAGCGGCGCGCCGACGGAGGTGCAGAACCCCGAGCAACCGGACCTGTCTGCGGCCGAGACCAGGGACGAGGCGGACCTGCTCGCGGCCGGGCCCGTGGATGCGCCGGTGGTGCTGGTGGTGTTCTCGGACTATCAGTGCCCGTTCTGCGCGCGGTGGAGCGAGCAGACACTGCCGTCGATGATGGAGCACGTCGACGCCGGGGATCTGCGGATCGAGTGGCGCGACATCAACGTGTTCGGTCCCGCGTCCGAGCGCGCAGCGCGGGCCTCGTACGCCGCCGCCCTCCAGGGGGCGCTCTGGGAGTACCACGACGCCCTGTTCGAGGACGGGGAGCGCAGGTCCGAGAGCGAGCTGAGCGAGGAAGCCCTCGTCGCCTTGGCGGGCGAACTCGGTTTGGACACCGAGCAGTTCGCCGCCGACCTGGGCTCGGAGGAGACGGCGCAGGTGATCGCCGCCAACCAGCAGTTCGGGTTCGACCTCGGCGCCACCTCCACCCCGATCTTCATCCTGGGCGGACAGCCGATCGTCGGGGCGCAGCCCACCGAGGTGTTCCAGGAAGCGTTCCAGAGCGCGCTCGACGCGGCGGAGTGAGGCGGCGTGGACATCGGACTGCTCGCCGCGTTCGCCGGCGGCACGCTCGCGCTGCTGAGCCCGTGCGCGGCGCTGCTGATGCCGGCGTTCTTCGCCTCCACGATCGGCAGCGGGCCCCGGCTGCTGCTGCACGGAGCCGTGTTCTACGTCGGCCTGCTGACCGTCCTGGTCCCCGTGGGGGTCGGAGCCGGCGCCCTGGGGACGCTGTTCGTGACTCACCGGCAGGCGATCGTGCTCGTCGCCTCGCTGGTCCTGGTCGTCCTCGGCGCGGCGCAGGCGCTCGGGTTCGGGTTCGACCCTGCCCGGCTGCTACCGGCCGGGGCAGACCTGCACGCGCAAGCGGCGTCCAAGACCGGACTCGTCAAGACGGTGCTGCTGGGCGCTGCCAGCGGCATCGCGGGATTCTGCGCTGGCCCGATCCTGGGCGCCGTGCTCACCCTGGCCGCCGCCCGCGGCGACACCCTCGCCGCCGGCGTCATGCTCGCCGTGTACGGCGCGGGCATGGTGCTGCCGCTGCTGCTGATCGCCGCGCTCTGGCAGCGCCTGGGCGCCCGTGGACGCCGGTTCCTGCGCGGGCGATCGTTCACCGTGCTGGGCCGGGAGCTGCACACCACCTCGGTGGTCACCGGGCTGCTGATCGTGGGCGTCGGGGTGCTGTTCTGGACCACCAACGGCCTGGTCGGGGCTCCCGAACTGGTTCCGCTCGACGCCCAGGCCTGGCTCCAGGAGAACACCGCGATCCTGGCGAACCCGATCCTGGACATCCTCGCCGTCGTCCTCATCGCCGGGATCGTGCTCGTGCTCTGGGCCAGACGCCGCCGTACCCACGCTCGCGCTGACGCCCAGGCGGGCGAGCACCGCGCGGAACAGTCATGACGCCGCGCCGGCGACGCTCCAGCCTTGCCCTCGCCGCCGTGGCCGCGCTGCTGGTGACCGGCTGCGGGGCATCCGAGCCCGAGCCCGTAAGAGACCCCTACTCGGTCGATGGGTCGCTACCCGTGGTGGACACCTCGGGCATGCGGCTGCCGACGCCGTTCGAGGAGCTGGAAGTCGTGGACCCCGGGTGGGACATCACTCCGCAGTACGCGGACGGGGTGTATCTGGCCGCCGGTGAACGCGACGGTGTGCTGGAGTTCACCGCCGTGGACGTCCACGGGGACGTGCTGTGGGCCGCGCAACGTCCAGCGAGCTGCACCGGGTTCGTCGTGACCACCGACGCGCACGGCCGAGCCCTCGCGATCCTGGGCGACCTCCAGACCACGGCCGACGCCCTGGCCGCGACGACTGCCACCGCCTACGACCTGACGACCGGGGAACGGGTCTGGGGTCCGGTCGAGGTGCCCGGCCCCTACCAAGGCCCCGGGCTGGTCTTCGCCGCACCTCCCGAAGGCTTCATGGGCGAGACCGGCCCACGCGTCGCGCTCGACCCCACCACCGGAGACGTCGCGGCCGACGAGTCGAGCCCCGAAGGTATCCGCATCATCGGCGAGTACCACGGCATCGTGCTGCTCACCCACGAGGACGCTCTGATCGCGCGCGACACGGCCGACGATCAGGAGCTCTGGCGCGTCCCCCTCGCCGAGCACGGCTGGACGGCGGCGTCCATCAGCGCGTCCCTGCGCCCTGCACCGGGAGACGGGCTCGCGCTCGTCGCCACCTCCGAGACCACCGGCGCGCTCCTCGACCTGGATCAGGGCAGCATCGTGAGCAGCACCGCCCGCGACGCCGCCGTAGACCCCACCACGGGGACCCTCGTCACCCTGGACGACACCGGCCTGCACGGCTATGACGCCGACGACCGACCACTGTGGTCCCTGCCTGTTGCTGCCGAGACCACCATCGCGGCGATCGGCGGCGTCTTCCTCTATCTGCGAGAGGACGGGGCGATCCGGGTCCACAACGTCCTCACCGGTGATGTCGCCCAAGCCTACGAACCCGACGGCCAAGGACCGATCATCGTGCCCACCCACATCACCATCAACGGCGCTGCACTCCTCCTCCAGGAACGACGGCACCTGGTGGCGACGATCGCTGAGTCCCCTCTGAACGAGTCCTCTCCGACGGCCAGCCACGCGGGCATGTCGATCGTGGGCGCTCGGGTCGCACACTCGACTTGAAATACCCCAGGGGGTATGAGACGGTAACAATACCCCCCAGGGTATCGATGGCATCGACGGAAGGATGAACAGTGCTTCTCGAACGCATCTACGACGAGGACCTGGCGCAGGCCGGGTACTTCATCGGCTGCCAGGCCAAGGGCGAGGCGGTGGTGATCGACGCGCGCCGCGACATCGCGGACTACCTGGCGCTCGCGGCCAAGCACGGCATGCGGATCGTCGCAGTGACCGAGACCCACATCCACGCTGACTACCTGTCCGGGACCCGCGAGCTGGCTGCGGCGGTCGGCGCCGAGGTCTACGTCTCCGGCGAGGGCGGCGCGGACTGGCAGTACGGGTTCGACGCCCGGCGTCTGTACGACCGCGACACGATCACGATCGGCAACATCACGATCCAGGCCCGGCACACGCCTGGTCACACTCCTGAGCACCTGGTGTTCCTGGTCACCGACGGCGCCTTCGCCAGCGAGCCCGGCTACCTCATCTCCGGCGACTTCGTGTTCGCCGGGGACCTGGGCCGCCCCGACCTGCTGGACGAGGCCGCGGGCGGGGTCGACACCCGCTTCGAGGGCGCGCGGCAACTGTTCACCAGCTTGCGTGAGGTGTTCCTGACCTTGCCGGATCACGTCCAGGTCCACCCGGGGCACGGCTCCGGCAGTGCGTGCGGCAAGGCGCTCGGCGCGCTGCCCTCGACCACGGTCGGCTACGAACGCGCGAACGCCTGGTGGTCGCGCCACCTGGCTGCCGACGACGAGCAGGGGTTCATCGAGGAGCTGCTCGACGGGCAGCCCGACGCGCACGCCTACTTCGCGAGGATGAAGAAGCAGAACCGCGAGGGTCCCGCCGTGCTGGGCGAGCGCGGCCCGGTGCCCGAGCTGGCCGTAGCGGAGGTGGCGCGGCGGCTGGAGGCCGACGAGATCACCTTCGTCGACACCCGCCCGCCGGCGCAGGCCCATCAGGGCACCGTTGCCGGCTCGCTCAACATCCCCGACGGCTCCAAGACCGCCACCTATGCCGCCTGGGCCTACGATCCCGAGGCCGACTCGCGTCCGCTGGTGCTGCTGGCCGAGGACCAGACCGCCGCCCAGGCGATCGCGGATCGGCTGCTGCGGGTCGGCATCGACCAGACCGCCGGCTACGTCACCACCATCGACGGGCTTCCCCGGTTCGTCCCGCCCCTCATCGAGCCGGCAGAGCTGGCAGGTTTCGATGCCGCGCTGCTGCTGGACGTGCGCCAGCGCGGCGAGTACGCCGCCGGGCACATCCCCGGCGCCACACAGCTCAGCGCCGCACGCGTCCTCTGGCACCAAGACGAGCTGCCGCGCTCCGGCACGATCGTGACCTATTGCCAGTCCGGGATGCGGAACACCGTCGCCGCGAGTGCCCTACGACGCGCCGGGCACGCTGTCGTCGAGCTCGACGGCAGCTATAACGCCTGGCGCGCATGGCAGGAGACCACCAGCGAGACCGCGCTGGCCTGACGCACAGCAGAACGATCGCATCCTCCGACGGGCGGTCGGCCCCAGCCCCTTCCATTCGCATCTCCGCTGCCCGCGGCCAGACCTGACGAGGAACCACCCCATGACCGATCCCTCCGCCGAGCTCCGAACGCTCACCGCCGAGGAGCTCGCCCAGTGGCGTCAGCTCCACGACGACCTCACGATCATCGACGTGCGGTCCCCGGCCGAGTTCGAGACCCTCCACATTCACGGCTCGTACAACGTCCCGCTGCCGCTGCTGACCGAACACGCCTCGGATCTGGCAGAGCGGCTCGGGCACCGCGCGGTACTCGTGTGCCAGTCCGGCAACCGCGCCACCCAGGCCCAGCAGCATCTCGCTGCCGCCGGCGTGCGGACGGCCAACGTGCTCACCGGCGGCGTGCCCGCCTTCGAGGCCGCTGGCGGCCAGGTGGTCCGCAGCGCAGCTCGCTGGGACATCGAGCGCCAGGGTGCGGTTCACGGCCGGGCTGATCGTCCTGGTGAGCCTGCTCGTGGCCGAGTTCCTCTGGCCGGAGTCCCGGTTCATCGCGTTCGCGCTCAGCGCCGGGCTCGTCGTCGCGGCGCTCACCGGCTCCTGCCTGATGGGCCGCATCCTCTCCCGCATGCCCTGGAACAAGGTCACGGCCAGCCCCACCGCACGGAGCGCGATCGCATCCATCCCGGTCGCGACCCAGGAACTGTGATGCCCTGGCGTGCTCCGACGTTCCGACGGCGTTCAACTGCAACGACCCCGCATCTAGGACCGGCATCGGCACGGTCGGCGTCACGACCCGCAGCACCAACCACGATGCCCGGTGAGCACGAGTGAGCGGCACCCTGATCCTCACCCTCGTGCTCGCCGTGGGTGTCGGGCTCGCGCTAGGGACGCTCGGCGGTGGCGGGTCGATCCTGACCGTCCCGCTGCTCACCTACATCGCGGGCATGCCCCCGAAAGAGGCCATCGCGGCCTCGCTGCTGATCGTCGGCGTGACCTCGTTGTCCAGCCTCGTCGTGCACGCCCGGCACCGTCGAGTCCGATGGCGCACCGGGCTCATCTTCGGAGCCGCTGGCATGGTGGGCGCCTTCGCCGGAGGACTCATCGGAGGCCAGCTCCCCGGTGCCGTGCTGATGGTGGCCTTCGCGATCATGATGATCGCCACCGCGATCGCGATGGTCACCAGAAAGCCCAGGCGCGACACCGACCAACCCACGGCCGATGCCGGGACCGAGCGCGCCCACTCGCTGCCGATGCTGCGGACCATGCTCGAAGGCATCGTCGTCGGCCTCATCACCGGGATCGTCGGCGCCGGCGGCGGCTTCCTCGTCGTCCCCGCCCTCGTGCTGCTGGGCGGCCTCAGCATGCCGGTGGCCGTGGGCACCTCACTGCTGGTGATCGCGATGAAGTCCTTCGCCGGACTCGCCGGCTACCTGACCACGGTGACCCTCGACTGGCCCCTGGTGGCCGCGGTCACTGCGATGGCCGTGCTCGGAGCGCTCCTCGGTGCGCGCCTGTCAGGACGCATACCAGCCGACGCCCTCCAGAAGGTCTTCGGCGTCTTCGTCCTGCTCACCGGAACGCTCGTGCTCGTGATCGAGCTGCCGCCGGCCTGGGCGATCGCCGCCGGAGGCCTCGGACTCATCACGGTGGTCCTCGTCCTCGTCTGCCGGCTGACCGCTCTCAACTGTCCCTTCGGCCTAGCCCGGCCGACCCCGGGCTGAACCACTTCACCTCACAACACACCGTCGCCGACCAGACTCCGGAGCCCCACCCTCATGACAACCATCGACCTCACCGAAGACGCATTCTCAGCCGCCATCACCGACCATCCCATCGTGCTGGTCGACTTCTGGGCCGCCTGGTGCGGACCATGCCGCAGCTTCGCCCCCGTCTTCGAGGCCGCGTCCACCGAGCATCCCGACATCCTGTTCGCCAAGGTCGACACCGAGGCCCAGGCATCCCTGGCCGCCGCCGCACAGATCACCTCCATCCCCACGCTGATGGGCTTCAAAGACGGCGTCCTGGTCTACTCCCAGCCCGGAGCGCTCCCGGCCAAAGCGCTCCACGACCTGATCGGCAAAATCCGCGACCTCGACATGGACCACGTGCGCGCGCAAATGCAGGCGTCCGACCCTCGCTAGAACAGGGAGCGCATCATTTCCGGGCTCAGAGTCGAGACATCGGCCGACACGCGGACGCGGGCGTCCGAGACTGCGCCCTTGCCGCTATGGGCCGCGATGCCAGTCGCCGGCGTGGCCGGGCTCGCGATGGATGCGGCGTTCCCCGCACTCGGGTGGTGGCCGCTGGCGTTCGTCTCGGTGACGTTGTCCCTGGTCACTCTCATCGGGCGACGGTCCTGGGGGGCGCTGCTGGTCGGGACAGTCTTCGGCGCAGCGTTCTGGTTTCCTCACGTGTCCTGGTCGGCGCAGTTTCTCGGGGAGCATCCGCTGAGCTGGGTCCCGTGGGTGGCCCTGGCTGGCGCGCTGACGATCTACACGGCTGTGCTGACGGTGCCGATCGCCCTCGCCTACCGATGGCTGCCGCGCCGGCGCAACGCCTTCGCGATGCGGCTGCTGGCGCTGCCGCTGCTGGTAGCGGGAGCCTGGACGATCCGCGAACTCATCATGGGCTCCTGGCCCTACGGCGGATTCCCGTGGGGACGGGTGGCGATGAGCCAATCGGAAAGCCCGATCGCTCCGGTCGCGTCATGGGTCGGCGTCTCCGGCCTGGGCTTCCTGATGGTCGCCGTGTGCGCCGCCGCGATCGAAGCAGTCCGTTGGATCGTGCGCGCGCAACCGGCACGCGGTAACGCCACCGAGCACCCGAGAACACCTCTCGCCTCGTGGGCGGCGTCGATCCCCGTGCTCGGTCTCGCAGCGGTGATGGTCCTGGTGCCGCAGTTCCCGACCAGTCACGCGGGCACCATCCGGGTGGGCGCTGTGCAGGGCAACGGCCCCGCCGCGTACGTCGATGAGCACGAACCGGGCGCGGTCCTGGAATCTCAGCTCGCCGCTTCCGCCCCTCTCGAAGACGAACAGGTCGACATCGTGCTCTGGCCCGAGGGCGGCGTCGACAGTGATCCCCTCGCCGACGAGGCCACCGCTCACGCGCTCGACGATGCAGCCGCCCGATACGACGCCCCGATCCTGCTCAACGCCGCCGCGGCAGACGGCCACCTCGTCTACAACACTTCCTTCCTCTGGACCTCGAACGGGCCGACGGCCGCGCACGCCAAACGCCATCCCGTCCCCTTCGGCGAGTACGTGCCCGACCGGTGGTTCTACGGCGCGCTCGTGCCCAGCCTGGTAGACCTCCTAGAACGCGAGTACGCCGCCGGCGTCGACACACCCGCCATCGAGGTCGACGGCGTAGAGGTGGGACTGGCGATCTGCTTCGACGTGGCCTTCGATGACGTCATTCACGAAGGCGCGCACAGCGGTGCCCAGGTGCTCATGTTCCAGACGAACAACGCCGACTTTCGCGACACCGATGAAAACCTGCAACAGCTTGCGTTCGCGCGCATGCGCGCCATCGAGACCGGCCGCAGCGTCGTCAACCTCTCCACCACCGGCACCAGCCAGGTACTCGCCCCGAACGGCGCCACGCTGGCCGCACTAGCCGCGGACGAACCCGGACTCATGATCGCCGACCTTGAGCTCCGGGACGGGCTCACCGCCGCCGTCATGTTGGCGCAGTCGATCAACACGCTGATCGTCTCAGGCACTCTCGCCGGCTTTCTCGTCCTCGCCTTCCTCCTCCTGCGAGACCGTGCATCCTCGCGACACCATCGGGTGCTGGACTCCAGCCAACGAAGCAGCAACGGCCTGCACGAGTGCGCCGACGCGCATCGCCGAGAGCGCTTGTAGCGGAAGAACGCCGTTGCCGAGCGCAGCGATCTGCTGATTAGCCGTGAGTTGATGGATCGGATCAGTGATCCAACCACTGGGGAGACCCATCAACCACTCCACGAACTCGGGCGACGGCCGCGGTCCACTAGTCCTGTCTAGCAGCGCTGGCGCGATTCGTCCTGTCACATGCTCCCATCGGGCGATGGCGCGGGCGTAGCGTCCCCAGCGGCGAAGATGTCCTCGATCAGGAACCACAGCATCTCGGGTTCGCTGCTCTTGCTCTGCAAGCCAGCCGGCCCGTTTAGCGCGAGGTCGATGATCTGATGCGAGAGCGCGATCGTCCCCCGCCTCGCCCTCACCTGTTCCAGTGACTCGCCGCCACCAGTCGAGTCCGTGGCGAGCGGCGTCCTGAACAGTGCCCCGGCTGCGGGCGAGGACGAAGACGCGAAGCCTGGGATGAGGAGCGCCGACAAGGGACGCTGGTAGGCCGATCCATTGCGTGTCATACCGCAGGCCGGCCAGATCGCCGAGTACGGCGCCGACTGCCCGGAGAGGTCGAGCTGCGAGGTCTCCCAGACCCCACGGGTCGGGTTCCACTTCGCGAAGGGCTGCATCGCCGGGGGTTGCGTGGTCGGGATTGCTTTGCGCATCGTCGTCTTCTTCTAGGGGTGCGCGGACGGCGGGTGAGGACAGCACGCCGCGCACGTTCTCGATGACGACGAGCTGGGGTTGCAGCGCGTCGATCGCGGCGGCCATGTACGACCAGAGCCCGGAGCGGGTGCCGGGCGCGAGGCCGGCGCGCTTGCCCACGGTCGAGACATCCTGGCAGGGGAAGCCTCCACAGAGAACATCGACCGGCTCGACGGTGCGCCAGTCGATGGTGGTGATGTCGCCCAGGTTGGGGGCGTCGGGTCAGTGGTGGGCGAAGATGCGGGAGACGTGTTCGTTGTTCTCGGAGAACCAGATCGTCTCGCCATCCAAGGCGTGTTCGACGGCGAGGTCGAGACCGCCGTACCCGGAGAACAGTGATCCGACCCTGAGTGGGCGAGTCCGGTCGTGAGGGTCGTGCATGAGGGCTCCGGTTGACGGGTGATCCCGGTCGGACTTCACGCATGAGGTCACCACCGGGCTGGTCAGCGACCAGGTGCGCGACCACTCGAACCGCCACCGCTTGCCTCGTCGCCGATGCCGTGACCCGCGCGCGGCGCACCACCCCCGCGTACTTCGGAATCCGTGACTCAGGCGGCGCCGCCAGCTCTCGTTCGCCGGCCCACCGAGCCATCACACGTCTTTCAGACGAGGCCGTTTCGGGCTTTGTCGCATCTGATGCGACCGGTCTCGCGGGCTCACCTGCTCTCCGAGCGCGGCCGGAAGGAGCAGCCGAGGTGACGGTTTCGATGCGCGTGATGAGCGCGGGCGATGGATACAAGTACCTGTTGAAGTCCATCGCCGCGGGCGACGGCGACCGGAGCCTGAGCACGCCGCTGACCCGCTACTACGCGGAGGCGGGCACGCCGCCGGGCTTCTGGATGGGCTCGGGGCTGGGTCGTCTCGGGCACGGCGACCTGGTCGAGGGAGGGCAGGTCTCTGAAGCTCAGCTCGCGCTGTTGGTCGGGATGGGCCATGACCCGATCACGGGCGAGCCGCTGGGCCGCGCCTACCAGCAGTTCGCGTCGATCACCGAGCGGATCAAGCAGCGCGTCGACGCCCTCGACCCCGAGTTGGGGCCGGCGACTCGAGCGCAGGAAGTGGCCGCGATCGAGGCGGAGGAAGCCGAGCGCGGCACCCGCCGCGCAGTAGCCGGTTACGACTTCACATTCAGCGTGCCCAAGTCAGTCTCCACGATCTGGGCGGTCGCGGACGCCGGCACCCAAGCCCTGATCGCGGACGCCCATCATGCGGCGGTTGCAGAGCTGGTTGCGTTCCTCGAACGCGAGGTTGCCGCAACCCGCGTCGGTGCAACCGGGCCGGACGGCGCGGTTGCGCACGTCGACGTCGCCGGTGTCGTGGCCGCGGCATTCGATCACTACGACAGCCGTGCGGGCGACCCGCAGTTGCACACCCACGTCGTCGTCAGCAACAAGGTCCTGACCGTGCAGGACGGCCGCTGGCGGACCCTCGCCGGCCGGCCGATGCACTCCGTGGTCGTCGCAGTCTCCGAGCTCTACAACGCCGCGCTGGCCGACCAGCTCACCCGCGTCCTCGGCGTCGAATGGGAAGCACGCGAACGGGGCAGGGACCGGAACCCGGCATGGGAAATCGAGGGCGTGCCCGACGAGCTGGTGACCGAGTTCTCCACCCGGTCCCGACACATCGAGGCCGAGAAAGACCGCCTCATCGCCGGGTACGTCGCCAAGCACGGCAGGCAGCCCTCCGCGCGAACGGTGCTGAAACTTCGGGCGCAGGCGACGCTCGCCACGAGGCCGGAGAAGCAGGTCCGGTCGCTGGCCGACCTCACCGCCGAGTGGCGGCAGCGCGCCGGCCGGGTGCTGCGCCGGGACGCGAACGGCTGGGCGCGCACGTTCACCGCATCCACCGCAGACGCACCGCGGCGGGTGCTGCGCGCCGACGACGTGCCGCTGGATGTGGTGCGCGAGGTCGGGCAGACCGTGATGGAGACGGTGGGCGAGAAGCGTTCGACCTGGACCCGCTGGAACCTGCATGCCGAAGCATCCCGGCAGTTGATGGGGTGGCGGTTCGCCAGCATCCAGGACCGGGAGGCGATCACCGGGCTCGTGGTCGATGCCGCCGAGCACGCTTCGCTGCGGCTGACGCCGCCGGAGCTGGCGTCCAGCCCGTTGCAGTTCCGCCGCGTGGACGGCACCTCTCGGTTCCGGCCGCACGCCTCGACCCTGTTCTCATCCGAAGTCCTGCTGGCCGCCGAAGACCGACTCCTGGCGCGTGCCGCCACAACGGCCGGGCCGGTGGTGCCGTTGGAGACGGTTGAGAGGATCGCCCGCAAGCCCGACGCACGCGGCCGGGTGCTCGGCGAGGATCAGGCCGCGGCCCTTGCCGCGATCGCGGTCTCCGGTCGGGTCGTGGACGTGCTGGTCGGCCCGGCTGGGGCCGGGAAGACGACGGCGATGAACGGGCTCCGCAGGGCGTGGGAGAAGGAGCACGGCACAGGGTCGGTGATCGGGCTCGCCCCCTCGGCGGTCGCCGCGCAGGTCCTCGCCGATGACCTCGGCATCGCCACGGAGAACACGGCGAAGTGGTGGCAGAACCACCTCATGTACGGGACTACGTTCACGGCCGGGCAGCTCGTCATCATCGACGAGGCGAGCCTGGCCGGCACGATGTCGTTGGATCGGCTCACCCACGAAGCCGAGAAGGCCGGCGCGAAAGTCCTCCTGGTCGGCGACTGGGGCCAGCTCCAATCACCCGGCGCCGGCGGCAGTTTCGCCATGCTCGTGCACGCCCGCGATGACGCCCCCGAGCTGACCGATCTGCACCGCTTCACCAACGAATGGGAGAAGACCACCTCGCTCCAGCTACGCCACGGCCGTGCCGAGGCGATCGACGCCCTGATCGAGCACGGCCGGATCACCGGCGGCGACGAGGAAGCGATGATCGACGCCGCCTACACAGAATGGCGGGCCGATCTTGCCGCCGGGCGGGCGTCGATCCTGGTGACCGAGACCCACGCGACCGTCACCGAGCTGAACGCCAGAGCGCGGGCGGATCGGATCATCGACGGCACCGTAAACCCGACCCGCGAACTGCCGCTGCGCGACGGCACCGCGGTCTCCGAGGGCGATCTGGTCATCACCCGCGAGAACGACCGGCGGCTCCGCAACGGCCGAACCTGGGTCCGCAACGGCTCCCGCTGGACCGTCACCGGAGTTCGCGAGGACGGGTCGGTCAGCATCCGCCCGGCCGGGCGCAGGTTCGGCGGCGGGATCGTCCTGCCGGCCGACTATGTGGCCGAGCACCTGGACCTCGGCTACGCGATCACCGCGCACCGCGCCCAGGGCGTCACCACCGACACCGCGCACGCGGTCGTCACCGCCACCACGACGCGGGAGAACTTCTACGTCTCCATGACCCGCGGCGCCCACAGCAACCACGCCTATGTCACCGTCGACCGAGAGGACGCAGAACACGCGGTGCCGCATCCCGGAGACAACCCGAACGTCACCGCTCGCTCGATCCTCTACGGCGTGTTGCAGCACATCGGCGCCGAGCTGTCTGCGCACGAGACGGTCGCTGCCGAGCAGGACCGCTGGGGCTCGATCGCGCAGCTCGCGGCCGAGTACGACACGATCGCGCAAGCCGCCCAGCACGACCGCTGGGCGACCTTGCTCGCCGCGTCCGGGATCACCGCCGAGCAGATCGAAGACGTGCTCGGCTCCGACGCCTACGG
>NZ_PNFU01000010.1:0-9933 GCF_002871415.1 Microbacterium sp. UMB0228 | reverse complement strand
TGGACGAGCGCCGCGAGCTGATCGAAGGCCGCGCCGACGCCGTGCTCCGCGGCTACCTCACCGATGAGGAGCCGTGGACGGCCGACCTCGGCGCGGCTCCGAGGGGCCACAAGCAGAAGGCGGCGTGGTGGCGTGCCGCTCGCACCGTCGCCGCCTACCGCGACCGCTACGGCATCACCGACGACCGGACCCCGCTCGGCCCGACGCCGGAGAGCACCAGCCAGAAGATCGACGCCATCCGCGCCCGCGCCGCCCTCAACCGCGCCCAGGCGATCGCTCACGAAGGCACGACGGCTGATGCGGTGCGGCCAGCGACCACATCACGCCCCGCACCGAGCTTGTGAACCCGTCCAGCGAGGGCGGCCGTCAGAGAGAGCGCCCCGGCGTGCCCGGCGACGGGTGCCGGTGCCCGAACTCGCGTCCGACCTCGGGCCGCGTCACAGTCCGGTCCGGGGTTCTGTCGGCGTCGAGTAGGTCGATCACGTCGCTGGGCTGGGTGACGAGCGAGGCGAAGCCTTGCTTGATGAGTTCGTTCGGCCCCGCGCTCGTCACCGGGCCGGGCACCGCACCGACGCCCCGGCTGAGTTCGCGTGCGGCGATGACAGTGGTCATCGACCCGGACCGAGGACCGGCCTCGGGGATCACGGTCGCACCCGAGAGCGCCGCCAGCAGGCGGTTGCGGGCCAGGAACCTGTGTCTGGTCGGTGCGGCTCCCGGCGGCAGCTCGCTCACCAGCAAGCCGACATCCCCAATGCGATTCAGCAGCTCGCTGTGCCCGGCCGGGTAGGGGCGGTCCAACCCGCCGGCCAGAACGGCGATCGTCTGACCGCTCGCGGCAAGCACGCTCTTGTGCGCGGCCCCTTCGATCCCATAGGCGCCACCGGAGACGACGACCCGTTCCTCATCGGCAAGACCCGCCGCCAGCTCGCCCGCGACCTGCTCTCCATAGGCGGTCGCAGCGCGAGCGCCCGTGATCGTGGCCCGATCGCTCAGCGCCGTCATCAAGAACGAGACCGCACCGCGAGTCCACAGCAGGTACGGCGCACGATCGCTCAGGTCGTTCAGGCCGGCGGGCCATTCCTTGTCGGCGGGGATGAGCGTGCCGAATCCATGCCGCTCCGCCTGAGCCATCTGATCCAGCAGGCCGGGTGTGACCCGCGCCGTCAGTCGTTCGCGCCACATCAGTGTGTCGGCGCGTGCCAGGCCGGGCACTTCGTCGTCGGACTCGATCAGCCGCAGCGCCTCGACCCCGCCGTGACGGGCCAGGACGTACCCCGTGATCGGGTCGTTCGGCTCGGCGATCATCGACAACGCGACCCGCGCCATCCGCTCACCCTGCACCTGCTCCGCCAACGTGGCCATGATCGGTGTCCTCTCGCTCCAAGGTCACCGACGAGGTACACGCCCGCCTGCCGATGGGGTTCCCTCTGCCATAGGACAGTCGTAAACTCGGTAGCGAGGCAGGTTCAGCAAACTATGCGGGTCCTTCGGGACGGCCCTTCGCGGGCACTCGGTTCATAGCCGCCTCCACGACGGAACACCGTCGCGCTATGACGAGGAAAGAGGCCTGCAATGCTCCGGACGTCCGTGGCGCTCAGCGCACGAGGCTATGGCGTACTCCGCTACGCACCCACGAACCTGCTGCTCAACGCGATCCGCACACGACGCGGCCTGAAGTGGGGCGTCCCCGCGATGCTGCTCGCCGGGGTCTACTTCTACGCCGCGGCGATCTGCACCACGATCATCAACGACGGGGGTCCCGGTTGGCTCTACCTGCTGGTCCTGGTGTTCGTCTGGAACGCCTTCAAGTTCCTTTGGATCGGCCCCGTCAGTCTGATCCAGCTCATAAGTGTCCGTGCGGGGGAGCGTCGCGAACGGCAACCGGTGCCGTCCTCGCGGTGACGCGCAGGCGAGCCCACCGCGCCATAGGGCACTGACCACGACACAGTCGCATTCGGTTGGCGCGTCCCTTCACGGTGTACCGCATCGATTCGGCGTGTCGATGGCTCTGTGATGTCCTTACGAGTAGTATCCGTTACATGCAGGACTTCACGAGCCTGAGCGACGCGGGCCTCACTGACGTTGATCGAGCGCTGCGTCATGAGCGGCTACGTCGCCGTAAGGCGTGGCGTAACTGCGAGCGCTGCGATCAGGCGTTCCTCGGGCGAGGTGATGCGCGCTTCTGCTCGGCTCGCTGTCGAGTCGCCGCGCATCGAGCGGGGAAGGAGTCCTGATGAGTGACACGCTGCGGGTTGTCGCGTCACGTCGGTACGGAACGCTCTCGCCGCTCCGCTATCCGGGAGGAAAGGCGGCGCTCGCTGGCTTCTTTGGCGACATCATCGATGCTCTCAGGGTCGAGCGTGCACGTTATATCGAGCCATATGCCGGTGGCGTGGGAGCTGGGATTGCGTTGCTCCGTGAGGGCATTGTCGAAGAACTGGTTGTCAACGACATTGACCCTGCGGTGTACGCCTTCTGGAAATCTGCGGTCGGAGACAATGCCAGCTTCGTTGAAATGGTTGCGTCCGTCCCACTTACGATCGCTGAATGGCAGAAGCAGCGAGAGATATACAGATCGCGCGATGAGCGAGATTCACTCCGCCTCGGGTTCGCCTTCTTCTTTCTGAACAGGACCAATCGTTCAGGGATTCTGAATGCCGGAGTTATCGGCGGTCAGCGGCAGGAAGGGAGATACAAGATTGACGCCCGCTTCAATCGCGAAACGCTCATCGAACGATTGACTGCGATCGGAGGCTTGGCCGATCAGATCACGGTCTCAGACCTTGACGGCAGGACAGTGATCCAGCGTTACGCTCAGGACGATCGAGCATTTATGTACATCGATCCGCCCTATGTTCAGGCGGGGTCTCAGCTCTACCTCAACGCGTTCGACGGGCGCGATCACGCAGCCCTCGCGGCGATCGTCAATACGGTGGAGAAGGCGCACTGGCTCATGACGTATGACACGGCTCCACTGATTGAGAAGCTGTATCGCGAGCACTTCCAATGCCGCTTGGAACTGACCTACTCCGCGCGGTATCCGGGGCAGGCCGAAGAACTACTCGTTGCATCGCCCGCGGTCGCCGGTGTGGTCAAGGCGTTGCAGGGGCAGACTGTAATGGCGGACGCAACAAGCGCCTGAGCAGCGGATTGACCACCTTCCACGCCTGCCGAACGTCCTCTGCGGTCACTGACGCATCTGCGCTGTGCGCGATGAGATTGAACCACTGGATAGAGCCATGTTTGTGGGCGTTTCCCGACTGTATGGCGCCGATGGTCGATTTGAGAGTCTTCTCCGAGCCATAGGTTTGCGCGACCACTTTGAAAACCGCACTCAACTCGCCTGTCGCGGGCGTTGCAGAGCCCTCGAAATGGACCTTGATGGTGGCTTCGAGAACAGAGCGCAATAGGATCGCGGACGCGATAGGCAAGTTTCCCAGGTTGATCCGTCGTAGCTCGAAGTAGCGCAGTTTGAGGTTCAGTGGTGCGTTCTCGTAGTCGAGGCCAGACAGATCGAGCGTGTCCTTTGTGTCTGGATGGTTCGGTCCACGGCTTCCTGCTCCGCTCGGAGGCTCAGGCTGGGGTGGCGTTGCCCCGCCGGTCGCGCTACCGGGACCGCTTGGAGGCATTCCGTGGCTGACACCTTGCGACGGTCCAGGCGGAGTCGGTGGTGCGGGCGCGGCGGGTGATGGTGTCGGCGTTGCTGTAGTGGGTACACCGTTGAGACGGTCCACGAACGGCTGGTAGGCGTCATCACGCTTCTTGAGCTCCGGAGAGCGGGTGTTGAGCCTTCCAGCGCGAAACTCCCCGACTAGATACTCCAATGCACCGAGCTTCTTCTTTGGAAGTTTCGACGCGATCTTTTCGGGAGTTGAGGACCGAGGAAGCAACATGCCGTCTCTATCGAACTCCACCCCGATCGCAGCCGCGATGTCCTTACTTCGGTACGCGTACTCAAAGGCCGACATCGCCAAGTCGTCGCTGGCGGCGTACTGCCGGAGGGTGTGATCGGAGAATGGCGCAGCGGCAAGGAAGCGTCGCATCACAGCCATCTTCATGAACCTTGCGACCTCGACATCGGGGTACTGCGCCTTGACGTCCTCCACAGTCGTCTGGTCGTCCACGAGTGAGTAGTAGAAGGTTGCTTGTTGGTCGCGGCTCCACCGCTTCTTGGAGATGCCAGTGTGCAGTCGGGCAACGTGCGGGGCGGCGGTCGCGCGATCAGGCGCCACGATCACGCGGATTCGCTCGGGGAGGTTTTCTGCCTCGACTGCGTACCGCTTGAGCAGTGAGCGAACCTCGGCTTCGTGACCAGGCACGATCGTCGGGTCGTAGAGAGCCTTGAGTGCGCTGACGCGCCGGTTGCCTTCCAGGACGATGTACGAAGGCGGCTCGTCCCGTGACTCCGCCGCGATCACGATCGGCACCTCGTTGTCGAAGTAGCCGTCGCGAAGGATCAGCCGCGCCGCGCCGAGGACGTCCTCGGAAGCGAACAGATACTTCAAGGCTCCGGCTTCATCGTCGCGACGAGTCGGGATGCGGTAGTTCTCCAGGTCGAGCAGGAGCCGGCTCAGCTCGACCTCCACGATGGGTAGCTGCTCGTAAGCCATGTCCAGCCTCGTCTCGATGATCCGTCCGGCGATCTACGCCCTCGGTGCCGAACGGACGAGAGCTGTCGTTCAGTCCCAACTGTAGCCGCGCTGTTTCGCGATCGGGCTGAGACACGTCGAGGCGCATCAACCGAAGCTCCTCTGACGCGCGAACGCACGAACTGGTTGCCATAGGCGCCCGTGACGCCGTGACAGTTCTCGACGCGGGCAGGCGCCCAGGCACGGGACCACGGTCATGCAAACCATGCAGCCTGCCGGCGACGCCGCGTGGTCGCGTGAACTGCGGAACCAGACGGAAACGAGGCCGAGCTGCCACTTCGGACGCTTGTACGGAACCTGTCGTCGCGTGTCTTCACGGGACGGCCATGGTGCGTCGCCGCCTGGTACTGACCACAGTCCGTGGGACGATAGGCATGGGAGCCGCCGGTTCCGAGCGGGAGAAGGTCCGTTGATTCACGCTCATCGTCCCGTTGCGAGCCGAGCGCTCAGCTTGCATTGGGGGGCATGCAAGGAGTAGCCAATGAGGGTCGCGCGCATCCGTATCGGACGTTTCCGGGGTTATCGCCATGCAGCGCTCGTGGTGCCAGAGAACATGGTGCTTGCAGGTGAGCCGCAGGCGGGCCGCACTGACATCGTCGAGGCCCTGCGCCGGGTTCTCGACGCCCGCAGTACTCGGTCCCGCGTGAATCCTCTCGACGTCTACCGACCTGCTGACGGCGATGAAGAGTCCTTGACGGAGGTAGAGGTGACTCTCCTCGACCTCGGGGAGGACCTCGAAACTCTTCTCAGCGAGAATCTGGAAACGTTCGACCGGGCAACCGGGGAGATCGCCACGCCAAGCAACGCGGGCGACGCGGTTCTGGGCGTACGTCTGTGCTATCGCGCACGATATGACCTCGATACGGACACCGGCGAGCACTGGGTCGATTACCCGGCGCGAAGTGATCCCGCTGCCGGTGTGTTCAAGAAGGCGAGCCGGATCGAGCGTGAGTCTCTGCCTGTCCAGTTCGTTGACAGTGCGCCGGCTCTCCAGCTGCGGGCAGAGGGAGTCCTGAGAGCACTCCTTGCTGATGCCGATCCTGGTGGCCTGGACAGCGCCCTCACCGATCTGGATTCGGCCGTCCATGCTGCAACCGGGTCGTTCTCTGAGACGGAGGTGGTCACTAGCGTTCTGGATAAGGTCATTGATTCCGGACCGCAGACTCTCTTCGGTATCGATGACTCCGCCGACATCAGTTTTCTGGCGGATGACGGTTCTATGGCTGCCCTCCTCAGAGCGCTTCAACCAGCGATCTCGATGGGTGCGGCCGGGGCCCTTCCCGTCCGTTCCCAGGGGTCGACTCTCGAGAGTGTGCTCTCGGCCGCTGAAGCCATCGCAGCCGCGCGAGATGCACAATCAGGCGTCGTCATCATCGGCGATGACTTCGGAGATCGCCTTGACGCATCGTCATCTGAACACATGGCGCGGCTCATCCACGTAACGGCAGGGCAAGCGATCCTCACAACGCGCCGTCCTGAGGTAGTACGAGCATTCGATCCCGGTGAGCTGGTTCGGCTCACGGTCAGCCACGGCGAGAGACGACAGCACCAGCTCTCTGCAGTCACGGACAAGACGGGCCGAGTCAACCGGAGGCTCATCCTGGAGCAGCTTCTCGCAGCGCTGAGCGCGAGAACCGTTGTCCTCCTGGAGGGGCCGCTCGATGTCGAGGGGTACGGCGCGCTCGCGTCGCGGCTCTTCCGGAAGACGAACGAACCGCACCACAGCCTCCCCGCTAGGTGTTCGGGGTGATGTGGCCGATCGCGGAGTGGCGCCTTCGGGTGTTGTAGCGGTTGGCCCACCGGAACACGGCCCGGTAGGCGGTGGCCCGGTCGGGGAACGCCGCGGCGCCTTCGAGGAGCTCGCGTTTCAGCGCGGCGTTGAGGCTCTCCGCCAGTGAGTTGTCGGCACTCGAGCCGATCGCACCCATGGACTGCGTCACCTTCAGCCGCTCGCAGAGCTCGGCGTAGGCCTTCGAGGTGTAGACGCTGCCGTGGTCGCTGTGAAACACGGCGCCGGCCAGCGAGCCGCGATCACGAGCCGCTGCGCGGAGGGCGTCCTCGACAAGTTCGGTGCGCATGTGGTCGGCGACCTGCCAACCGGCGAGCTTGCGAGAGCCGAGGTCGATGCAGGTCGCGAGATAGAGGTTCGTGCCGTCAGCGATGGGGAGGTAGGTGATGTCGCCGACGTACCGGCGGTTCGGGTCACCGATCGAAAAGTCCCGTCCGATGAGGTCGGGGAAGCGGCGGCCGGACTGGTCCGGGACCGTGGTCTTCACCCTCCGTCGCAACCGGATCCCGGCGAGCTGGTGCTCCCGCATCACCCGGGCGACCCGCTTGTGATTCACCCGCCCGGCCGCGGCGACGCCGTCGTTGAGGTCCGCGGTGATCCGCGGCGCACCGTAGGCGCGGTCCCCGCCCAGTGCGGGGTCCTGCAGCACCCGGATGCGAGCCACGAGAGCGGCGTCTTCGGCGGCCCTCGCCGCCCGCCGTGGGGCGGCGTCCAGCCAGGCGTAGTACGACGACCTGGCGATCTCGATGACCTCACACAACCGCTTCACGCCGTAGGCGTCCTTGTGGTCCTCAACGAACTGGAAGCGGTTCACCAGTTCGTCTCCCCGGCGAAATACTTCGCCGCCTGGCGGAGGATATCCCGCTCCGTCTCGAGCTTGATCCGCTCCGCTTCCAGCCGCGCGTTCTCGGCCTCCAGCCGCATGATCTTCGCCGCCGGCGACTCCGACCGCCCCGACGCGGACGTCGACGCTCTGCCGGCGGTCGTCGTCCCGGAGCCGAGCTTCTCAACCCACTCCCGCAACGCACCGCGGGAGATCCCCAGATCCGCCGCGATCGCCTTCAACGTCGCCCCAGGCGTGGACTCATACAAGTCCACCGCCCGCTGCCGGAACTCGTCCGTGTAGTTCTTCCTAGCCATCCCTTGGATTCTCGCTTCCCCAGCGCCGTGCTGGAATCAGCGTGTCCAAGATCAGGGGTCAAGCGCCAGAAGCAGTTGGCAGATCGGTATTTGGTGTCTGCCACCAGTCCAGGAGTGCCTCTGCCGTCTCCGTAGAATCTCGTTTGGCAAGCCTGGGTGTCTCGCACTGAGGTAGAAAAAGAACAAGCTCGCGTCTCATCTAGAGAAGCGAGCCTGCCGTGTTACTTCAACAATACGTGGTGCATCCGGCAACATCAAGTAACGGAAACTACGCGGCAGCGGTGGGTTTTGGCCAGGCCGCAACGCCGCTGCAGCTGGTCAGCCGACATCGACGATGGCCATCATGCCAGCATCTTCATGATCAAGGATGTGGCAGTGGTATACGGTGCGCCCCGGGTGACGAGCGAAGTCGATGAGCACCCGCACTCGACCTTGGGCAGGAACATTGACGACGTCACGCCAAACCTGTTCGCTGACCGGTTGCCCGTCCGTCTCGATCACCTGCATCGGCCATACGTGTAAATGGAAGGGGTGATCCATGGGTGTGGGGTTCGTGATGAGCCACTCTTCCACGGCTCCCGCAGCAACGCGTTGGTCAACTCGGTCGATGTCGAAAGTACGACCGTCGAATCCGAGATCCATCATGCTCCCGCCACCGCGCATCATCGACCCCATTCCCATGGTGAAGGCAATCTCCCGCCGCCGCGCAACAGGCTGCTCGCGTAGATCCCGAAGAACCGGCGAGCGAACTGGCACCGTATCTGGCGTAGAAGTCTCTTGCCCGGAGACAGTGAGCGTGGCAATGGCCTCAGCTCCGGAGAGGTTTCGACCTCCCATCATTCCCATTCCCATTCCACCACGGTCGTAGCCCAGTGTCTGAAACTCACCACTACCGGCGCTCATGCTCACGAGAAGGTCGGCGCGATTACCGGGAGCCAGGAGCACGTCCCGCACTTCCCGGGGAGCCTGTTCGTGACCCCCGTCGATCCCCAGCAACTCCAGGCGCTGCCCGGGCAAGGCCAAACGTAGGTAACGGGAAGTGCACGCATTGATCACTCGCCAGCGTTCCCGCTCCCCAGGTCGTGCCGACATGTGTGGGCGGTGCTGGCCGTTGACCAATAGGAGATCACCTTCACGGCCCATCATCACGTCCATGCCCGAGGCGGTCGCGATCTGTCCTCCAGCGGTGAGTGAAATGTCGGAGACGACGAGCACCCGCTCTCGACTGACCGGCATTTTTTCATCCTCGACAATAAGTGCACCGTACAAGCCGCCGAATAGCTGGTCAGCGACTGAGCCATGCCGATGAGGGTGATACCAGCACACACCAGACGGGTGATCCTCTGGCAAGGTAAACCGGTAACCAAAACTCTGCCCAGGGTCTATAGAGAGGAAGGGGTTGTCACTATTCCCCGAGGGAGAAACCTGTAGCCCGTGGGTATGCAGGTTGGTTGGGGTGTCCAGTTCGTTACGCAACTGCACCTCGATGGTGTCCCCCGGTCGCACCCACCAGGTTCTCCCCGGCAATGTGCCCCCGTAGGTCAAGGCTTGTACCTGTCGCCCGGCGATGGTCACCTCGCGACGAGCGGCGACAAGATCCACCTGCAGCAAACCACCGCTGCTGCGTAACACCTCTGGCTCAACCAGCAGATCACCATCAGCCACGCGCCCACCCCAGGGAAGACCTGTCTGAGAGAGACCGATCCCTCCAATAACGACACCGAGCCCTCCCACAGCCCCGAGCTGGAGCGCCTGTCGACGGGTGATCGGTTTCATGCGTCAGGTGCTCCGTCGAGTCGTTGACGTCGCTCGTCGTACTCACTGGTGTCAATTTCTCCACGGGCATAGCGCTCATCCAGCAACTCACGAGCCCCACTGGTCCCGATGCGATGAGGTGTCTGTCGAGGCCCACGTGCGGCGAAGACTCGAACAAGAACCACGATCAGTATGACAATTCCCACCACGAGCAGGACGAGGAAGACCCAACTCCAGCCCATACCCCACCAGCCCATGTGGCCCCCATTCGACCCCATTTCCATCACCTCCGAGGTGCTGTATCCAAAGACGGCGCGGCAACTGTTGAGATGATCTCGGCGAAACAGTAATTGTTCCAACAGTCATCGAGTCATTGGACTCAATTCTAGTCGAGACCCGATTCACCGACCGTGTGTAACTGCTGCGGGTGAATCAGGGCCTTGACCCTCGATCGTGGACACGGTGTCGTTTCGGTTATGCCGCTTCCGCGAGGGTAGCGGACGTGGTCGCCGCGTAGGCGGTTTCGTAGGTGTTCGGGGTGATGTGGCCGATCGCGGAGTGGCGCCTTCGGGTGTTGTAGCGGTTGGCCCACCGGAACAC
>NZ_PNFU01000001.1:801865-870934 GCF_002871415.1 Microbacterium sp. UMB0228 | reverse complement strand
CGTAAGCAACCGAAACCGCGTCACCGCTCCAGCGTCTCAACCGATCCCCTCAACCTTTGTCAGACACGCCCTAGGGCGGCATCAGGCGCGAGAGGCTCTTGCTGCCTGATCTCGCGCGGACGCCTGTGGTGACCACACGCGACGACTGATCCTGCACAGGGCCAGGATTTCGCGAACGATCTCCCCATCCGGAGGGCTGCGATGGAGAGTGCTGCGCGAGCGCTCAGGGTGGAGGGGTGAGACGCACGAGGGTCGAGAGCTGGGTTCGAGAGCAGGGAGGCTCCGCGCATTCGTCGCGCGTACGTGAGGCGGGGTTCACCGAGTACCAGATGCGTCGCGCGGTGCAGGAAGGCACGCTCGAGCGTGTGCGCCGGTCGTGGCTCCTCCTCCCCGATGTCGATCCACGGCGCCGGGCGGCTGCTTCGGTCGGCGGGAGAGTCACCTGTGTGAGCGCTGCGGCTCTCGCCGGATGGTGGGACATCGGGGCCACGGACGTGCACGTCGCCCTCCCGCGTACCGCTTCTCGGTTCGACCGCGGCGGCGTCCAGGTGCACTGCGCCCAGGGGCCCGTGCCGGCGCATCCGCGCGCGGCGGTCGATCCCGTCCTGAATGTCCTCTTCCAGGTCGCGCGATGTCGGCCGCCCGTCGAGGCCCGCGCGATCTGGGAGTCCGCCATCCGCCACGGGGCGGTGGAGCTGGATACGCTCGCGCGGGTGCGGTGGCGGTGCCACGCCGCTGACCGCCTCGCTCGAATCGTCCGCGGCCGGTCGGACTCCGGTCCCGAGACGGTCTTCGTCGAACGGATGCGCGCGATCGGCATCGACGTGCGACAGCAGGTGTGGGTGGACGGCCATCCGCTCGACGGTGTCATCGGCGAACGGCTCGCCATCCAGATCGACGGCTTCCGCCACCACAGCGCGGCCGGGGACCGGCGGCGTGATCTCGCTGCGGACGCGAGGCTCGCACTCCGCGGGTATACCGTCCTGCGCTTCGATTACCACCAGGTCATGATCGATGACACTCATGTCGAGGACACCGTCCTGGCCGCGCTCGCGCAGGGGCTTCATCGCGCAGACCGTCGGGCGATGGGTCGCGGGGAGCAGACCGAACACAAGCACAGGCCCTCGCCCGAGAACAGGCAAGAAAGACAGCAAGGCGCCTGAAGCCACGCGAGAGCCTGACACAGCGCGAGGCCGAAAGAACAGGCGAACGCGCACACAGGCACTCACGCAAGTTCAGGCAAGAAAGACACCAAGCCGCCTGAAGACACGCGAGAGCCTGACACCGTGCGAGGCCGAGAGAACAGGCGAACGCGCGAAGACAGGCACTCACGCAAATTCAGGCAAGAGAGACAGCAAGGCGCCTGAAGCCACGCGAGAGCCTGACACCGCGCGAGGCCGAGAGAACAGGCGAACGCGCGGACACAGACCCTCACGCAAGTTCAGGCAAAAAAGACACCAAGACGCCTGAAGCCGCGCGAGAGCCTGAAGCCGGCGGTCAGCCGAAGAGGGCGGCTGCCTCGTCGTAGCGGTAGCGGGGCACGGTGTTGAGCTCGCCCAGAGCGTCGGCGAACGGGACGCGGACGATGTCGGTGCCCTGCATCGCGACCATCTGCCCCCAGGCGCCGTCCACGATCGCATCCGCGGCGTGCAGGCCGAGCCGGGTCGCGAGGACGCGGTCGAAGGCCGACGGCGAGCCGCCGCGCTGGATGTGGCCGAGGATGGTGGCGCGCGTCTCGATGCCCGTGATCCGCTCGATCTCAGGGGCGAGCAGATCGCCGATGCCGCCGAGCCGCGGACGGTTGAACGCATCCAGGCCCTTGTCGCTGTAGGCCTCGTCCATACCGGCGAGCTTGAAGCCCTCGGAGACGACGACGAGCGGCGCGCGACCGCGATCGTGGGCGCTCGTGACGAGAGCGGTGATCTCGTCCAGCGACATCGGCACCTCGGGGATGCAGATGACGTGCGCGCCCGCGGCCATTCCGGCGTGCAGGGCGATCCAGCCAACGTGACGACCCATGACCTCGGCGACCATGCAGCGCTGGTGGGAGTCGCCCGTGGTCCGGAGCCGGTCCATGGCGTCCGTGGCGATGTTCACGGCGGTGTCGAAGCCGAACGAGTAGTCCGTGGCCCGGAGGTCGTTGTCGATCGTCTTCGGAACGCCGAGCACCTTGATGCCGTCCTTGGCGAGACGGTCCGCCGCCGCGAGGGTGCCTTCGCCGCCGATCGCGACGATGCCGTCGATCTTGTGCCCGTAGAGGGTCTTCGCGATGTTGTCGGCGCCTCCGCGCTCCCCCTCGTAGGGGTTGGTGCGGCTGGTGCCGAGGATCGTGCCGCCCACCTTGGACAGGCCCTTCACCTCATGCCGCGTCAGGGGCATGAAGTCGCCCTCGACGACGCCGCGCCATCCGTCGCGGATGCCGACGAACTCCAGGTCGTAGGTCGTGGTGCCCTTGAGCACGATGCCGCGGATGACCGCGTTGAGTCCGGGGCAGTCGCCGCCGCTCGTCAGGATGCCGATCTTCATGCTGCTGCCTTCGGAGGTCGAGGGATGGGGGTGCGGCGACAGTGCCTGCGATCGACACTAGCGCGCCGCCCCCTCGCGTGGCCATTCGAGCGCGTCGAAAACCGGGGATCTTGACGACCGCGAGGAGCGATCACGCCGAACTTCGCGTCCCGGCAGGATGAGGCCACGGATTTGCCGTTAAGAACCCGTGTTCTTGACGGCGTCTCAGCGCCCGCCCAGAGCCTCGCGCAGAAGGTGCGTGAGGGCCGCCAGCTGCACCGACTCGCTCGCCGTCTCCTCCGTCGCCTCGCCGTCCAGAGCGCGGGCCGCGAGGCCCTGCTTCTGGTCGATGAGCTCGGCGATCTTCGTGTCGATCGTGTGCGCGGCGATGATCCGCCAGGCGGTGACCGGCTCGTCCTGGCCGATGCGGTGCACGCGGTCGATGGCCTGCGTCTGCTCGGCGGCGGTCCACGACAGCTCCGCGAGGACGACGTTCGAGGCCGCCTGCAGGTTGAGTCCGACGCCGGCCGCCGTGAGCGAGCACACCGCGATGCCGACCTCGGGGTCGCCGTTGAAGTCGTCGATGGCCTGCTGCCGTGCCGTGTTGGTCTGGTCACCGCGGATGGACACCGCGCGGATGCCCGCGGAGGCGAAGTGCGCCTCCGCCTGGTCCATGACGTCGATGTGCTTCGCGAAGAACACGACCTTGCCGACCGACCGCTGCAGCTGTGCGGCGTAGTCGGCCGCGAGGAGGGCCTTCGCCTGACCGATGCGGCGCACCATGGTGAAGACGTTGTCTCCCCCGGTGCCGGCGGCCTTCGACTCCTCGAGCTCGTTCTGCGCCACGAGCCGGACGATGTCGTCGTCGATCTCTCCGGGCGCGAGACCGCGGTCGCCGCGTGCCTCGATGATGCGGCGGTAGCGGGCGGCCAGGCGCTCTCCCAGCTCGCGCTCGGCCTGGCGGATGCTGCGACCGAACTCGTCGTCGAGCTGCACCGGCAGATCGGCGACCAGCTTGTCGGGCAGGTCGGCGGCGACGTCCTTCTTCTTGCGTCGCACGATGCCCATCGAGATCACCGCGTCGCGGGCCTCCGGATAGAAGGCCTTGTCCGCGGGCGTGAGCCCCGTCGCGTCGAGCTTCTCCATGAGCTCCGGCCCGGGCTTCTCGCCGTTCGTCCAGCCGAGGAAACGCCAGATGGCGTCGAAGTCCTCGACATCGTTGATGAGCGGGGTGCCGGTGAGGGCGAGCATGAGCGGGTCGTGCCCCGGCGTGCGCTCGCGCACCTGCGCCGCGAGCGAGAGCACGTTCTGCGAACGCTGCGACGAGAGGTTCTTGATGAAGTGCGCCTCGTCGACGACCATGCCGCGCAGGCCGATCGACGCGAGCCAGGACATGTGACGGTCGAGGATCTCGTAGTTGACGATGAACACGTCGGCGAAGGCGTCGATGTCGTCGCCGTCGCCCTGGATGACCGTGGCACGACGCTGCGGCGTCCACCGCTCGACCTCGCGCGCCCAGTTCATCTTCACGACGTTGGGTACCACGACGAGCAGCGGATAGGCGCCGGCGACGGAGGCCGCGAGCACCGACTGCGCCGTCTTGCCGAGGCCCGGCTCGTCGGCGAGCAGGAAGCTGCGGTGTCCGGCGCGCACAGCCTCGAGGAAACGGGACTGGTGCACCATGATCTCGCGCCCCTTGGGCGAGATGTGATCGAACTCCGGAGCCGGCGGAAGCTCCATCGACGCTGCCGCACCGCCCGCGCCGGTCTCGAAGGCCTTGTACAGCGGCCCCATGAGCTCCCAGCCGTCGAGGCGGCGGCGGGGCGTGCTGGCCGGACGCGGGGTCAGGTCGGGCGCGAGGAACGGGTTGGCCAGCTGACGGGCCTCCACCGAGGGCGGGGTGACCTGACGCTCGGCGATGGCCGCGGGGACCACCGACACCTGCACGGGCGCGGGGTCGGCGATGATGAGCTCCTCCGGCGGGAGCTCGGCCCCCGACTCGAGCAGCCAGTCGCGCCGCATCCGCTTGGCGACCGGCGAGGTGGCCTGGTCGGCCTCGAGCAGCTGGATGAGCGAGGTGTCCCGCGCGGCCGTCTTCGCGAGGATCGTCGCGACACCGTCGAGCCGCTTGAGCAGCTCGGCGCGGGCCGCGTCGGTGATCTCCGTGTCGGCCTTCACCCTGGCGCGCTCCTCGCGCACCAGGAACGCGATCACCTGGAACTTCGTGCGGTTCGTGGGACCCAGCTTTCCCCGCTGGGTCTTCGCCTCGATCTCCCGCACCTTGCGCGCGAGAATCGGGATGAGGGGTGCCTCGTCATCGCGACGGGACGTCTTCTTGCGCCGCGGGGCGGCGGTTGCCGTGGTCGGCATGCTCCTCCTGAGCCTGAAGGGCTCCGGCGCCCTCAGGGAGCCGTGAGCCGTTCTCGTCGTCCGCGTGTGGCGTGAGCCAGGACCGTGCGGACTGTGGATCGGTGTTCCCGCCGGAGCACGCGATACGTGCGGGACCGGTGGGAGCCTGCTGCCATTCTATGCCATCCCCACCCCCGGCCGCGGAAGCAGGGCGCCGCCGTGTTACGCGGAGACCTCGAGGATGGCCGCGGCCTGTGCGACGTCGGCGGCCATCTGCGTCATCAGCTTCTCGATGCCCTCGAACGCGACCATGCCGCGCAGCCGCTGCACGAACTCCACCGTCACGTCGTGACCGTAGAGGTCGAGCCCGGTCTCCCCCAGCACGTGCGCCTCGACCTGACGGACGAGCACGTCGTCGAAGGTGGGGTTCGTGCCCACCGAGATCGCCGACGGGTGCCGGATGCCGGTGTCGTGGTCGACGAGCCAGCCGGCGTAGACGCCGTCGGCGGGGACGAACGCGTCGACGATGGTGGAGAGGTTGGCGGTCGGGAACCCGAGCTCGCGTCCGCGTTTCAGCCCGTGGACGACGACGCCGCGCACGTCGGGGTACCGTCCGAGGGCGCGGGCCGCCTCGGCGACGTCCCCCGCCATCAGCAGCTCGCGGATCCAGCTCGACGAGACCCGGCGGCTCGATCCCGGAAGGTAGACGTCGTCGACGACCTCGACCGTGAACCCGTACCGGGGGCCGAGCGCCCGAAGCAGCTCGGGGGTGCCGGCGCCCCGGTGTCCGAAGCGGAAGTCGGCGCCGACGAGCACCGTGGACACGTGCAGCGCGCCGACGAGGATGTCGACGACGAAGTCCTCCGCGCTCCGGGCGGCGAGCGTCTCGTCGAACGTCAGCACGAGCGTCGCGTCGAGTCCGAGCTCGCCGAGGAGCTCCAACTTGCGGTCGACGGTCACGACGTTCTCGGGACACCGGTCGGGACGGATGACGGCCAGGGGGTTGCGGTCGAACGTGACCGCGACGGCACGGCTCCCCGAGGCCGCGGCAGCCTCCTCCAGGCGGCGGATGACGGCGCGGTGCCCCTCGTGCACGCCGTCGAACTTGCCGATGGCGACGGCGCTGGGCCCGAAGTCCTCCGGCACCTCGTCCGGATTTCGGAACACGATCACGCGGCGACCTCGACCGGACGCGCGGTCTCGACGGGCCGGTGCGTGCGCAGCCACCAGATCCCGAAGATCGGGAGGACGAGGGGGATGAAGAGGTAGCCGCGCCCGAACAGCGACCATACGGTCTCGTGCTGGAAGAGCTCGGGGAGGACGAGGCTGAGCACGCCGACGACCAGCACCCCGGTGAGTTCGAAGACGATCGCCACCCACGCGACGGTGTACCAGCCGCGACGACGCGCGAAGACGAGCGCGAGCGTCGCCAGGACGTACACGACCGCGGCCAGCGCCGAGAGGCTGTAGGCCAACGGGGCCTCGTCGAATCGACGGACGATCTGCACGAAGCTGCGCCCGGTGGCCGCCAGCGCCATCACGGCGTAGACGATCACCAGGACACGACCGATACCGGTCATCCGAGTGGAGGGGGCGGTGGAGCTCATAGCGCATTCCATCCTAGAGCCGGGCGAGCCGCCCGGCGTCCGCCCCGGCTGGCGCTCAGGCGACCTGGACGGTCCAAATCACCTGCATGCGCCACAGCATGATCGCGATCGCGAGGGCGGCCACGCCGAGCACGACGGTGCTCCACCGGCTGCGTTCCATCAGCGCCCAGAGCACGGCCCCGATCGGAAGCAGGGCCGCCGAGATGAGGTACACCCAGAGCTCCAGCAGATCCCCGGTGGGCGGGTTCCCCGCGAGCGGCGCGACGATGGCGACGACGATCTGCACGATCAGCAGCACCTCGACGAGAGCGAGCGCCCCGACGGAGAAGTCGCTGGGGCGACGGCCGGCGAACCCCGCGCCGAGGCAGAAGAGCCCGGCGGCGACGGCGACGACGATCTGCACGATCGTGAACCACAGGATCATCGGGAGACCTCCGGCATGTTCATGGCGCTCTTCACATCGGCACCGCGCTTCTCGACGACCCCCACGAGCGTGCCGTCGTCTTCGATGGCCGCCGCGAGCGGTCCGTCCAGGCGCACCGCCTGCCCCGCGAGACGTTTGCCGTGTCTCAGGTCACGCGCCTCCTCCGCTGTGACGGGGAGGGCGGGGAGCACGCGGCCGGCGGCGGCGCCGGGGGTGAGCACGGGAGCGCCCTCGAGGGCGTCGATCGCCACGGCGTCGCGCACGTCGAACGGGCCGACGCGGGTGCGGCGGAGAGCGGTCAGGTGGCCGCCGACGCCGAGGCCGGCGCCCAGGTCGCGGGCCAGCGAGCGGATGTAGGTTCCGGACGAGCAGTCCACGACGACATCGAGATCGATCGCGTGCTCGTCGCGGCGACGCGCGACGACGTCGAACCGGGACACGACGACGTCTCGCGGCGGGAGGACCACCTCCTCCCCCGCACGGACGCGGTCGTAGGCGCGGCGGCCGTCGACCTTGATCGCCGACACCGCACTCGGGACCTGGGAGATCGCGCCCGTCAGCGCGGCCACTCCGGCATCGATCGCCGCCTCCTCGATCGTCGCGAGGGCGCTCTCATCCGCGCGGTGGAGGATCTCGCCCTCCGCGTCATCCGTGGAGGTGACGGCTCCGAGCCGGATGGTCGCCTCGTACGTCTTGTCCGCGCCCACGATGTAGGTGAGGAGGCGGGTCGCGCCCTCGATGCCGATGACGAGCAGTCCGGTGGCCATCGGGTCGAGGGTCCCCGCGTGACCGACCTTGCGGGTCCCGAAGGCCCGCCTGGTGCGGGCGACCACGTCGTGACTGGTCAGCCCGCCGGGCTTGTCGACGAGGAGGATGCCGGGGGTCGCCATCCCTCCAGCCTACCGACGCCGGGAGCGGCGACCGCTCGCCTAGGCTGGAGGGATGGCCGCGCCCGCACCGTCTCCTGCGACGATGACGCCCCTGCACGGCTGGTACGCCGAAGAGGCGCGCGATCTGCCGTGGCGCCGCCCGGAGTTCCACGCAGCCTTCGGCGCCTGGGGCGTGCTGGTAAGCGAGTTCATGCTGCAGCAGACGCCCGTGACCCGCGTGATCCCGCACCTCGATGCGTGGCTGACGCGGTGGCCCACGCCCCGCGCGATGGCGGCCGCGTCTCCGGCGGACGTCGTGCAGCAATGGGCGAACCTCGGCTATCCGCGGCGCGCCCTGTGGCTGCACCGCGCGGCCGTCGAGGTGGTCGAGCGCCACGGCGGCGTCGTGCCGCGTGAGGTCGACGCCCTCCTCGCCCTCTCCGGGATCGGCGACTACACCGCCCGTGCCGTGGCCGTGTTCGCGTACGGCGACCGTCATCCCGTCGTCGACACCAACACCCGGCGCGTGCTCGCCAGGGCGATCGAGGGACGGGCACAACCGGGGTCCCCGTCCCGCCGCGACCTCGCGCTCATGGCGGCGCTGCTGCCCGCGGACCCCGTAGAGGCCGCTGTCCTCAACGCCGCGGCGATGGAGCTCGGCGCGACGATCTGCACGTCCCGTGCGCCCCGATGCGAACGCTGCCCGCTGGCGGACGGGTGTGCGTGGCTCGCGGCCGGCCGACCCGACACCGGGGATGAGCGACGACGACAGGCTGCGTACGAGGGTTCGGACCGCCAGGCCCGCGGCGCCGTGCTCCGGCTCCTGCGCGCCGCCGCCCCCGCCGCGGTCCCGCTCACCGCCGTCCTCCCGGACTGGCCGGACGTGCGTCAGCGGGACCGTGCGATCGACTCCCTCATCGCCGACGGGCTCGCGGAAGCCGACGGGGAGGGCCTCTCCCTGCCACGGTGAGCGCTCAGAGGAGCTGTTCGGTGCGGTGGGCCAGCACGGTCAGTTCGACACGGCTGCGGACGTTCAGCTTCGCGAACGCGCGTCCGAGGTGCACCTCGACCGTGCGGACCGAGACCGACAGCCGCTCCGCGATCGCGCGGTTCGCCGTTCCGCCGACCGCGAGCATCGCCACCTCGAGTTCCCGGGGCGTCAGTCGCTGAGCCCAGGCGCTCCGGCAGGCGGACAGGGCCGCGGTCCCGTCTGCCGTGGTCCCGGACGCCTCGAGCCGTTCCCGCCGTCGTCGCACCGCGCGCTCCCAGGCCCGCGCTCCGGCGACCTCGAACAGCCGCTCGGCCTGCGCGAGGTGCCCGCGTGCCGAGACCACATCTCCGTGCAGACCGGACCGGACCCCGAGGAGGGCCTCGACCCGCCCGCGGGCGAACGGAGACCGAAGCCGGCTCGCCGCCACCCGCAGCTCCTCCAGGTCCGTGCGCCATGTGGGGCCGGCGGACCCGACGACCGCCCGCCGCAGCGCCGCGGCGATCTCGCTCTCCGGCGGCCGCACGGTCCCCGGCCGGTATCCCCCCGGCGACCAGAGCACGACCTCGTCGATTCCCGGCACCGCGAACAGCGGCTGCGGGGCTCCGCGGTCCCGCCACAGCCCCATGGCGCCGACGGCCACCTCGAAAGAACCGTCCAGAAAGGCCTCGACGGCGCGATCGACCAGCACGTCCGACTCGGCGGCGGGAGGGAGGAGGTCGGTGAGTGCACGCGCGATCGGGCCCAGGGCGCCGAGCACCGCCAGGTCGAGCCGCCGCGCCAGGACGACACCGAGACCGGCGAACGGGATGGTGATGGGGAGCTCGACCGCCGCGTGCCGGAGCAGTTCCCTGGCCGGGCCGATGTCTCCCCGCCAGACGAGGAGCAGCACCTCGGTGACAGCGCGGTAGGCCCGCACCACCGGGCTGCTCTCGAAGCCGGGGAACACCGGATCGCGCTCCGCCCCTGGGAGTCCTCCCGTGCGCAGCAGCCGCAGGCCCTCGTCGATGTCGCCCGCGCATGCCGTCTGCAGCGCCGCCGCTACGCCGCCAAGCCCGTCGAGGCCCGCGGTCCCGCTCGCCGGCATGACGTCGCCGGCGAGGAGAGCGCACACCCCTACCACGGCATCGCGCAGCGCACGGTCCGTCCCCGCGCGGGAGGCTCCGCGGACCTCCGCGAGCCAGCGCCGCTCGGCCCCGCGGTCGCGACGTTCCGCGCACAGGATCGCGACGAGCCCCGCGGATCGCGCCCATGCCGTGGCGTCGGCCGCGGAGCCGGAGGCGAGCCGCCGCGGATCGACGGCGGGAACGTGGCCGTGCCGAAGGGTGCGGGCGGCGAGGTAGGGGCCGAGCGCCCGTACCCGTCGATGCTCCGCGGCGCCCGGGAAGAGGCCGCTCAGCCACGCCTCGGCATCCGCGGCGTAACCGCAGGCGAGCGCCGCGCAGCCGGCGAGCACCCGGGCCTCCTCGCCGACGGCGCCGGACTCGTGCGCCGCGGCCTCACCGGCCAGGAGCAGCGCGCGCTCCGTGAGTCCCGCGTCGGCCGCGACACGGGCCCGGGCCGTCAGGACCGCTGCGGCCCGACGATCCCGCGCGGCGCACGACCGCGCACGATGCCACGCCGCGCCACTCCAGTCCCCGCGTGCGACCGCGGCGTGAGCAAGCCGGGTGTGCACGCGCGCGACCTCCGCCGCCGACGCGGCCGCGTACACCTCCGCGGCCACGCGCGGGTCGGTGAGCCGGATCGAGCCCGCATGGATCGTCAGATGCGGCGCGGCGGCGCTGGCCCGTATCTCCTCCACGCGGCGTCCGTCGGCCGCGAGGATCGGATCCAGCTCCTCCTCGAGTGCCAGCACCACCGTGAGCAGGAGCAGCCGGTCGGCGCTCGCCAGCCCGCGGATGCCGGCATGGACCGCCGCGGACGGCAGCGGCCACGGGATCCGACTCAGTCCGCGGCGCTGCTCCGGTGTGAGGCGGGCTGCGACGGCGAACACGGCTTCGGCATCGTCAGGCAGCGCGGCGGCCAACTGCGCCGCCACGTGCGGCGCGCAGCACAGATCCCGCCGTCGAAGCTCATCCAGCAGCGGCTCCACGACGACAGGCGCGACGAAGAGCCCCGCGGGCATGCTCGTCGCCTGAATGTCGATCCCCCCAGACCCACCGGTTGTCCCGCCGCGGACCTGAGGGTATCAGACGCATCAGTCCTCGTCGTCGTCCGACCGGTAGGGGTCGGCCTCGCCGGCGTGGGTCGCGGACGAGGCCAGCTTGGCCACCTCCGCGTCGCGCTCCTGCGCCTCGCGCAGCAGAGCGGTGATGTGGTCGGCGTTCTCCGGCAGCGCGTCCGGGATGAACTCGAGCGTGGGGACGAGTCGAGTGCTGAGCTGTCGACCGACCTCGCTGCGCAGCATTCCTGTCGCGGACGTGAGCGCGGCACCGCTGGCGAGGCGCTCCTCTTCCGTGCCGAGCACCGTGTAGAACACGGACGCGTGCTGCAGATCGCCGCTCACGCGGACGTCGGTGATGGTCACGAAGCCGAGACGCGGGTCGCGCAGCCCCTTCTCCAAGCGCTCGGCGAGGATGACGCGGATGCGATCCGCGAGTCGGGCCTGTCGTTCACCAGCCATTGTTCCTTCTCCCACCTCTGTGCGTCGCGGTTCCCAGCGAACCGCGGAGGCGGCTGCCTCCTCCCCCGTCACGGGAGGAGGAGGCAGCCGCCGAAGTCGTGCGGATCAGCCGCGCGGCTTCTCCACCATCTCGGTCGTCTCGATCTCGTCGCCGACCTGGATGTCGTTGTACTTGCCGAGGCCGATACCGGCCTCGTAGTCCGTCCGCACCTCGGTGACGTCGTCCTTGAACCGGCGCAGCGACTCGATGGCGAGGCCATCGGCGATGACGACGCCGTCGCGGATGACACGGGCCTTCGCGTTGCGCGTGATCGTCCCGGACCGCACGATGACACCGGCGATGTTGCCGAACTTCGAGGAGCGGAACACCTCGCGGATCTCGGCGACACCCGACTGGACCTCTTCGTACTCCGGCTTGAGCATGCCCTTGAGCGAGCTCTCGATCTCGTCGATCGCGTTGTAGATGACGGAGTAGAAACGGATGTCCACGCCCTCACGCTGAGCACGCTCGCGCGCCTTCGTGTCGGGGCGGACGTTGAAGCCCACGATGATCGCGTTGTCGATCGTCGCCAGGTTCACGTCGGACTCGGTGATCGCACCGACACCGCGGTGGATGATGCGCAGCTGCACCGAGTCGTCGACCTCGATCTTGAGGAGCGACTCCTCCAGCGCCTCGACGGCACCGGAGACGTCACCCTTGATGATGAGGTTGAGCGACTCGACCTTGCCCTCTTCGAGAGCACGGGTGAAGTCCTCGAGCGAGATGCGCTTGCGGGCCTTGGCCAGCTGGGCGTTGCGCTCGACGGCTTCGCGCTTCTCCGCGATCTGACGCGCCATGCGGTCTTCCTCGGTGACGATGAAGACGTCGCCGGCGCGGGGCACGGAGTTCAGACCCTGCACCTGGACCGGACGGGACGGCGCGGCCGCCTCGACGACCTCGCCGTTCTCGTCGATCATCGCGCGGACACGGCCGTAGGCGGTGCCCGCCACGATCGCGTCGCCGACCCGGAGGGTTCCGGACTGGATCAGCACCGTCGCGACCGAACCGCGGCCCTTGTCGAGCTTCGCCTCGATGGCGACACCGCGAGCGGCCTTGTTCGGGTTGGCGGTCAGGTCGAGACCGGCATCCGCCGTGAGCAGCACCGCGTCCAGGAGCTCCTGGATGCCGGTGTTGGCACGGGCCGAGACGTCGACGAACATGACGTCGCCGCCGTACTCCTCCGCCACCAGACCGTACTCGGTGAGCTGCTGACGCACCTTGGCCGGGTTGGCTTCGGGCTTGTCGACCTTGTTCACCGCGACCACGATCGGCACGTTGGCCGCCTGGGCGTGGTTCAGCGCCTCGACCGTCTGCGGCATGATGCCGTCGTCGGCCGCGACCACGAGGATCGCGAGGTCGGTGACCTGCGCACCACGGGCACGCATGGCGGTGAACGCCTCGTGACCGGGGGTGTCGATGAACGTGATCGCCCGCTCGATGCCCTCGTGCTCGGTCCAGACCTGGTAGGCACCGATGTGCTGGGTGATGCCGCCGGCCTCACCCTCGATGACGTTGGTCTGACGGATCGCGTCGAGGAGGCGCGTCTTACCGTGGTCGACGTGACCCATGACGGTGACGACCGGGGGACGGATCTCGAGGTCGTCCTCGCTCTCCTCCTCCAGCTCCTTCTCGAGGTCGAGACCGAAGCCCTCGAGGAGCTCCTTGTCCTCGTCCTCGGGCGAGACCATCTGGACCTTATAGCCCAGCTCCTCACCGAGGACCTCGAACGTGGCCTCATCCAGCGACTCGGTGGCCGTGGCCATCTCGCCGAGGTTGAAGAGGATCGTGACGAGGGTGCCCGGCTGCACGGTGTAGCCGGTCAGGGCCTCGATCTTGTCGGCGAAGTCCGCGATGGAGGCACCGCGACGCATGCGGATCGTCTCGCCGTTGCCACGGGTGACGTTGACGCCACCGACGACCGGGGCGCTCCGCATCTCGAACTCTTGCCGCTTCGCCCGCCGCGACTTGCGCTGCTTGCTCTTGCCGCCGCCCTTGCCGAAGGCACCGGCGGTACCGCCGCCGGGACCACGGCCACGACCGCCACCACCGGGACGACCGGCGAAACCGCCGCCGGGACGGGGACCCGCACCGGGACCGCCACCACCGCCGGGACGACCGGGGCCGCCCGTACGCTGCTGGAACGGAGCACCGGGACGACCGCCCTGGCCACCACGAGGTGCGCCGGGTCGCGGCGAGCCGGGACGCGGGACACCCGGGCGCGGAGCACCGGGACGGGGCGCCTGCGGACGCGGGATGTTGCCGGGGGTCGGGCGCTGGCCCATCCCCTGCGCCGAGGCGAAGGGGTTGTTGCCGGGACGGGGACCTGCGGGACGCTGGCCCATGCCCTGTGCGGACGAGAACGGGTTGTTGCCGGGGCGGGGCGCGCCGGGCTTCGGGGCGTTGCCGTCACCGGAGGACGGAGCGGCCGGAGCCGGAGCCGACGGCTTCGCGGGCGCCGACGGCGCCGGAGCCTTCTCCGCCGCGGGGGCGGGCGCCGGGCTCGGGGCGGGTGCGGCCGGAGCTGCAGGACCCGGCTTGGGGCCGGGCTTCGGACCGGGGGTGGGCGCCGAGGACTTCGGTGCCGGCTTCGCGGCGGGCTTCGCCGCAGCGGGCTCGGAGGCCGCCTTCAGGGACGGGTCGGCCTCGATCGCGGCGCGCAGCTTGCGCGCCACCGGGGGCTCGACCGTCGAGGACGGGCCCTTCACGAACTCGCCGAGTTCCTTGAGCTTCGCAAGTGCGACCTTGCTGTCGACGCCGAGTTCGGCGGCGATCTCATGTACGCGTGGTTTACCAGCCACAATTCTCCTGTCTGGGTCGGTCTGCCCAGACAGGGCAGACCACTAGTCGCGGACGGGTCTCATTTCGAGCCGTTCACTTTGTTTCCATAGCTGTTCAGCCTTTGTTTCTTGGTGGGTGCTGTTCGAAGATCCGTGTGTCCAGCTGAGTGGTCACACGCAGTGCTCTTCCGAAAGCTCGACGCCGCAGAGCGGCTTCCATGCACTCGGGTGTCGGATGCACCCACGCGCCACGCCCCGGCAGGACAGCACGCTCATCGGGGATGAGGGTGTCGTTCTGGGCAACCACCCTGAGCAGAGTGGAGCGGGGAGCACGCGTGCGGCAACCGACGCACGTTCGTACGGGTTCCATCTTACACCTGCGTTCCGTCCGTCCTCGCCGCCACCGGGCGTGGCGTCGAGGACGAACAGGGATCAGTCGAGGACGCTGTCCGGCTGGATGTCGATCTTGGCGCCGGTGAGCTTGGCGGCCAGACGCGCGTTCTGACCCTCCTTGCCGATGGCGAGCGACAGCTGGTAGTCCGGCACGAGGGCGCGGACGGCCTTGGTGCTCGCGTCGAGGACGAACGAGCTCGTGACCTTCGCCGGCGACAGTGCGTGCGCCACGAACGTGGGCAGGTCGGCGTCGTAGTCGACGATGTCGATCTTCTCCCCCGCCAGCTCCTCCGTGACGGCCCGCACACGGCGCCCCATCTCGCCGATGCAGGCACCCTTGGCGTTGATGGCCGGGTCGTTCGCCTTCACCGCGATCTTGGTGCGGTGCCCGGCCTCGCGGGCCAGCGCGACGATCTCGACCAGGCCGGCCGCAATCTCGGGCACCTCGAGCGCGAACAGCTTGCGGACCAGGCCCGGGTGCGTGCGCGAGACGGTGATCTGCGGACCCTTGAGCCCCTTGGCGACGCTGGTGACGTAGACGCGCAGCCGGGACCCGTGCGTGTACTCCTCGCCGGGCACCTGCTCCTCGGGCGGGAGGATCGCCTCGACGGAGCCGAGGTCGACGTGGATCATGCGCGGGTTCGGCCCCTGCTGAATCACGCCGGCGACGATGTCGCCCTCCTTGCCCTTGAACTCCCCGAGGACGGCGTCATCCGCGATGTCCCGGAGACGCTGGCTGATGACCTGCTTGGCGGCGAATGCGGCGATGCGTCCGAAGTCGTCCGGCGTCGCCTCCTCCTCGCCGATGATCGCACCCTCGTCGTCGCGGACGACCTGGAGGACGGCGACGTGGCCGGTCTTGCGGTCGAGGTGCACGCGGACGCCCTCCGGCGTCGCGCCGTCGGGCGAGACGTGCTTGGAGTACGCGGTCAGGATCGCCTGCTCGATGATCGAGACGAGCTCGTCGAACGGGATCGCCTTCTCCTTCTCGATCCCTCGCAGCAGACTCAGTTCGATGTCCATGACGGCCTCCCTATTCAGCTCTCGTCGCGCCCGAATGCACGCGCGACATCCGTACAACGATACCGTGTGCCGCGCGCCCAGGCCATCCGGCCTCCGCCGGCACAGGCCGTCGCGCGGCAGCAGGCGCCCTTGCCGGAACCGGCCTGCCTCCGCGCGGCGGCCTGTCCCGTCGTGGAGTCCCGCGCCTGGTCAGACCTTCGGCGCGGACGGGAGGGCGTTGAGCGCGCCGATCAGACGGAAGAGGTTGCCCACCTGACGCTGATCCAGGTGCAGGGCGAGGCGCGGGAGGTCGAGGCGGTCGTCATCGGCGACCTCTGGGGACCGGGGAGCCGTGCGCTCGATCCGCCCGGTCGACAGGAGTGCGGCGAAGGCGGTGTTGAGCTCCTCGATCTCGGCGTCCGTCGGCTCGGCCTTGAGCCGCAGCACGAGCGTGTCCCCGACCCACCGCAGCGAGTCGTAGTTGCGCCAGAACCCGGTGATCTCGGCGCGGGCCTCCTCGACCGAGTCGGTGATGACGACGCGATCGAAGTCCCCCGGGGAGATCACCCCCATCGGGGCGAGGTGCTCGTCGACGAAGCGCCGCATGCCCTGCCAGAACGATCCGCCCTTCTCGTCGAGCAGCACGATCGGCGTCGGCTCGGCCTTCCCGGTCTGCTGCAGGGTGAGCAGCTCGAACATCTCGTCGAGCGTGCCGAAGCCCCCGGGCAGGCAGATGAATCCGCTCGACTCCTTGATGAGCATGAGCTTGCGCGTGAAGAAGTACTTCATCGCGACGACCTGATCGCTTCCCGCGACGAGACTGTTCGCCTTCTCCTCGAAGGGGAGCCGGATGGAGACGCCGAGCGACAGCGCCGGCCCCGCCCCCTCGGCGGCCGCCTGCATGATCCCGGGGCCCGCGCCCGTGACGACCATCCAGCCGTCGTTCGCGAGGGCCGCCGCGACATCGCGCGCCTGCAGGTACAGCGGGTCGTCGTGGAGGGTGCGCGCGGAGCCGAACACCGTCACCTTCGGCACGCCGCGGAACGGGGCGAAGAGGCGGAACGCGTCGCGCATCTCGGCCAGGGCGGCGGAGGCGATCTTGAGGTCGAGGCGGTCGGTGTCGTCCTCACCGAGGAGCAGCGCCGTGCGGAGCATCCGCATCACCAGCCGGCGGTCCGAGGACACCCCCGCTTCGTCCAGCACATGGTTGATCTCGTCGCTCAGAGCGGCCGGCAGCGGTTCCTCGGTCATGCCCCCAGCGTCCCACGCGGCCTCCCGCCGGCGGGACGCAACGCCGAGGATCCGCGCCCCCGCGCTCCGCAGCATGGGCGGGACGCGGTGTCAACGCCCGTGCCCGCGGTCGGCGGTGGCGCCACGATGGCGACATGACAGAGATCACCGGACCCGAGGCCCTCGCCCGCATCAAGGAGCTCGTGGAGGACATCGACTTCACCATGCTCACCACCACCGACCCGGACGGGAACCTCGTCAGCCGGCCGATGTCGACCAGGCAGATGGACGACGCCGGCGCCATCTGGTTCTTCACGGCGGAAGACACGGAGAAGGTCGAGGAGGCGCGCCGTCACCATGATGTCGGGCTGGCCTACTGCGACGCGAAGGGCATGCGCTACGTGTCCGTCGCCGGCACCGCAGAGGTCGTCCACGACCGCGCGAAGATGGAGGAGCTCTACTCCCCCTCCCTCGACATCTGGTTCGAGGACGGGCTGGACACCCCCGGCATCGCCCTGCTCACGGTCACCCCGGTCGTCGCCGAGTTCTGGGAACCAGCGAAGGGCAAGGTGGCGATGGCCGCCGGGGCGCTCAAGGCGCTGGTGACCCGAGACACCCCGGACGACGACATCATGAACCACGGCCGCGTCAGCTGCTGAGCGACCGGGAGCGCCGGGTCAGCGCGTGGCGGAGAGCCGCTCCACGGCCTCGGCGACCGAGACCGCCTCGCGCTCGCCCGTGCGACGGTCCCAGAACTCCACCTGGCCGTCGGCGGCGCCCCGGCCGACGATCACGATCTTCGGGACGCCGACGAGCTCTGCATCACCGAACTTGACTCCGGGAGACACCTTCGGACGGTCGTCGTAGAGCACGTCGAGGCCTGCGGCCTCGAGCTGCGCGGAGAGGTCCTCCGCGACGTCGAAGGCGACCTGGTCGCGCCCGGCGGCGACGACCTGCACGTCGAACGGGGCGACCGAGGCCGGCCAGACGAGGCCCTTGTCGTCGTTGTTGAGCTCGGCGATGATCGCCAGGATCCGCGTGACGCCGATGCCGTACGACCCCATGGTGACCGTGACGAGCTTGCCGTTCTCGTTGAGGACCTTGAGGCCGAGCGCCTCCGCGTACTTCCGTCCGAGCTGGAAGACGTGACCGATCTCCATGCCGCGGGCGAGCTCGACCGGACCCGAGCCGTCGGGCGCCGGGTCGCCGGCGCGCACGTTCGCGATCTCCACGATGCCGTCCGCCTCGAAGTCGCGTCCGGCGACGACGGAGTGCGCGTGCTTCTGGTCGATGTTCGCGCCGGTGATCCAGCTCGTGCCCTCGCTCACGCGGGGGTCGACGAGGTAGCGGATGCCGGTCGCGGACTCCTCGCCCAGCACGGCGCCCGTGGGCGACCACGGACCGATGTAGCCCTTCACCAGGAGGGGGTTGTTCTCGAAGTCCTCGGCGGTGGCGGTCTCGACCTCGGCCGGCGCGAACGCGACCTCGGCGCGCTTCTCGTCCACCTCGCGGTCGCCGGGGATGCCGACGATCACGAGCTCACGGGTGCCGTCGAGGTGCTTCAGGGCGAGGACCACGTTCTTGAGCGTGTCGGCCGCGGTGTACTCGCCGTCGAGCTCGCGGTTGCAGTGCGCCACGAGCGTATCGATGGTCGGCGTGTCCGGAGAGTCGAAGACCACGGGGGCGCCATCGGCATCGAACGGGACAGGAGCCGGGACGGGTGTGCTGAAGGCCTCGACGTTGGCCGCGTAGCCGCCGGCACTGCGGACGAACGTGTCCTCGCCCACGGGGGTCGGGTGCAGGAACTCCTCGCTCCGCGAACCGCCCATGGCCCCGGCGTCGGCCTGCACGATGGCGTACTCGAGGCCCAGCCGCTGGAAGATGCGCTCGTACGCGTCCCGCTGTGCCTGGTAGCTCGCGTCCAGCCCCTCGTCGGAGGCGTCGAACGAGTAGGCGTCCTTCATCGTGAACTCGCGGCCGCGGAGGAGCCCGGCGCGCGGCCGGGCCTCGTCGCGGTACTTGTCCTGGATCTGGAAGATCGTGAGCGGCAGGTCCTTGTACGACGAGTACAGATCCTTCACGAGCAGCGTGAACGCCTCCTCGTGCGTCGGCGCCAGCAGGTAGTCCCCGCCCTTGCGGTCCTGGAGGCGGAACAGCAGATCTCCGTACTCGTCCCAGCGCCCGGTGGCCTCGTACGCCTCGCGCGGCATCAGTGCGGGGAAGTGCACCTCCTGCGCACCCGCGGCGGCCATCTCCTCGCGGATGACGGTCTCGATCTTCGCCTTGACGCGCAGGCCGAGGGGCAGCCACGCGAAGATGCCCGCCGCCTGCGGTCGGATGTACCCGGCGCGGATCAGCAGCTTGTGACTGGCGACCTCGGCACCGGCAGGATCTTCGCGGAGCGTACGGAGGAAGAAGTTCGAAAGACGAGTGACCACGGCTCAAGTGTAGTGAGCCGCGGTCACCCGCCTCGTCGCTCAGTTGAGGGCCGGGAGTCCCTGCGGCACGACACCGCCGCCGTAGAGGCTCTCCGCGAGCTCCTGCAGAGCGGTGAGCGCCACGCGCTGCGGCAGCGGACCGTAGGAGATGCGGGCCACGCCGAGCTTCTCGTACTCGGAGGCGGCGAGCGCGCCGGGGATGCCGATCACGCTGACCTTGCGCTCACCGATCCCCTCGACGAGCTGACGCGTGACGTTCGCGTCGAGGATGCCGGGGACGAAGACCGCGGTGGCGCCCGCATCGAGGAAGGCGCGACCGCGCTGGATGGCATCCGCGATGCTCTGCTCCACGGGGCGCGATCCGGCGCGCACGAACGCGTCGGTCCGGGCGTTGAGGGCGAACGGTACGCCCTCCGCCTCCGCGGCCTTCACGATGGCCTCGACGACGGCGACCGATTCGTCGAGCGGCTTGAGGCGGTCCTCGACGTTCGCGCCGACGACGCCGGCCGCGATCGCGAGGCGGGTGGTCTCCCCCGCGTCGCCGTACCCGTCGTCCAGGTCGGCGGTGACGGGAACGGACACGGCCGCCGCGATCCGTCCGACCATGTCGATCATGACGTCGCGCGGGGTGTCCCCGTCGTCGTAGCCGAACGACGCGGCGATGCCGTGACCGGCGGTGGCGATCGCCTTCGTCTCCGGCAGCGCGGCGACGGCGCGTGCGGAGACGACATCCCACACGTTCACCACGCGGAGGATCTCCGGGGCGTCATAGAGTCCGACGAGGGTCTGGGCCTTGGCAGCAGTGGTCATGTCCCCACGCTAGCGGCCGATGCGGGCACGCGGGCCGGCTGCGGCGGATCGTCCCGGTGCTCGACCTAGGCTGGCGGCATGCCCCAGCGCCGCTCGCATGTCGCCCCGTCCGCCGCCCAGACCGAGCTCGCCGCGGCGCTCTCCGCGCTGCGGGAGGACCTGGACACGCCGACCGCGTTTCCCGCCGACGTGCTCGCCGAGGCGGAAGCGGCCTCGGCGACGACCCCGGAGCTCGACCTCACGGACATCCCGTTCGCGACCCTCGACCCGGCGGGCGCCCGTGACCTCGACCAGGCCTTCCACCTCGAACGCGACGGCGACGGCTATCGGGTGCGGTACGCCATCGCGGACGTGCCGGGTTTCGTCACCCCCGGTGGTGCCGTGGACGCGGAGGCCCGCCGACGGGGACAGACCCTATACGCCGCGGACGGCACGATCCCGCTGCATCCGCCGGTGCTGAGCGAGGACCGCGTCTCCCTGCTCCCCGATGTCGACCGTCCCGCACTCGTGTGGACGTTCGCGCTGGATGCCGCGGGCACCGTGACCGACTTCCGGCTGGAGCGCGCCCTCATCCGGTCGCGCGCGCAGCTCGACTACGCCTCCACCCAGGAGGCGCTGGACCGGGGCGACGGCGGCCACGCGGTCCTGCTGCCGGAGATCGGTGCCCTCCGTCTCGAACAGGAGCGTGGGCGCGGTGGAGCCAGCCTCAACGTCCCGGACGAGGAGGTCGTGCGCACCGAGGACGGCTCCTATGCGATCGAGCGCCGCAGCCCCCTGCCCGTGGAGGAGTGGAACGCGCAGCTGTCGCTCATGACCGGGTTGGCGGCCGCGAGGCTCATGATCGACGCAGGCGTGGGCATCCTCCGCACGATGCCGGAGCCGGACGAGGCGGCGTTCGCGGCCTTCCGTCATCAGACGGAGGCCTTGGGACGCGCGTGGACCGACGGGACCTATGGTGAGTACCTCCGTGGTCTCGACCGCACCGACCCGATGGCGCTCCCCGTGCTGGAGGCCGCAGCCTCGCTGTTCCGCGGTGCGGGGTACGTGGTGTTCGACGGCGAGCCGCCCGCGGACGCCGTGCAGGCCGCGATCGGAGCCCCCTACGCGCACGCGACGGCGCCTCTGCGCCGGCTCGTCGACAGGTGGGCCCTCGCGATCTGTCTCGCGGTGTCGACCGGGCAGCCGGTGCCGGAGTGGGTGCGCTCCTCCCTCGGCGACCTCCCCGCGCTCATGCAGGACTCGGGCCGACGGGCGTCGCAGCTGGACGCGGACACCGTGAACCGGGTCGAGGCCGCCCTGCTCACACCTCTGGTGGGACAGACGGTCGAGGCGACGGTCATCGAGCTCCGGGGCGAGCGGGCCGCCGTTCAGATCGCGGAGCCTGCGGTGACGACGACCGCGCCGGTGGGCTTCGCCAGGCCCGGGGACGTGGTGCGCTTGCGCGTCTCGCGCGTGGACATCGCGACGGGCGAGATCGAGCTCGCTGTCTGACTCCGCCGGAACAGGCGAGGACGCCGGATCAGGCGCTTACCGGCACCAGAGCCTGTGCTGCCGTGTTCGCCTGATCCTGCACCAGCGTCAGCCCGAGACGAGACGGTCGTCGCCGCCTCTCGGCACAAAAGGTTCACGGCGCGGGTCGGCGAGGAACTGGAACTCGCGGGTGGTCGGGTGCAGGCGGGGTTCGTGCGCTGACCTCATCGCGAGAACAGGCAGGCACGCGACAGCAGGCGACACCAGCTGCTGACGCCTGTCCTCGCGCGAATGCCGGGGCCCGCGTGTGGGCATGATCGCGCGACCCTCGCCTGGCGTGGCGCGGGAACAGGCAGGCACGCGACAGCAGGCGACACCAGCCGCTGGCGCCTGTCCTCGCGCGAAGGCCTGAGGCGGGCGAGGGCTCAGGAGGCGGGAGTCGCGGTCGTCGTCATCACGAGGAGCTGCGGGTCGGACAGATCCAGAGTCACCGCGATGGCGGCGAATTCCGCGAGGGAACGGACGTGGGTGCCGCCGCAGAGGATCACGGCCTCGCCCTCGGGGAGGTCGCAGTGCCAGCGTCGCCGGTCGACGATGGTCGGTCCGTCCACCTCGATGCGGCTCGCGGCAGCGGAGGCGACCCATGCGGCGAGCTGTGCGTTGATGCGCTGCTCGCGGTCCGCCAGCGTGGCCGCGAACGTCTCGGTGTCGAATCCCGCGCGGCGCAGGCTCTTGCCGAGGCGGTACTCATCGACGGCGCCGTCCTCGCGGATGCGGCTGGACTGGTTCGCCCGTCCCTCGAAGTCCGGGTTTCCCAGCGCATCCTCCCCCGGGTCCTTGCGCCAGAGGTCGGCGACCGCGAGATCCAGGGCGAGGGAGGCGAGGTGGCACGCGGTGTGACCGCGGCTGAGGCCGGCACGGTGAGCCTCGTCGACCGAGAGCGCCACGCGCGTCCCCTCCGCGAGCCAGGCGGGTGCGGCACCATCGAGCCGGTGGCCCACCAGCCAGGTCCACCCCTCGGTCCCGCGCTTGACGGGGATCGCGCTGCCCACCGCGAACGCGCCGTCATCCGAGACGGCCGCCATGAGCGCCTCGGTCACGGGGACGGCTCCGTCCTCGCCGGAGATGTCGCCGGTATCGCCGGGCTGATCGGGCCAGGTGTGATCGACGGGGTGGAACGGCGTGGCGTCCACGACGACCACCGTCCCGTCGGCATCGTCGGCCACACGGGTCACGACGGCGTCTCCGCGGAGGCTGCCGTCCGGGAAGGTGACGATCGTGGGCGTGGTCATGGGGCTCCTCGGAGAGACGGCGGAACGGTGGTGCCGATCAGGCACGGGGTGTCAGTGGGACGGCGGGATCGTGAAGCTGGCGAGCCGGTCGCCGTCGATGACGAAGATCCCCTCGGACTCGCCGTTGAAGACGCGACTGCTCCACGCGAACCGGATGCGCGTCGTGTCGCCGTCCGTGGCGGCCGAGAGCACGGTCATCCGCGCCCCGGCGCCGATCGCATCACTGTCCGCCCAGCCGCGCACGCCGTCGGCACCGGCTTTCACGGTGTCCCAGTCGCTCACGAAGCCGTCCGCGGTGAACGCGGCGACGAAGGCGTCGGTGTCCCCGGCGTTGATCGCGTCGATCATGGCCTGGACCGGCGCGGGCAGGAGGATGTCGGACACGGCACTCCTCGGATCAGGCGGTGACGACCTGGGCGGTGCCGAGCGGAGCGTCCGGTCCCATCTCGGCGGCGATGCGGTTCGCCTCCTCGATGAGTGTGGCGACGATGTCGGCCTCCGGGACCGTCTTGATGACCTCGCCCTTGACGAAGATCTGTCCCTTGCCGTTGCCGGAGGCGACACCGAGGTCGGCCTCGCGTGCCTCACCCGGGCCGTTCACGACGCAGCCCATGACGGCGACGCGCAGCGGCACCGTCATGGGCTTGAGCCCCTCGGTGACGTCTTCCGCGAGCGTGTAGACGTCGACCTGAGCCCGACCGCACGAGGGGCACGAGACGATCTCGAGCTTGCGCTCCCGGAGGTTGAGGGACTGGAGGATCTGGTGACCGACCTTGACCTCCTCGGCCGGCGGCGCGGACAGCGAGACGCGGATGGTGTCGCCGATACCCTCCCCCAGCAGGATGCCGAAGGCGGTCGCACTCTTGATCGTGCCCTGGAAGGCCGGTCCCGCCTCGGTCACGCCGAGGTGCAGCGGCCAGTCGCCCCGCTCGGCGAGCTGACGGTAGGCCTTGACCATGACGACCGGGTCGTTGTGCTTGACCGAGATCTTGAAGTCGTGGAAGTCGTGCTCCTCGAACAGCGACGCCTCCCAGACCGCGCTCTCGACGAGGGCCTCCGGCGTGGCCTTGCCGTACTTCTCGAGCAGGCGACGGTCGAGCGAGCCTGCGTTCACGCCGATGCGGAGCGAGACGCCCGCGTCCTTGGCGGCCTTCGCGATTTCGCCGACCTGATCGTCGAACTTGCGGATGTTGCCCGGGTTCACGCGCACGGCCGCACAGCCGGCGTCGATCGCCTGGAAGACGTACTTCGGCTGGAAGTGGATGTCGGCGATGACCGGGATCTGGCTCTTCTTCGCGATGATGTGCAGCACGTCGGCGTCGTCCTGCGAGGGCACGGCGACGCGGACGATCTCGCAGCCGGAGGCGGTGAGCTCCGCGATCTGCTGCAGCGTCCCGTTGATGTCGGTGGTCTTCGTCGTCGTCATGGACTGCACGCTGACGGGCGCATCGCCGCCGACGAGCACCTTGCCCACCTTGATCTGACGGGACTTGCGACGCGGGGCGAGGACTTCGGGGACCTTCGGCATCCCAAGATTCACTGCTGGCACGATCCCAGCCTACGCCGCCCGGATGCGGAAGGGCTGGATGCGGCGGGTGTGGTAGTTTCGCCCCATGATCGCGCACATCACCTGGTGGCCCGCCTCCTAGGCGGTGTGTTCGCGTTCCCTCGAATCCAGACCGCCTCCGGGGCGGTCTTTTCGTTGCGCCGAGCCGGAGCCCTCGCACAGGAGACATCGATGACCCTCTCTCGCCTCGACGAGCTCAGCGCCGACCCCACCGCGTCCTTCGTGCTGATCGCCCGGGACGGCGCGGACACCGTCGAGCTGCTCACCGGAGAAGTGACCGACGTCGACCTGCTCGCCGACATCCCCCTGACGGTCGAGGGAGAGCCGCGGGAGGTGTTCGCGCTCGTCCCGTATCGACAGGTCCGCGAGCGCGGCTTCGTGGCCCAGGACGACGGCGCCCCGTTGCGCTGCCTCGTCGTCGCGGAGCACCTCGACCTGCCGACCGCTGCTGTGCTCGACGCGCTTCCGACCACCCCGATCCCGCTCCGCGATGAGGGCTTCGACATCGCGGACGAGGAGTACGCGCGGATCGTCGAGACAGTGATCGCGGACGAGATCGGCCGCGGCGAGGGTGCGAACTTCGTCATCCGCCGCGATTTCACCGCGACCGTCGACGCCGATGAGCGCCAGGCGGCGCTCACCTGGTTCCGGGCTCTGCTCGCCCACGAGCGCGGCGCCTACTGGACGTTCGCGGTCGTCACCCCCGGGCACATCGCGGTCGGGGCGAGCCCCGAGGCGCACGTCGTGGCCCGCGGCGGCGTCGTCACCATGAACCCCATCTCGGGCACCTTCCGGCATCCGGCCGGCGGCGCGACGAAGGAGACGCTCACCGACTTCCTGGCGTCGACCAAGGAGACCGAGGAGCTGTTCATGGTCGTGGACGAGGAGCTCAAGATGATGAGCGCCGTCTGCGCCGACGGCGGACGCATCACGGGCCCGCATCTCAAGGAGATGTCGCGGCTGACCCACACCGAGTACATGCTGCGCGGACGGAGCGGGCTGGACCCGCGGGACATCCTCCGCGAGACGATGTTCGCCCCGACCGTCACCGGCTCCCCCATGCAGAACGCCTGCGCCGTGATCCGGCGGCACGAGCGCAAGCCCCGGGGCTACTACTCGGGCGTCGCGGCGCTCTTCACGCCCAACGCCGACGGCGGGCACGACCTCGACGCGCCCATCCTCATCCGCACCGTGTACCTGCGCGACGGCGAGCTGAGCGTGCCCGTCGGCGCGACCCTCGTCCGCCACTCGGACCCGCACGGCGAGGTGTCCGAGACCCACGGCAAGGCCGCGGGCGTGCTCGGCGCCATCGGCGCGATCGATCGGGACCGCGTGGCCGAGGCCCGCAGCGACGCCGACGCCCCCGGTGAGCCGCGGCGTCTCGCCGACGACCCGGACGTCGCCGCGCTCCTCTCCTCGCGCAACGCCCGCCTCGCCGAGTTCTGGCTGAACCCGCAGGGCGAGGACTTCACCGGTCCGTTCTCCGGCCGCTCCGCCCTCGTCGTCGACGCCGAGGACCGCTTCACGACGATGCTCGCGCATCAGCTGCGGCACCTCGGGCTCGACGTGACCATCGCGTCCTGGGACGACGTGGACGACGAGGCGGTCGAGACGGCCGATCTCGTCGTCGCGGGCCCCGGCCCCGGAGACCCCCGAGACGACGCGAGCCCGCGCATCGCCCGGATGCGCGAGGTCGTGGCGGCCCGCCTGCAGACGCATTCGCCGCTGCTCGCGGTCTGCCTGAGCCACCAGATCCTGGCGGACCGGATGGGGATCGCGCTGACGCCCCTCGACGCTCCGCACCAGGGGCTGCAGAAGGCCGTGCCGGTGTTCGGCGAGGACGCCTCGATCGGGTTCTACAACACCTTCACGGCACGGGTCGACCCCGGAGTGACCACGGTGGGCGCGGCGGAGGTCTCCGCGGATCCGGTGACCGGAGACGTCTACGCGCTCCGCGGCGACGGCTTCGCATCGGTGCAGGGCCACCTCGAATCGATCCTGTCCCGCGACGGTATCCGCACGCTGGAGCGCCTGGCGGCGCACGCCCTGCGCTGAGCGCTTTCCGGCCGCTCAGCCCAGGAGCTTGACCGGGTTGAACAGGTCGGCCACGAGCAGGAGCGCGCCCATCGCGATCAGCAGCGTCGCGACGACGACGGTCAGCGGCACGAGCTTGGTGGCGTCGACCGGGGCCGGGGGCGGCCGCCGGAACAGCTTCGCCCACGCCCGCTTGATCCCCTCCCACAGCGCGACGACGATGTGCCCGCCGTCGAGCGGCAGCAGCGGGATCAGGTTGAAGACGAAGAGCGCGACGTTGAGCGAGCCGAGGAGGCCGAGCAGCACGGCGAAGCGGTTGAGCACCGGAGCGTCCGTCGCGGCCACCTCGCCCGCGAGACGCCCGACGCCGACGACGCTCAGCGGTCCGTTCGGATCGCGTTCCCCTCCCGTCACGAGCGAGACCCCGACGTCCCACAGGCGCACCGGGAGCGTGACGATCAGCGAGCCGACCCGGGCGACGGTGTCCGCCGCCAGCTGGGGTCCGGCGGTCAGCGGCTGCTGCACGTAGCCCATCTGCGCGATCATCCCCGCGTAGCCGACCTCCTTCACGACGGGATCGCCGTCGTCGTCGAGCACCGGCTGCCCACTCGCGTCCGTGATGGTGCGCTCCGCCGCGATGGGCGTGAGGGTCAGCGTCCGCTCGGTGCCGTCCCGGCGCACGACGAGGGCGAGGGGCTCGCCCGGCGAGGCCTGGACGATGGCGGTGGCCTCCGCGAAGGTCGACACCGGCTTCCCGTCGATCGACACGAGGACGTCGCCCGGCTGCACATCGGCCGCAGCGGCCGGGGACTCCGGATCGTCGGCCCCGCACTCGGTCGCCGTCGACGACGCGGGGACCACGCACTCGTTCACCGCCGCGACCGTCGTGGTGCCCTGCTGCACGCCGATCCCGCTGACGAGAACGGTGAAGATCACCACGGCCAGCACGAGATTCATAAGCGGTCCGCCGAGCATCACGATCACGCGCTTCCACACCGGCAGCTTGTAGAAGACCCGGTCCTCGGCGCCCTCCGCGATCGTCTCGTCGTTGGCCGAGCGCGCGTCCTGGATGAGCGTGCGGAACGCCCCGGAGGCGGGCCCGCTGTCCTTCGACGACGGATACATCCCCGACATCGAGATGAAGCCGCCCAGGGGCAGGAGCTTGAAGCCGTACTCCGTCTCGCCGATCCGCTTCGACCACAGGCGCGGCCCGAAGCCGATCATGTACTGGCCGACACGCACGCCGAAGAGCTTCGCGGGGACGAGGTGGCCGACCTCGTGCAGACCGATCGAGAGGCCGAGGCCGATCAGCATGAACACGATGCCGCCCAGATAGAGCAGGAATTCCACGAGCCCACGCTACTGCCCGCCGCCTAGGAATCCGCCCGGCTCGCGCAGCGTCGCTAGGCTGGCACGATGACGTCCCGGCAGCTGCGCTTCCTCCGCGCCGCCGCCGTGTCCGCGATCGCCACGCTCCTCGCGGCCGTCTCCCACACGCTCGCCGGCGGGGCCGCCCCGCACCCGCTGCTCATCGCCGCCGTCGCGACCCTCTTCGTGCCGCTCTCCGCCGCCGTGGTCGGCCGTCGGTCCTCGCGCGCCCGAGTCGCGGTGGCCGTGATCCTGGCGCAGGGCGCGTTCCACCTGCTCTTCCAGCTCCTGGGGGCGCCCACCACCGAGGAGGCGCCGGGACTCGGCGCCCACTCCCACCACCTCGACCTGAGCGCACTCGGTCCGCTGTCACCGGCCGCAGGGCCAGGAGCCCTGATGCTGTCGGCGCACCTCGTCGCCGCCCTGCTGACGACGGTGCTGCTGTGGCATGGCGAGAGCGTGCTGCGCACGATCGCCCGCTGGTTCCAGGCCGCCCTCCGACGCGCGGCGACGCCCGCCTCCACGCCGCCCGCTCCCCCGCGTCCGCTGCGCTCCGCCCTCCTCCCTCCGCTCGACGTCGCGACGACCGCCGTGGTCTCGCGACGCGGTCCTCCGGAGCTCATCGGCGGCTGAGCCGCCCCTCGATCCGGCCGTCGCCGTTCGACGGCCCATCCTTCCGGGCTGCGCTGTTCCGGCGCGCCCGCACACGAGCATCTGGAGACCCCATGTCGAACACCACCATCCGTCCCCGTCGTCCACGCCGCACCCTCCTCGGAGCCACCGGCGTCGTCGGCGGACTCGCCCTCGCCCTCGCCGTCCCCGCGATGGCCGGGGCACACGTCAGCGTCAGCCCCGACGAGCTCGCCGCGGGCGACCACGGCGTGCTGACCTTCTCGTTCTCGCACGGCTGCGGCACCTCGCCCACCACCGCCCTGCGCATCACCATGCCGGACGGCCTCGCCTCGGTCGCCCCCACGCTCGACGGCGACTGGACCATCCAGGTCGAGCGCGGCGACGACGGTCTCGTGAGCGCCGTCACCTACACCGCCCTCACGCCGGTGCCCACCGACCTGCGCGGCGCCGTGAGCATGTCGGTGGGCCTGGATGAGGACACGCCCGAGACGCTAGCCTTCCCGGTGGTCCAGCAGTGCGTGGACGGCGCGACCGAGTGGACGCAGCTCGCCGAGAAGGGTGAGGACCCGCACGACCTCGACTCCCCCGCGCCTGTCGTGACGGTCACGGACGGCACCGCGGACGGTCACGGCACGAGCGCCGCGCCGCAGCCCGCGACGGCGGACGACGGCGACGACGCGCTGGGCATCGCGCTGGGTGCCGGCGGTCTGCTCGCCGGCGTCGCGGCGCTGGTGGTCGCGGTGCTCGCGTTCCGCCGCCGCGCCTGACCGCCGGTCCGCCGCGCCCGGCTCCGGCGCGCGGCGGACCGACCCGCCCGGGCTGACACCGCGGCCGTGAGAACATGGAGACGACATGTCGATGGAACAACAGCCGACCCTGCCCCCCGTGCTCCGCCCGGCGAACCCGCCCCGGCGCGAGCTGTCCGAACTCGCCTCCCTGTTCGCCCGCTCCGTGCGGGGCGATGTGGAGGGCGTCGCTCTCAGTGGCATCACCCTCGCCACGGCGGACCTGCGCCCGGGCGAGGCCTTCGTCGCCATCCGCGGCGTGAACCGCCACGGTGCGGACTTCGCGAAGACCGCCGCCGAGAAGGGAGCAGTCGCGGTGATCACGGACCAGGCGGGTGCCGACATCGCCGCCGACGCCGGCCTCCCGATCCTCATCGTCGACGACCCCCGCGGCGTGCTCGGCGCCCTGAGCGCCTGGGTGTACGGCACGGGCGCGGAGGATCCGCTCCCCCTCCTGTTCGCGACCACCGGGACGAACGGCAAGACGAGCGTCTCCCACCTCCTCGAGGGCATCCTCGAGCAGATGGGCGTCGTCACCGGGCTCTCCTCCACGGCTGAGCGGCACATCGCGGGCGAGGTCATCGTCTCGCGGCTCACCACCCCCGAGGCCTCCGAGATGCACGCCCTCCTCGCGCTGATGCGGGAGCGCGAGGTCGAGGCCGTCGCGGTCGAGGTCAGCGCCCAGGCCCTGTCCCGGCACCGCGTCGACGGCATCCGGTTCGACGTCGCGGGGTTCACCAACCTCAGCCACGACCACCTCGACGACTACGCCGACATGGAGGAGTACTTCGAGGCGAAGCTGCCGCTCTTCCGCCCCGACCGCGCCGTGCGCGGCGTCGTCTGCCTCGACTCGTCCTCCGGCGCCCTCGTCGTCGAACGCTCCGAGATCCCCGTCGTCACCGTCGGGACCCCCTCCATCGCCGCCGACGCCGATCAGGCATCGCGAGCGGACTGGGTGGTCGTCATCGACGACGAGCGGGCGACCGGCACCACGTTCACGATGACGGGACCGGCCGGCACGCTCACCACGACCGTCCCCGTGATCGGCCCGCACATGGCCGCGAACGCGGCGCTCGCGATCGTCATGCTGCTCGAGGGCGGCTATCCCTGGGAGCGGATCGTCGGGGCCCTGCAGCGCGACGGCGGCATCCACGCCTATCTGCCCGGGCGCACGCAGCTCGTCTCGGGCGCGCGAGGACCGGCCGTCTTCGTCGACTTCGGCCACTCGCCCGACGCCTTCGAGAAGACCCTGGCCGCCGTGCGGCGGGTGACCCCCGGCAAGGTGCTCATGCTCTTCGGGGCCGACGGGGACCGCGACGCCAGCAAGCGCTTCGACATGGCCCGCACCGCGGTGGAGGGCAGCGACATCCTCGTCGTGACCGATCACCACCCCCGGTTCGAGGACCCGGCGTCGATCCGGGCGACGCTCGTCGAGGGCGCGCGTCGCGCCCGTCCCGACGCCGAGATCCACGAGTGCTCCCCGCCGGAGGCCGCGATCGTGGCCGCCGTCGGACTCGTCGGCGACGGCGACGCGATCCTCTGGGCGGGACCCGGCCACCAGGACTACCGCGACATCCGCGGAGTGCGGACGCCGTACTCCGCCCGCGAGCTCTCCCGGCGTGCGCTGAAGGCCGCCGGATGGCCCGTCCCGGAGCCGCGCTGGCCCGTGCCGTACCCGGACGAGGACTGACCCCGCGCCGCGTCAGGCGGCGGCGATGAGCTGGTCGGCCTTCCGCCGCGCCCAGTCCTCCGCCGCCGCGAGCGATTCCACGGTCAGCGCGTCCGGAGCGTCGTGCGCGTCGACGACCCGCTGCACGGTGTCGACGATGCCGAGGAACGGCAGGCGTCCCTCGTGGAACGCGTCCACGGCCTGCTCGTTGGCGGCGTTGTAGACCGCGGGGAAGGTGGCTCCGGCACGCCCGACCGCCTTCGCGAGTGCCACTGCGGGGAAGGCGTCGTCATCGAGCGGCTCGAACGTCCACGACGCGGCGGTGGTCCAGTCCAGCGGGCGGCCCACACCGCCCACCCGGTGCGGCCAGTCGAGGCCCAGCGAGATCGGCAGTCGCATGTCCGGCGGAGAGGCCTGGGCGATGGTGGATCCGTCGATGAACTCCACCATGGAGTGCACGATCGACTGCGGGTGCACGACGACGTCGATGTCGTCGTAGGGCACGTCGAACAGCAGGTGCGCCTCGATGACCTCGAGGCCCTTGTTGACCAGCGTGGCGGAGTTCGTGGTGACGGTGCGTCCCATGTTCCACGTCGGGTGCGCGAGCGCATCCTGCGGCGTGACGGCGGTGAGCTCGTCGCGCGACTTCCCGCGAAAGGGCCCACCCGAGGCCGTGACCACGAGCCGCCGGATCTCGTCATGTGTGCCGGAGCGCAGGGCCTGCGCGAGAGCGGAGTGCTCGGAGTCCACGGGGACGATCTGACCGGGGGCTGCGGCGGCGAGCACGAGATCGCCGCCGACGATCAGCGACTCCTTATTCGCCAGGGCGAGCGTCCGCCCCTCCTCCAGCGCAGCGAGCGTCGAGCCCAGACCGATCGAGCCGGTGATGGCATTCAGCACCACATCGGCTTCGACGTCGCGGACCAGCTGCTCCGCCTCCGCCGCGCCGAGAGCGGTGTGCTCCACCTGGAACTGCGCCGCCTGCTCGGCCACCATCGCCGCGTTCGACCCTGCGGCGAGACCGACGACCTCGAAGCGTCGAGGATTGGCACGGATCACATCCAGCGCCTGGGTGCCGATGGAACCGGTGGAGCCGAGGATGATGACGCGACGCATGACGCCAGCCTAGGACACGCCGCCCTCGGCCTACTGCTGCGGCTGGACCGGGGTCGTCGCGAGGATGTCGACGACGAACACGAGGCTCTCGTCCTGCAGCTCGTGGCCCTCGCTCGCGCCGTAGCCGTCGGACGGCGGCATGACGACGAGGACCTGCGAACCGACCTTCTGCCCCTCGAGCGCCTTCTGGAAGCCGGTGACGACCCCCGTGGTCTGGAACTGCGCCGGGGCGGCGTCGCGGCTCCAGCTGGAGTCGAACTCCTCGCCGTCTGACCACTTCACGCCGAGGTACTGGACGACCACGAGGTCGCCGGACGCGACCGTCGCCCCGTCGCCCTGCTTGAGGACGGAGACCTTCGTCTCGGTCGGCGCGTCGCCGTCCGGGATCGTGACGGACGGCGTGCCGTCGTCGTCGAGCTCGACCTCGGGCATGCCGGCGGTCGGCTCGACGGGCTCTCCGGTCGCGACCTCAGGGAGTCGGTCGACGGCCTCCGCGTAGACGACGATGTTGCTCTGCCCCTCACCGAGCGCGCTGCCGGGGATGGCGAGGACGACGCGGGATCCGACCGGCTCGCACTCCAGCGCGGCGACAAACAGCGACGACTGGTTCGGGTCGAGGAGCACGGGGAGCGTGCCGTCCTCGCCGCGCGCCGACGAGTCCACCACGTCGCCACTGGCGGCATCGACGATCTGGTACTGGACGGAGACGAGGTCGTTCGCCGCGAGGTCGTCTCCCTCGCCCTCGGACACGACGGTCCGCTCGACGTTCGCGAACTCCGCATCGGCGGGAACCGTGATCGTGGCGTCGAGGCCCTCGCCGTCCACCTCGATGGCGTCCGAGGTGTCGCCGGCCTTCGCGTTCACGAGGCACTGGCTCGACCCGGAGGCGTCCGGGGAGGAGGTGCTCTGCGGATCGCCGTTGCCGGAGCAGCCCGCCAGCAGCAGGGTCGCCGCAGCGACGGTGGACAGGACGAGCAGCGGACGGGTGCGCACAGGAAGACCTCACGATCGCGGGCGGGAGCTTCCATCCTGCCTCATCGCCCTTTGCTCGCGCTGGGAAGCGGCGGCGCGAGTCTTCATTCCCACGTCGGCATGGATCCGGGAGTAGCCTGCTCTGATGAGCTCTGAGCAGTCCGTGGACCCCGAAACCCCCTCAGAGGACTCCCCGAAGCCCCGGCACGCCGGCTTCACCTACGCTCTGGGCCGCAGCCTCATCGCCCCGCTCGCCCGGCTCGTCTACCGGCCGTACATCGAAGGACGCGAGCACGTCCCCACCACCGGCCCGGTGATCTTCGCCAGCAACCACCTGTCGTTCATCGACTCCATCGCCATTCCGGTGGCGGCCCCGCGTCCCGTGCACTTCCTCGCCAAGTCGAGCTACTTCGAGGGCACCGGCCTGAAGGGCTGGGCGTCCAAGACGTTCTTCGAGGCGATCGGCGCGATCCCGGTCCGCCGCGGCGCCGGCCAGGCGGCTCTCGACGCCCTCGACCTGCAGCGTCAGCTCCTCGACGAGGGCCTCGCCGTCGCGCTGTACCCCGAGGGCACCCGCTCCACCGACGGCCGGCTGTACAAGGGCCGCACGGGCGTGGCGTTCCTCGCCCTGCAGACGGGCGCCCCCGTCGTCCCCGTGGGGCTCATCGGCACCGACAAGGTGATGCCGGTCGGCGCCAAGATGCCCACGTTGTCCGAGCGGATCACCGTGCGCTTCGGGGAGCCCCTGGATCTGTCTCCGCACGGACCGGCGACGAGCGGCCGCGCACGCCGACTCGCGACCGACGAGATCATGGCCGCGATCCACGCCCTCTCCGGTCAGGAGCTCGCGGGCACCTACAACGAGGCGCCGGCGCAGAACACGATCGAGAAGATCAAGCAGGCGCTCCCGCACGAGCGCCGCTGAGCGGCCCGTTCAGCCGGCGGCCGTCACCGTCGCCTCGTGCCGGACCGGGAAGTTGACCGAGTTGGCGATGAAGCACCACTCGTTCGCCTGACGGTGCGCACGCTCCGCCGCCTCGATCATCGACGCTTCGGCGACGACGACCTCCGGTCGCAGCAGCACTTCGACGAAGGACCCGCCGCCGGCGCCGTTCTCGCGCATCAGGCCGCTCGCGGTGTCGCGATAGGAGACGACCACCACGCCGGCCGTCACGCACGCGTGCAGATAGGACAGCAGGTGGCACTCCGAGAGGGAGGCCAGCAGGAGGTCCTCCGGGTTCCAGCGCGACGGATCGCCGCGGAAGGGCTTGTCGGACGACGCGAGCAGCTCGGGCTTCCCCTCGACCTCGATCGTGACGTCACGGCGGTAGTCGCGGTAACCGCTCGTGCCGGACCCGGTGTTGCCGGTCCAGGTGGAGGTGAGGGCGTAGCGGTGCTCGCCGAGGGCCCGGGGAGTCGTCTGCTCTGGCATGACCCCAGTCTGTCAGGCGGCGCCGACACCCGGGCTCTGTCCTCGACGGAGCCGCGCCGCACCCGCCGGTAGAGTTGTCGGGTGCTGGAGACTCTCACCGTTCAGGATTCCGTCGAACTCGCCGTCGTGGAGCGGAGCGGCTTCATCGAGTCGCGTCATGCCGGTGCGGCCGTCGTGCTGTCGCCCGAGGGCGAGGTGGTCGCGCGGCATGGGAACGCGGAGGCACTGATCCTCCCCCGCTCCAGCCTCAAGCCCCTGCAGGCGGTCGCCTGCCTCACGGCGGGCGCCGTGCTGGAGGGAGAGCAGTTGGCGCTGTCCACCGCGAGCCATTCCGGAACCGACCGACACGCCGAGGTCGTTCGCGAGATGCTCACCGCCGGCGGCCTCAACGAGGACGACCTCGCCTGTCCCCCGGCGTGGCCGAGCGACTCCGCGACCCGCGACGAGATGGTTCGCGAGCACGGCCAGGAGGCGCGGGTCCGGATGAACTGCTCGGGCAAGCACGCCGCCATGCTCCGCGCCTGCATCGCGACCGGCTGGCCCGTCGAGGGCTACCTCGAGCCGGCCCACCCGCTCCAGGCCCACATCCGCGACGTCATCGAACGCCTGACCGGCGAGAAGATGGCGCACACCGCGATCGACGGCTGCGGCGCGCCCGTGTACGCCCTCAGCCTCACGGGCCTGGCCCGCGCGATCCACCGCGTCGGCACCGCCTCCGAGCGCTCCCCGTTCGCGCTGCATCGGGTGGCCGGCGCCCTGGTGAAGGCCGTCCGCGAGAACCCCTGGACCATCGATGGTCCGGGGCGCCCTGACACAATCGCGATCGAGCGGCTCGGCGTCTTCGCGAAGGGCGGCGCAGAGGGCGTCATGGTGATGGTGGCTCCGAACGGGACCACGGTCGCCCTCAAGATGCTGGACGGCGGCGCCCGGGCATCGACGATCGTGGCCGCCACGCTGCTGGCGCGCGCCGGCGGCCTCAGCGAGGCCGACGTGACCGCGCTGGCCGAGGCCCTGCCGCTCGCGGTGCTCGGTGGCGGCTCCCGCGTCGGCGTCGTCCGGCCCGGCGCGGGTATCTGACCGCACATCGGCGGCACGGAACCCGTGTGCCGCCGTCGGGTGGTCATCGACGCCCCAGAGCATCGATGACCACACGCCGGGGTGCGCGGTCGCCGGTCACGGACCACGCGCGTCCGGCGTCGGGTCGGGCGTACGGCGGGCGAGCGCGGATGCCGACGAGCTGACGCAGCTCGCTGGGCCGCTCCGCCCGGATGAGCACCTCCCCGTGCGACCGCACCCGCTGCCACAGCGCCCAGTGACGTTGCCAGCTCTCGGCATCGGCGACGAGCACGAGCGGCTTGCCGTTCCGGCTCCTCTCGGGACCCGCGGCCTGCACGTCCCACTCCGGGTGCGCCGAGGCCAGCGTCTCGACGACCGAGGGCGCGCCCGGGGTGACCAGCGCCGTCAGCTCCCCCGCCGGTGCCCAGGCCGGCGCCACCTCGCGGAGGGGCTGCACCGGCAGTGCGGGCACGCTCTCGGAGTCGATACACGCGAACTGCATCTCCCGCTCCTCGAGCACCGCCCGCCCCGGCGGCCGGTCTCGTCGGAAGGCCGCCAGCTCGCCACCGGCGGCGAGGTGCTCGACCCGGGTGGGCATCCGGAGCACCGCTCGTCGCGGAAGCGCATCGAACACGCGCGCCAGGGGGCCGACGGCCCGGCTCGCGGCCAGCACCCAGGTGACGGCCGCCTTCGACCGCACGAGGTGCTCCCAGCGCTGGACGAAGTCCTGACCGTCTTCGAGAGGCAGCGCCGCATGGAGAGCGTCGAGATCGTCGGCGAGCACGACATCGGAGGGAGCGCCGTCCTCCTCCGTCCATGCGAGGAGCTGATCGACGGCGCTCTCGGGGTCATCAGGGAACCACGTGCATTCCGGATGCTGCGCGGCGATCACGCGCAGCACTGTCGTCCTGCCGGTCCCCGGAGCGCCGAGCACAGCGAGGCCGCGCTCGTGCCCCGGACGCAGGACCTCCAGCGGCTGCGCCTGGTGGTCGGGGTCGTCGGCGCGTCCGAGCACGATCAGCGGCCCCTCCTCGGTTCTCCGGTCGCCCGCCCTCGACCCGGTCCGCAGCGTCTCGAGCGGCAGGTGCGTGGGGAGGGATGGGTGCCATGGCGGTGCGGATGGAGTCGTGCCGGACCATCGCTCCCCGATGCGACGGATGTGCTCGTCATCCGCGAGCGCTGTGCGCACGGGGTGGGGCTCCTCGTCCTGGGGGCGTCGGAGCAGCGCCCGACCGCGCCCGTCCGCGCCCCCGCGCAGATCCGCCGCTTCCCCGGTCCCGATCACCGCTCGACTGTCGGCGGCCTCCGCGACGCGGAGGCTGATCCGCAGCGGGCAGTTCGTCGCGAGAGCGTCACGGATGACACCGGCGGCGCGCTGGGTGCCCAGGATCAGGTGCATGCCCAGCGCACGCCCCCGCGCCGCGACATCGGTGAACACCGCCGCGAGCTCCGCGTGCTCCTGCAGCAAGGCGGCGAACTCGTCGACGACGATGACCAGACGGGGCAGGTCGGTCTCGCGCACGTCCCGGGCACCCATCGCGGCGAGGGCTGCCTCGCGACGCCGCATCTCGGCGGCCAGGCTGGCGACCCCGCGTCGCGCCTCCGTCTCATCGAGGTCGGTGATGACGCCGACCACCTGTGGCAGACCGCGCAATCGGTCGAAGGCCGTTCCTCCCTTGAAGTCCGCGAGGAGGAAGCTCACCCGGTCAGGGCCATGCCCCGCGCAGATCGCGACGACCCAGCTGACGAGGAGCTCGCTCTTGCCCGTGCCCGTCATCCCCGTCACGATGGCGTGTGGACCGTCCTCGACGATGTCGGCTCCCACGGGCGCGCCATCCCTCCCGGTGCCCAGCGCGACGCGGAGGCCCGGGCCCGCCGGCGGCTGCGGAAGGTCTCGCAGGGCTGTCGCGGTGTCGGCGGGCCCCGCCCCGTCCCGCGCGCCGCACAGCTCGGCCGCGGCCGCTGCCTGGGCCGACGACAGGAACTCCACGGCGAGGTCGACCTCGCCGTCGGGGGTCCGCAGCGTGGCCGCGCCCGGTTCCTCGATGTCGATCACCGTCGTGATGCCCTCCGGGACCTCGGCGCCGGACGGAACGGTCCAGATCACGGCATCCGCACCTGGCCCCGACCCGCCGGCCGAAGCCGTGGCGAGAGCGAGACGGAATCCGCCGCGTCGCGCCCGCTGCGCATGCGGAAGCGCTCGGAGCGCCCGGTCGCACCCCTCGTCGCCGACGAGGGACAGCACGCTCGGCGAGAAGCGCAGGCAGAGCTGGATCACGAGAGCGCGAGCTGCCGCCTGCACGAGCGGCTCGCGGCCGCGGAGGCACACCCCACGGCCGAGGGCGACGACCCACGGCGCATCCTCCAACACCGCGCAGCGGCGGCGGAAGGCATGAGCACGGGCGTCGTCACCGCCTTCGCAGCGCACCCCGCTCGCCCGGGATCCGCGTCCCACCACGAGCGAGGTGTCGTCGCCCGGCGGTCGGGCATCCCGCAACGGTCGGTCGCGGATGCAGGATGCCGCATCCGGATGACGGCGCTCCACCTGCGCTCGCTCCTGCGCGTGGCGACGATGCAGCTCGGCCTCGATGTCGGCCCAGGCGGTGCTCACCCTGACCGCGTCGGCCTTCCGTTCCCGGCGGCGCCCCCGGGCCGTGTCGAGGAGAGAAGCGCCCAGCATCAGGGGACCGAGAGCCGCGAACCACAGCGCGTGCACGGCCCCCGTCGTCATCCACAGCGCGAGGCCGGCCGCCACGGGGACGACGGCGGCGACGAGGGGAAGCGGGCGGCGGCGTAGCGGTGTCGATGCGGACGGCAGGAGCAGGGGCGAAGGGTCCATGCCCCCAGTGCATCCCACCCCCGGTGCCGATGCGGCCTCTCCACAGGCTGCGGGGCGCTACTCCGCGGAGTCGTCGGATGGGGAGGAGGAGTCCTCGGGGTCGCTGACCTGCAGGACGATCACGGTGACGTTGTCGCGCCCGCCGTTGTCGAGAGCCGCGGCGAGCATCGCGTCGACGCTCTCCCCCGGATCGGCGTGCGCGCGGAGGAAGTGCTGGATGCCGTAGTCCGTGAGCTCCTTCGTGAGTCCGTCGGAGCAGATCACGAAGCGGTCTCCCGGACGCACGTCGATGGTCACGTAGTCCGGCGCGGTGAGCTCACTGGCGCCGACGGCGCGGGTGATCACGTTGCTGTACGGGTGTCCCTCGGCCTCTTCCGGGCTGAGCTTGCCCGCCGTGATGAGCTCCTGCACGACGGAGTGATCCGTCGTGACCTGCAGCAGCCGGTCGTCGCGGAGGAGGTACACGCGGGAATCGCCGATGTTCAGCGCCACCCAGTGCGGTTCCCCCTCGCGCTCATCGAGATACACACCCGTGAGCGTGGTGCCGGTGCCTTCATCGGTGGTGTCCGGGTGCCCGGCGATGTCGTCCACCGCGAGAGCGAGCGCCTTCTCGATCGCGGTCGGAGAGACCTCGTCCGCGTCCACCACCGCGCGCAGCCGGGTGACGGTGCTCTGGCTGGCGATCTCCCCGCCGGCGTGGCCGCCCATGCCGTCCGCGACGATGAACAACGGGTACTCGGCGAGCAGCGCGTCCTGATTCGTCTCCCGGCGTCGCCCCTGGTCGGTGACCCCGGCCCAGGACAGCAGCAACGGACGATGCGCAACCGTGACGGTGTGCGTCTTGGTCTCAGCCACGAACTGCCTCCGATGGACCTGCGGCGAAGGGGACGGGCGCAGGATACTCACACATCGTAGTGGAACTCGCTCTCCTGCTCCGCACCGGGGTTCCTGTGAACGGGGCGCGGGACGAAAGGAGGAGAGTGCACGGCCCTCCGGTGCGACGAGTCCATGCCTCCACGTTAGCGGCATGTCGGGGCGTACCGGCACCACGGACGCGAAGAACCCCCGGTCCGGAGACCGGGGGTTCTTCCACCGTCGTCACGCAGGAGGCTGCGTGCGATCGTTCGGCGTGGTCGGCGGAGCCGGAGGCGCCGCAGGCGGAGCCGCGGGAGGCGCGGGAGGCGTCGTAGGCGGAGCCGCGGGCGGAGCCGGCGGAGTGGTGGGCGGCACCGGAGGGATCGGCGCTCCCGTCGCCGGAGCGGTCGGCGCGGCCGGCGGTGCGTAGCCCGGAGCGGCGGGCGGGGTGTACGGCTGCGTCGGAGGAGCGTACCCCTGCGGAGGGGTGCCGTAGCCCTGCGGGGCACCGTACCCCTGAGGCGCGCCGTAGCCCTGCTGCGGCGCGGCCGCCGCGGGCTGGACGGGGATGCCGTCCCAGACCGTGCGGTCGCCGAGGAATCCGTTGCCCGCCCACGGCGCCGGCTGGATGTTCGGGTTCCAGCGCGACTTGTCGAAAGCGTTGATGCCGAGCCAGACGACGGCGAGGAAGACGTAGAGGACGACCCAGACGGCGTCCTTCTGGAGCTTGAGACCCACGCGCCACGCGGCGATGACCGAGAGCACACCGAGGGCGAGCGAGAACAGGAAGCCGATGCCGATCCAGCTCAGCAGCGCGGCACCCGCGATCCCGTAGAGGACGAGCCACGGGCTCAGGTCGCCGAGCTTGAAGAAGATCATGGAGTTGTAGACCGGCACCCAGGCGCGCCAGTTCCCCTGGACTCCGGCCTTCTGGAAGATCTTCATGTAGAAGAGCGACACCAGGACGTATCCGGCGACCGCGATCAGCAGAATGACGAAGAAGTAGGCGAAGAGCAGGCCGAGATAGCTCGCTCCGTAGTCGTCGTAACCCATGAGGCTCACATTCTCTGGTCAGGGGAGACGGCTTTCGTCCCCCACCACGAGACTCCCCGCCTCGCATTGGACATGGTAGCGGTGCGCCCAGGGGGCGGCAACGACCGCCGGAGGCGATTCGCCGGGCTCGGGGCGGGCGTCAGTCGGCGACGACCAGCTCGACCTCGCCGGGCACCTTCCCGTCCCGGAGCACGACGTCATGCGCCTGGGCCCACCGCTGCAGCGCACGGAGAGAGCCCAGCCTCGGACGATCCTCCGCCAGCGCGCGCACGAGCAGCCCCTTGCTCTTCTTGTTGAAGTGGTTCAGGGCTCTCCCCTGCTCCGTGACGACCCGCACGTACGCCGACGACACCGCGCCCGGGACCGGACCGAGCGCTGCATAGGCCTCGCTGCGCAGATCGAGGACGAATGCGGGGGCGTCGGCTTCGATCGCCGCTGTCGTCGGATCGGCCCAGTGGCGGCGGAGCGGCGCCACTCCGGGCAGCGCCGTGCCGGCAGCGAGCCGATACGTCGGGACCCCGTCCAGGGCGGCGACGGGGCCGAACGGGGCGCTGTGGATCCACACATGGGCATCCAGCCAGCGCCGAGACGCGGTGGACAGCGATGCCGCGTCGAGGGCGTCGAACAGCACCCCGGTGTAGCGGTCCACTGCGGGCATCGTGGGTGCGCTCCGCAGAGCCCTGTTGTGTGCGACGTCTCCTCGCTGGCGCTCGCTGAGCTTGAGCACGCGGCGCGCCGAATCCTCGTCGTCCGCGAGAGCGATGAGCGCGTCGATCACGGCGTGCCGTTGCGGCGCGAGATCGGGAAGCGCGAGCGCCGACACGTCCAGCGGGCTGCCGTCACCGCCCTCGCGCTTGGTCTCGGACGGCGGGAGCAGGATCTTCATGGGACCTCGGGGAAAAGAGACGCGTCCGCCTCGGCACCCGGGCGGGTGTCGAGGCGGACGCGATGTACAGGACTGTCAGGAGATGAGTGCCGCGTTGCCGGCCACGATCGTCAGGACGTCGCCCTCCATGGAGAGGAATCCGTCCTGCGCGTTCGCCAGCACCTTGGCGCCATCCGTCTGGGTGATCCGGACCTGGCCCTCGGCGAGGATGGCCAGCACCGGCTCGTGACCGGACATGAAGCCGATCTCGCCCTCGACGGTCTTGGCGACCACGAGGCTCGCCTCTCCCGTCCAGACCTCCGCGTCGGCGGAGACGAGGCTGACGTGCAGCGCCATGGTCAGGCGTTCTCCTTCTGGATCTGCGCCCAGCGCTCCTCCACGTCGGAGATGCCACCGACGTTGAAGAAGGCCTGCTCGGCGACGTGGTCGAAGTCACCGCGGGTGATCGCATCGAACGACTCGATGGTCTCCTTCAGCGGCACGGTCGAACCCTCGACGCCCGTGAACTTCTTCGCCATGTAGGTGTTCTGCGAGAGGAACTGCTGGATGCGACGTGCACGCGACACGACGATCTTGTCTTCCTCGGAGAGCTCGTCGACACCGAGGATGGCGATGATCTCCTGCAGCTCCTTGTTCTTCTGGAGGATCTGCTTGACCGTGGTGGCCACGCGGTAGTGGTCCTCGCCCAAGTAGCGGGGGTCCATGATGCGCGACGTCGAGGTCAGCGGGTCGATGGCCGGATACAGACCCTTCGACGCGATCTCACGAGAGAGCTCGGTCGTCGCGTCGAGGTGCGCGAAGGTCGTGGCCGGAGCCGGGTCGGTGTAGTCGTCGGCCGGCACGTAGATCGCCTGCAGCGAGGTGATCGAGTGACCGCGCGTCGAGGTGATGCGCTCCTGGAGGAGGCCCATCTCGTCGGCGAGGTTCGGCTGGTACCCCACGGCGGAGGGCATGCGGCCCAGCAGCGTGGAGACCTCGGAACCGGCCTGCGTGAAGCGGAAGATGTTGTCGATGAAGAGCAGCACGTCCTGCTTCTGCACGTCACGGAAGTACTCCGCCATCGTCAGAGCCGACAGCGCGACGCGCAGACGCGTCCCCGGCGGCTCGTCCATCTGGCCGAAGACGAGGGCGGTCTTGTCGAAGACGCCCGCCTCCTCCATCTCGTGGATGAGGTCGTTGCCCTCACGGGTGCGCTCACCGACACCGGCGAACACCGACACACCACCGTGGTCCTGCGCGACGCGCTGGATCATCTCCTGGATGAGGACGGTCTTGCCGACGCCGGCACCACCGAAGAGACCGATCTTTCCACCCTGCACGTACGGGGTGAGGAGGTCGATCGACTTGATGCCCGTCTCGAACATCGTGGTCTTCGACTCGAGCTGGTCGAAGTTCGGGGCCTTGCGGTGGATGGGCCAGCGCTCCGTGACCTCGATGGTCTCACCGGGCTCGCCGTTGAGGACCTCGCCGATCACGTTGAAGACCTTGCCCTTGGTGATGTCACCGACGGGGACCGAGATGGCCTCACCGGTGTCACGCACCTCCTGACCGCGGACGATGCCGTCGGTCGGCTTCAGGGCGATGGCGCGGACCAGGTCGTCGCCGAGGTGCTGTGCGACCTCGAGCGTGATCTCGGTGGACTCCTCGCCGATCGTGATCGTCGTCTTCAGCGCGTTGTAGATGTCGGGGATCGAGTCGTGCGGGAACTCGATGTCGACAACCGGACCGTTGACGCGGGCGACGCGCCCGACGACCGCGGTCGCCGGCTGCTCAGCCGTGGCGGTGGTGGTCATTTCTTCGTCTCTTTCCTGAGGGTCTGTCAGCTCGATGCGAGAGCGTCGGCGCCACCGACGATCTCGGCGATCTGCTGGGTGATCTCGGCCTGACGCGCGTTGTTGCGCAGGCGGGTGTAGTCGGTGATGAGCTTGTCGGCGTTGTCGCTGGCCGATTTCATCGCCTTCTGCGTCGCGGCCTGCTTGGCGGCGGACGACTGCAGGAGGGCGTTGAAGACGCGGCTCTGGATGTACACCGGCAGGATCGCGTCGAGCACCGTCTCGGCGTCGGGCTCGAACTCGTACAGCGGGTAGACGGTGCTGCCCGCCTCCGAGTCGTCGGCCTCCGCGATCTCCAGCGGCAGCAGGCGCACGGACTCCGGCGACTGCGTCATCATGCTGACGAAGCGGTTGTACACGAGGTGGATCTCGTCGACGCCGCCGTCCTCGCCCCCACGGTTGAAGGCCTCGAGAAGTGTCTGCGAGATCTCCTCCGCCGTGTGGAACGAGGGGGTGTCGGTGTCGCCGGTCCACTCTGCAGCGGCCTCGATACGACGGAACTGGAAGTACCCGACGGCCTTGCGGCCCACGAGGTAGAACACCGGCTCCTTGCCCTGCTCGCGCAGGAGCTCCGCGACCTCGAGACCCTCACGGAGGATCTGCGAGTTGAAGGCTCCGGCGAGACCGCGGTCCGACGAGAAGATCACGACCGCGGAACGGCGGATCGTCTCGGGCTCGCGGGTGAGCGGGTGGTCGACGTTCGAGTGCGTCGCGACGGCGGACACGGCCCTCGTCACGGCCCGCGCGAAGGGGGTGGACGCCTTGACGCGTGCCATCGCCTTCTGGATGCGCGAAGCCGCGATGAGTTCCATCGCCTTCGTGATCTTCTTGGTCGTCTGAGCAGAAGAGATCTTCTGCTTGTAGACCCTGAGTTGAGCGCCCATGAATCAGTACCTCACGCGATTACGCGCGACGACCCTTGACGATCTTCTCCTGGTTGACGTCCTCGGCCTCGGCCGCAGCGTGCTCCTCGTGACCAGGGGCGCCGATGGCGTGGCCCTTGCCGCCCTGGAACTCCAGGAGGAAGTTGTCGGTCTGCTTGTCGAGCTCGGCGACGGTCGCGTCGTCCAGCACGTTCGTCTCCCGCAGCGTGTCGAGCACCTTGGTGTTGCGACGCAGGTAGTCGAGCAGCTCGCGCTCGAAGCGCAGCACGTCCTCGACCTCGATCGAGTCGAGCTTGCCGTTGGTGCCGGCCCAGATCGAGACGACCTGCTCCTCCACCGGGTACGGCGAGTACTGCGGCTGCTTGAGCAGCTCGGTCAGACGGGCACCGCGCGAGAGCTGACGGCGCGACGCGGCGTCGAGGTCCGACGCGAACATCGCGAACGCCTCGAGCGAGCGGTACTGCGCCAGCTCCAGCTTCAACGTTCCGGAGACCTTCTTGATCGACTTCACCTGGGCGTCACCACCGACACGCGACACCGAGATACCCACGTCGACCGCGGGACGCTGGTTGGCGTTGAAGAGGTCGGACTGCAGGAAGATCTGGCCGTCGGTGATCGAGATCACGTTGGTCGGGATGTACGCCGAGACGTCGTTCGCCTTGGTCTCGATGATCGGGAGACCCGTCATCGAGCCGGCACCGAGCTCGTCGGACAGCTTCGCGCACCGCTCGAGCAGACGCGAGTGCAGGTAGAAGACGTCACCCGGGTAGGCCTCGCGGCCCGGCGGGCGGCGGAGCAGCAGCGAGACGGCACGGTAGGCCTCGGCCTGCTTCGACAGGTCGTCGAAGATGATCAGGACGTGCTTGCCGCCGTACATCCAGTGCTGGCCGATGGCCGAACCGGTGTACGGAGCGAGGTACTTGAAGCCGGCGGGGTCGGACGCCGGAGCCGCCACGATGGTGGTGTACTCCAGAGCGCCGGCCTCTTCGAGCGCGCCCTTCACCGAAGCGATGGTCGAGCCCTTCTGACCGATGGCGACGTAGATGCAGCGGACCTGCTTGTTGACGTCGCCGGACTCCCAGTTGGCCTTCTGGTTGATGATCGTGTCGATCGCGATGGCCGTCTTGCCGGTCTGACGGTCGCCGATGATGAGCTGGCGCTGGCCGCGGCCGACCGGGATCATCGCGTCGATGGCCTTGATGCCGGTCTGCATCGGCTCGTGGACCGACTTGCGCTGCATGACGCCGGGGGCCTGGAGCTCGAGCTCGCGGACACCCTCGGTCGCGATCGCGCCGAGGCCGTCGATCGGGTTGCCGAGCGGGTCGACGACGCGGCCGAGGTAGCCGTCACCGACCGGGACGGAGAGGACCTCACCCGTGCGGGTGACTTCCTGACCGGCCTCGATGCCGGTGAAGTCGCCGAGGACGACGACGCCGATCTCGTGCTCGTCGAGGTTCAGCGCGAGACCCTTGGTGCCGTCGGCGAAGGTCACGAGCTCGTTCGCCATGACGCCGGGAAGTCCCTCGACGTGAGCGATGCCGTCGGCGGCGTCGATGACGGTGCCGACCTCGGTCGCCGCGGCCCCGGTGGGCTCGTACGCGGCGGCGAAATCCTTCAGCGCGTCACGGATGACGTCGGGGCTGATCGATAGTTCTGCCATTGTCTTCCCTTTGTATCTGGGTGCGCGGTTCCCCGCGCGAAGTCGTGTTAGCCCGCGAGCTTCTGGCGAAGGTCGGCGAGTCGTGCGGAGATGCTGCCGTCGATGACGTCATCGGCGATCTGCACGCGCAGGCCTCCGACGACGCTGGGGTCGATGACGACGTTGAGGGACACCTGGCCGCCGTATCGCTGCGAGAGCGTCTGGCCGAGTCGCGTGCGCTGGGCGTCGCTGAGCTCGGTCGCGGTGTGCACCGTGGCCACGAGGCGGCCGCGCTGGCTCGAGACGATGCGCATCGCCCGGCTCAGCAGCTGCCGCACCCGGCGCTCGCGCGGCTGACGCACGAGGGACGTGACGATGAGGGCCGTCGGAGCGCTGGCGGAGGCGTCGGCGAGGAGACGCTCGACCAGTGCGGCCTTCGCGTCCTCTCCCCCGAGCCGGCTGCCGAGAGCGAGTTCGAGCTCCGGGTTCGCCGCGATCACGCGCGAGAAGCCGAAGAGCTCTCCCTCGATGTCCGCGCCGGGCTCGGCGATGGTCGCCGCCCGGATCGCGAGCTCTTCGAGGCCGTCGATCAGCTCGGACGCGTTCGACCAGCGCTCGGCGACCGCGGTGCGCAGGATGCCCTGCGTCGCGGAGCCGTACTGCCCGAACACGGCGGACACGACGTTCTGCCGCGCCGTGGCCGGAGCCGAGGGGTCAGCCAGCGCGCCGCTCAGCTGAGACGATTCGCCCACGGCCCGCGCGGCCGCGAACAGCTCGCGCGCGGTCTCGAGGGTGACGTCCTTCGCTGCGGCAAGCGTCTGAGTGGATGCCGCGAGTGCCTGAGCGGTCGCGCTGCCCATTACGACTGCCCGCCCGGAACCTGAGCCTGTCGAAGGTCGGATGCTTCGAGATCGGCGAGGAAGCGGTCGACCACGGCGGCCGCGCGAGCGTCGTCGGAGAGCGTCTCGCCGACCACGCCGCCGGCGAGGTCGAGAGCGAGCGAGCCGACCTCGCTGCGCAGGGAGACGAGAGCCGTCTGGCGCTCGGCCTCGATCTGCGTGTGCGCGGTGGCGGTCAGACGCGCGGCCTCGCTGGCTGCGGTCTCCTTCGCCTCGGCGATGATCTTCTTGCCGTCCTCACGGGCGGCCTCACGGATCTCGCCGGCCTCGGTACGCGCCTCGGCGAGCTGCCGGGTGTACTCCTCGAGAGCCGCTTCCGCCTGCTTCTGCGCCTCATCGGCCTTGGCGATGTTGCCCTCGATGGCGGCGGACCGCTCGTCGAGCATCTTCGTCAGACGGGGAAGGGCGACCTTCCACACGACGGCGAGGATGATGAGGAACCAGAAGCCCGACCAGATGATGTCGTACCACGCGGGGATCAGCGGGTTGTTCGCCGCCTCACCCTCAGCCGCGAGGTTCGTGACAAGAGCGTTCAGCATCCTGTCTCCTTCAGAAGTCGGTGGGGATTACGGGAAGGGGATGAATCCGACGGCGATGCCGACGAACGCAAGCGCCTCGGTGAAGGCGATACCGATCCACATGAGGACCTGCAGGCGACCGGCCAGCTCGGGCTGACGGGCGACGCCCTCGATGGTCTTGCCGACCACGATGCCCACACCGATGGCCGGGCCGATGGCCGCGAGGCCGTAGCCGACCGCCGCGAGGTGGCCGTTGATTTCAGCGAGAACCGTAGTTGCGTCCACGGGTTTTTCCTTTCGTTGGGTGGGAGGGCTGTTGCCCGCCCGCTCAGTGCTCTTCTGCGACCGCGAGCTGGATGTAGACCGCGGTGAGGACGGTGAAGACGTATGCCTGCAGGACGGCCACCAGGATCTCGAAGAGAGTGAAGGCGCCACCGAAGGCGAGGGTTCCGATACCGAGGGCGGCCCAGCCGCCACCCGCGGTGAAGAAGAAGAACTGGGTCGCTGCGAAGCAGAGGACCAGGATCATGTGGCCGACGACGAGGTTCATCAGCAGTCGCAGGGTGAGGGTCACCGGGCGGATGATGAACGTCGAGATGAGCTCGATCGGCGTGACGATGAAGTAGACCGGCCACGGCACGCCCGACGGGAAGAGGGCGTTCTTGAAGAAGTTCTTCGGGCTCTTCTTGATGCCGGCGTAGATGAAGGTGACGTAGCTGACCACGGCGAGCGTGAGCGGCACCGCGATGATCGCCGTTCCCGGCATGTTCAGGAACGGGATGATGCCCGTGATGTTCATGAACAGCACCATGAAGAAGATCGTGGTGAGGATCGGCAGGAACCGGTCGCCGTCCTTGCGGCCCAGCAGGTCGTGGGCGATGCCGCCGCGGACGAAGCCGAGGCCCATCTCGACGAGGCTCTGGAACCGGCCGGGCACGACCTTCATGCGACGGGTGCCGAGCCAGAGGATCAGGACGACGGCGATCACCGAGAGCAACTGGATCAGGTGGATCCGGTTGACCGGGATGGGTCCGACGTGGAAGAGGATCTCCGGGAAGAACTCATCGATCGAAGGGCCGTGGAACTCGCCATCAGAGGACGCGAGTCGGGGGGTCAGGGTCGCAGCAAGATTAAACAGCGCGGGCTCCAGCTTCGGGGCACCGGTCAGAACCGGGGCGACGATGGTCGGTGTGCTACACAGCGCAAGCGCTCGCGGGCGAGCGGCGGGCACTCCTCAACACTATCAGAATCCAAGGGTGCCCTAAGACCGCGGGGCGGCGTCCGCCGGGCCGTCCTGGGCATCGTTCACCGCTCCCGGGGCGCGGTCTTCCGGCACCTCGGTGGGCAGCGTGGTGTCGCTGACGTTCGGCAGGCGCATCTGGGTCAGCACGACGACGTCGATGATCAGCGACATGAGCACGCCCGCCACGATGGACAGGAAGAACACCATCGGCTCGATCCACGGCTGTCCCGCGAGCAGGATCATCACGACGACGAAGACGCCGAGCTTCAGCAGCCAGCCGCCGAGCACGATCGCGAAGAAGAGCTGCACATAGAGCGGGTCGCCGTACCACCGGTTCGCGATGAGGATGCTCAGCCCGGTGATGCCGAGGAAGAGCGCGGCGAGGAGCACGCCGAGCAGTCCGCTGATCAGCCCCTCCCCCTGCGCGACGGCGAATCCGATGCCGCCGGCGACGAGGGCGAGCACGACGGTGGCCACGGCCGACCAGATGAGGGTGCGACGCAGGATCGGGGTGCTGGAAACGGGGCTCGGGCTCATCGGGGCTCCAGAGGGATCGGGTCGGGCGCGGCGCCCGCGGCGGTCTTGCGTCGGCGGGTGGGACTCAGGGTGATGACGAGGCACGCGGCGATGCCGACGACGCCGAACACGACGCCGGGGATGTACTGGCCCGGCCAGTCCTCCCTGGCGCCGACGTACATCAGGAGGACGGCGAGCGAGATGACGGCCGTCCAGGCGTAGAAGATGAGGACGGCGTCGCGGTCGCGGTGACCGAGGTCCAGCATCCGGTGGTGCAGGTGCTTGCGGTCCGGGGAGAACGGCGAGCGGCCCGCGCTCATCCGGCGCAGCACGGCGAGCCCGAAGTCCAGGAGCGGCAGGAGCACGACGAGCAGCGGAAGCAGGATGGGCAGGAAGGCACCGATCAGCTGCGAGCGTCCGAGGCGCTCCGGGTCCAGCGCCGAGGGGTCCATCTGCCCGGTGATCGCGATGGCCGATGTCGCCATGAGCAGGCCGATCACGAGCGCACCGGAGTCGCCCATGAACAGCTTCGCCGGGCTCCAGTTCAACGGCAGGAACCCGAGGCACGCCCCGATGAGGACCGCGGCGAGGAACGTGGAGAGGTTGAAGTAGCTCGAGGCACCGGAGTCGCGCGTGAAGATGTACGAGTACGCGAAGAACACCCCGTTGGAGATCAGGCAGACGCCGGCGACGAGACCGTCCAGCCCGTCGATGAAGTTCACGGCGTTCATGACGATCACGATCGCGAACATCGTGATCGTGATGCTCAGCCAGCTCGACACCACGATGAGGTCGCCGAACGGCAGGGAGAGGATCTGCAGGCCGCCACCCACGGTGATGATGCCCGCGGCGAGGAACTGCGCGCCGAGCTTGATCATCCAGTCGATGTCCCAGAGGTCGTCCATGACCCCGATCACGGCGATGAGGAGGGCGGCCGCAAGGATGGACCACATGGTCTGCGGGGGCGTCCAGATGCTCTGGAAGAAGGGGTTGGCCGCCGAGATCGCGAACGCGGCCACGATGCCGAAGAAGATCGCGACGCCACCGAGGCGGGGCGTCGGCGTGGTGTGCACGTCGCGCTCGCGGATGCCGGGATACAGCTTGAAGCGCAGGCTCAACCGCCACACCGCCCACGTCAGCACGAAGGTGATCGCGGCGGTGACGATGATCGTGAAGAGGTACTGCTTCACGAATCCCCGTCCTGCGGCTCCGGCTCGAGCAGATCGCCCAGGACCTCGCGCAGCTGCTCTCTCGTCACGACGCCGTCCCGCAGGACCCGGACCACGCCCGGCTCGGCGTCGGAGGCGCGGCGGACGAGCGAGGTGGCGTCGATGATCGTGGAAGCGACGCCGTTCCTGCTCATGCCGTCGTCCAGATACACCGCGACGCTGTCGCCCAGCATCTTCTCCGCGTCGAGCGCGGAGATCGCCGCCGCCTTGCCGGTGAGGTTGGCGCTGGACACCGCGAGCGGCCCGGTCTCGGCCAGCAGTTCGAGAACCACGCGCCCCTCGGGCATGCGCACGGCCACGGTTCCCCTGGTCTCCCCCAGGTCCCACACCAGCGAGGGCTGCGCGGGAAGGACGATCGTGAGACCGCCGGGCCAGAAGGCGTCGACGAGGCGCTGGACCGGCTCCGGGACCTCCTCTGCGAGGGCCGTCAGCGTCTCCTTCGTGCCGACGAGAACGGGCGGCGGCTGATCGCGGCCACGCCCCTTGGCATCCAGGAGGCGCTGGACCGCGGCCGGCGAGAAGGCGTCGGCGGCGACGCCGTAGACGGTGTCGGTGGGGATGACGATGAGGTCGCCGCGGCCGATCGCCTGACGCGCGTTGCGCATCCCGGCGAGCAGCTGCGCCTCGTCGCTGCAGTCGAAGATGGGGGACATGACGGTTCGATTCTACGCGGGGCGGGTTCGGGACGAGCTCGACGTCTGCTGATCAGGGGCGGAGGGCGGTGGTGGCGCGATCGCGCAGCGTCAGATCGCGATGGGTGGCCGCGGCCCGCCAGCCGTCCGCCGCGAGCAGCTCCCGGATCGGAGCGCCCTGCAGCTCACCGTGCTCGATGACCAGCGTCCCCCCGGGCCGGAGCAGTCGCAGTGCGCGCGTGCTGAGGACGCGGACGACGTCGAGACCGTCCTCTCCGCCGTAGAGGGCCAGCGCCGGATCGAACAGCCGGACCTCCGGATCGCGGGGGATCGCCTGCGCCGGCACGTACGGCGGGTTGGAGATCACGACGCTCGCGGTGCCGTCGAGTTCGGAGAAGGCATCCGCGAGATCGGACAGCACGAGGGTGAGGTTCTCGACGCCCTCGACGTTGCGTCGGGCCCAGGCGTGCGCCTCCGGAGAGAGCTCAGCGGCGTACACCCGGGCGTGCGGCACCTCGGTGGCCATCGCGAGCGCGATCGCGCCGCTGCCGGTGCCGAGGTCGACCCCGATCGGTGACGGCTCCCCCGAACCCAGGAGAGCGTCGATCGCGTACTGCACCACCGTCTCCGTCTCCGGGCGCGGGACGAAGACCCCGGGGCCGACGGCGAGCTCCAGGTGCCGGAACGGCGCGGTCCCGGTGAGATGCTGCAGCGGCTCGCGGCCCGCGCGCCGGGCGACGAGGGCGTCCAGCGCGGCCGCGTCCTCATCGGTGAGCCGGTCGCCGCGGATCACCGCCGCCTGCACCTCTCCCCTGCGCTGTCCGCGGACGTGTCCGGCGAGCAGCTCCGCATCGACGAGGGGATCCGGCACGCCGGCGTCGGCGAGACGCTGCGCCGCGGCGCGCACGGCGGCGGCAAGGGAGAGGTCGGGCATGGCTCCAGCGTAGAGTGCGCGACCGTCACAATGCCCCGCCCCCCATCGCGCTCGCCTAGGCTGGATCGGCAGCGCACCCGCACAGGAAGGCTCCCCCATGTCCGGCATTCACCCCGACATCACCACCGCTTTCGGGAACACCCCGCTCGTCCGCCTCAACCGCGTGACCGAGGGCCTCGGCGCCACCGTGCTCGCGAAACTCGAGTACTACAACCCGGCGTCCAGTGTGAAGGACCGCATCGGCATCGCCATGATCAACGCCGCCGAGGCCGCCGGCGAGCTCGCCCCCGGCGGGACGATCGTGGAGTCGACGAGCGGCAACACCGGCATCGCCCTCGCCATGGTGGGCGCCGCGCGCGGCTACCGCGTCATCCTCACGATGCCCGCCTCGATGTCGAAGGAGCGCCGCGTGCTGCTCAAGGCGTTCGGCGCGGAGATCGTCCTCACCGACCCCACGAAGGGCATGAAGGGGGCGATCGAGGAGGTCAAGCGCATCGTCGACGAGACCCCGGGCGCCATCTGGATCCGCCAGTTCGAGAACGCGGCGAACCCGCAGATCCACCGCGAGACCACGGCGCAGGAGATCCTGCGCGACACCGACGGCGCGGTCGACATCTTCATCGCCGGCGTGGGCACGGGCGGCACGGTCACCGGCACCGGGCAGGCCCTGAAGGCGGCGAAGCCCGAGGTCCAGGTCATCGCCGTCGAGCCCAAGGACTCCCCCGTCCTGACCGAAGGGCACCCCGGACCGCACAAGATCCAGGGCATCGGGCCGAACTTCGTGCCCGACGTGCTCGACCGCGAGGTGCTCGACGAGATCATCACGGCGGAGTTCGAGGACTCGCTGCGCGTGGCTCGCGCGCTCGCGGCGAAGGAAGGTCTGCTGGTCGGCATGTCCTCCGGTGCCGCCGTCTCGGCCGCGCTGACCGTCGCCGCGCGCCCGGAGAACGCCGGCAAGACCATCGTCGTGATCATCCCGGACACCGGCGAGCGGTACCTCTCCACCGCCCTGTTCGAGGATCTGCGCGAGGACTGAGGTCGTCGATGGGCATGATCGGGCGAATGCGCGAGGACATCGCCGCCGCGCGCCTTCGCGACCCGGCCGCGCGCACCGCGGTCGAGGTCGCGCTGCTTTACCCCGGCCTGCACGCCATCTGGGCGCACCGCGTCTCGCACGCGCTGTGGCGGCGGCGCCTCCGGCTCCTCGCCCGCACCGGGTCGCAGGTCGCCCGGTGGCTGACGGGCGTCGAGATCCATCCCGGCGCCCGGATCGGCCGACGCTTCTTCATCGATCACGGCATGGGCGTCGTCATCGGCGAGACGGCGGAGATCGGCGATGACGTGCTGATGTACCACGGCGTGACCCTCGGCGGGCGGACCAGGGACGTCGGCAAGCGGCACCCCACCCTGCAGGACGGCGTGGCCGTGGGCGCGGGGGCGAAGATCCTCGGCCCCGTCACCGTCGGAGCCCGTTCGGTGGTGGGCGCCAACGCCGTGGTCACCAAGGACGCCCCCGCCGACAGCGTGCTCGTGGGTGTGCCCGCGAAGCCGCGTCAGCGGACCGCCGGTGAGGACACCAGGGCGCTGCTGACCGCCCCGGACTACTCCATCTGAGGGGCGGGGGCAGCGCCCTGCTGCCCTCACTGCGCGACGAAGAAGGGGACGGCACCGACCAGGATGCCGATCCCCAGCATCACGAGCGACACGATGACCGCGCGCCACAGCACCTTGCGGTGGTGGTCTCCGAGGTTCACCCCGGCGAGGGAGACGAGCAGCAGGATTGCGGGCACGAGCGGGCTCTGCAGATGCACCGGCTGCCCGGTGATCGAGGCCCTGGCCATCTCGACCGGATCGATGCCGAAGTTCGCCGCGCTCTGGGCGAGCACGGGGAGGATCCCGAAGTAGAAGGCGTCGTTCGACATGAAGAACGTGAACGGGATGGACAGCACGCCCGTGATCGGGGCGAGGAACGGGCCGAGTGCGGGCGGCAGCACGTTCGTGATCCACGTCGCCATCGCATCGACCATGCCGGTGCCGGAGAGGACCCCCACGAGGACGCCGGCGGCGATGACCATCGACACGACGCCGACGATGCTCGGGGCGTGCGCGACGATCTCCGCCGCCTGGTCCTTGATGCCGCGGAAGTTGACGACGAGCGCGATGCCCGCGCCGACCATGAACACGTAGGGCAGCGGAAGGATGTCGATCACCAGGAGCACCATGACCGCGACGGTCAGGAGGAGGTTGAACCAGATCAGCCGCGGACGCAGGGTCGGGCGGGCGGGATCGAGCATGGTGTCGGCCATCGCGGTGTCCGCGGGGTCGATGCTCCCGGCGGCGACCGGAGCGTGTCCGCCGGCGACGACGACGAGGTTGCCGGTGCGCAGCGAGGCACGAGCGCCCGGCTTGAGCTCGGCGCCGCGGAAGATCCGGGGCACCGAGGAGAGGACGCCGCCGTCGGCTCCGGTGAGCCGGCCGTCCGCGTCGATCCGCCCCAAGCGCCGCCGCTCCCCCAGGCCGAGGAGCCAGGCGAAGCCGAGCGTCACGACGATGCCTGCGCCCAGGGCGGGGAGCATCGGCACGAAGATCTCCGTCGGCTGAACACCGAGCGCGGTCGCGGCGCGCACGGTCGGGCCGCCCCACGGGACGATGTTGAGCGTGCCGTTCATGAGGCCGGCGACACAGGTGAGGACGACGGGACTCATGCCGAGACGGAGGTAGATGGGCAGCATCGCGGAGGTCGTGATGATGAAGGTCGTCGAGCCGTCGCCGTCGAGGGACACCGCGCCCGCGAGGAGCGCGGTCCCGAGCACCACCTTCGCGGGGTCGTCGCCGAGCACCCGCGTGATCAGCCGGATGAGGGGATCGAAGAGGCCGACGTCGATCATGATGCCGAAGAACATGATCGCGAACATCAGCAGCGCGGCCGTGGGCGCCATGGCGCCGATCGAGTCGAGGATCATGTCGCCGAGCCCGAGCCCTGCTCCCGCGAAGAGCCCGAAGGCGGTCGGCACGAGGATCAGGGCCACCATCGGGGTGAGGCGCTTGGTCATGATCAGCGTCATGAACACGAGGACCATCGTGAAGCCGAGGATGACGAGCACACCCTCCGGCGGCACGAAGGCCACGTCGTAGGTCGGTGCCTCCTCCTCGGCGGCAGCGATCAGCGCGGTCGATGCGTGGAACATGCGTGACTCCTTCGTCGTCGCTCCGTCATCGCTGACGGATCCTGACGAGGCTAGGGAATCCGGAGACGCGGAGCGCGGTATGCCGCATAACCGCGCCTTGTGCGCGTACCGTGACTTCTGCGCATATTGCGCATCGAGGAGGTGTCGATGTCCCCGCGGAGACGGGTCCGGTTCGCGACCCGCGCGCTGCTGCTGCACCTCGCCGCCGTCGCCCTCGTCGTGACGCTGTGCACGGGCGTGTACCTCGCCCTCGCGGTCCAGCAGCTGCGCGCCGAGGCGGAGTCGACCGCGCTCGGCATCGCGAGGACCCTGGCCGAGGACGCGCAGGTGCGGGCGGCGGTCGCCGCCATCTCCGCGTCGGACGACGAGCCGGACGCGGAGGCGCTGCGCGACGGAGACCTGCAGCAGATCGCCACAGACGTCATGGCCCGCACCGGGGCCCTGTTCGTCGTCATCACGGACGATGAAGGCATCCGACTCGCCCATCCGCTGCCCTCGCGGATCGGCGAGGTCGTGAGCACCCCGTTCGCCGCGGTGCTGGCGGGACACGAGGTGGTCGACTGGCAGACCGGCACGCTCGGCGAGTCCGCCCGCGCGAAGGTGCCGGTGCGCGACGACTCCGGCACGCCGGTCGGCGAGATCAGCGTCGGGTTCGAGCGCAACGGCGTCTTCGACGACCTGCCGCCGCTGCTCGCCGCGCTCGGTCTGACCGCCGCCGGCGCCCTCGCCCTCGCGCTGCTGGCCTTCCTCCTCCTGCGTCGGCGCTGGGAACGGTTGACCATCGGCGTGCAGCCCGAGGAGCTGGTCGCCCTCGTGCAGAATCAGACGGCGGTGCTCGACGGCGTCGGCGACGGCGTGCTCGCGGTCGATCAGGACGGCGTCGTGCGCGTGAGCAATGCCGCGGCGGACCGGCTTCTCGGGCTCCACGATCCGATCGGCCGCCCCGTGGACGCGCTTCCCCTCCCCCCTGTCGTGCGCGACACCGCCACCGGGGCTCGCGACCGCGCGGAGGCCGTCGTGGGCGACCGGATGCTGTACCTCGAGTCGCGCGCGGTGCGACGCGACGGGCGCGCGCTCGGCGATGTGCTGATCGTGCGCGACCGCACCGACCTCATCGCCCTGACCGAGCGGCTGGAGGCCGTTCGGACGATGACCTCCGCGCTGCGTGTCCAACGCCACGAGTTCGCGAACCGCCTCCATGTGGCCGCGGGCCTCATCGACGCCGGTCGCGTCGACGACGCCAGGGCGTTCCTCGACGAGCTGGTCAGCCGTGGTCCGGTGACGTTCCCCGTGACCGGACTCGACCTCGTGGGCGACCCGTTCCTGCACGCCTTCCTCGGGGCCAAGGGCGTCGAGGCCGCCGAACGGGGCGTCGCCCTGCGGATCGCGGCAGACACCCAGGTGATCGGCACCGTCCGTCGGGCGGAGGACGTGGCCAGCGTACTCGGCAACCTCGTGGACAACGCGGTCGTGGCCGCCGTCGCGGGCACGCGGGAGCCACGGTGGGTGGACGTTTCCGTGCTGAGCGACGGTGACGCGCTCGTCGTCACGGTGGCCGACTCCGGCGAGGGGCTCCGCCCGTCCGATCCGCGACCGCGCGCCGACGACGGGGGCGGGGACTCCGTGCATGGACACGGCATCGGCCTGCCGCTCGCGACGGAGATCGCCCGCCGCAGCGGCGGCGACCTCTGGATCATCGACCCCGGCGGTCCCGACCACGGCGCGGTCTTCGCCGCCCGGCTCGGTGATGCCGTCGACCCCGCCCCGCGTGTCCCGAAGGAGGACCGATGACCGAACCGCTGCGCGCGCTCATCCTCGACGACGACTTCCGGGTGGCCGACCTGCACCGGACGATCGTGGACGATCAGCCCGGATACACCGTGACCGGGACCGCGCGGTCCTGCGCCGAGGCGCGCGACCTCGTGCGCGCGACACGCCCCGACCTCCTGCTCGCCGACGTCTACCTCCCCGACGGGGACGGCATCGGACTCGTCCGCGAGCTCGGGGTCGACGCGATCCTCATCTCCGCCGCGGACGACGCGCCCACCGTGCGCCGCGCACTGCGAGCCAGCGCCGTAGGCTACCTCGTGAAGCCTTTCGACCGACGTGCTCTCACGGGACTCCTCGACCGGTACACCCGCTACCGCAACCTGCTCGCGGGTGATCGGCCCCTCACGCAGGAGGACGTGGACCGCGCGCTGGCGATCCTGCACGGCGGCGGCGAGCCGGTCTCCCTGTCGCGCTCGGCCACCGAGCAGCGCGTGCTCGCGGCGCTCGGCGACGGCGAGGCTTCAGCGGCGGAGGTCGCCGAGCGGGTCGGCATCTCCCGGGCCACGGCGCAACGGCACCTCGCGGCTCTCGCCGCACGGACCATCGTCGAGGTGCGCTTGCGCTACGGGTCGACCGGGCGTCCCGAGCACCGGTACGCTGCGCGCACCTGACGCCGTCGCGGCGGCCGCTCAGCCCTCGGAGCCGACGGCGGCCAGACGGGCCTCTTCGTCGGCGGCGATGGCGCTCTCGATGATGGGGTCGAGCGCACCGTCCATGACCTGATCGAGGTTGTACGCCTTGAACCCGGTGCGGTGATCCGCGATCCGGTTCTCCGGGAAGTTGTAGGTGCGGATGCGCTCCGAACGGTCCATGCCGCGGATCTGCGACTTGCGCGCGTCCGAGGCGGCCGCATCGAGTTCCTCCTGCTGCTTGGCCAGCAGCCGGGCACGCAGCACCCGCATCGCCGCCTCGCGGTTCTGCAGCTGCGACTTCTCGTTCTGCATCGACACGACGATCCCGGTCGGCACGTGCGTGATGCGGACAGCGGAGTCGGTGGTGTTCACCGACTGTCCGCCGGGGCCCGACGAGCGGAACACGTCGATCTTCAGATCGTTCTGATCGATCTGGATCTCCTCGGGCTCGTCCACCTCGGGGAACACGAGCACGCCGGTCGTCGAGGTGTGGATGCGGCCCTGCGACTCCGTGGCGGGAACCCGCTGCACGCGGTGCACGCCGCCCTCGTACTTCAGATGCGCCCAGACACCCTGCGCGGGGTCGGACGAGGAACCCTTGATGGCGACCTGGACGTCCTTGTAGCCGCCCAGGTCGGACTCGTTGCGCTCGAGCAGCTCGGTCTTCCACCCCTTCGACGCGGCGTACTGCACGTACATGCGCAGCAGATCCGCGGCGAACAGGGCCGACTCCGCGCCGCCCTCCCCCGCCTTGATCTCCATGATCACGTCGCGGGCGTCATCCGGGTCGCGCGGGATGAGCAGTCGCCGCAGACGCTCCTGCGCCGCCTGCACGCCCTCTTCGAGGGCGGGTACCTCCGCGGCGAAGGCCTCGTCCTCACGGGCCAGTTCCCGCGCCGCCTCCAGATCGTCGACGGCAGCCGTCCACGCCTCATGCGCCGCCACGATGCGCGACAGCTCGGCGTACCGACGGTTGACGCGCTTGGCGCGTGCCGCGTCGGCGTGCACCGCCGGGTCGGAGAGCTCCTCCTGGACCCGGCGATGCTCGTCGATCAGAGTCTGGACGGACTCGAACACGTCGGTCCTCAGCGGATGTTGTTGTCGTGCCCGTGAGCGCCCGAGGGCAGCGTCGGGATGGACTTCTGCATCTGCACGAGGAACTCCACGTTGGAGTGGGTCTCCTTGAGCTTGCCGAGCACGACCTCCAGGGCCTGCTGCGGGTCGAGGCCGGCGAGAGCACGGCGCAGCTTCCACGTGATCTTGACCTCGTCGGCCGAGAGCAGCATCTCCTCGCGGCGGGTGCTGGACGCGTTGACGTCGACCGCCGGGAAGATGCGCTTGTCGGCCAGCTGACGGGACAGCCGCAGCTCGCTGTTGCCGGTGCCCTTGAACTCCTCGAAGATGACCTCGTCCATCTTGGATCCGGTCTCGACGAGGGCGGTGGCGAGGATCGTGAGGGATCCGCCGTTCTCGATGTTGCGCGCGGCACCGAAGAAGCGCTTCGGCGGGTAGAGCGCGGACGCGTCGACACCGCCGGTGAGCACGCGGCCGGACGCCGGAGCGGCCAGGTTGTACGCGCGCCCGAGGCGGGTGATCGAGTCGAGCAGCACGACCACGTCGCGGCCCAGCTCGACGAGGCGCTTGGCCCGCTCGATCGCGAGCTCGGCGACCGTGGTGTGGTCCTCCGCGGGGCGGTCGAAGGTGGAGGCGATGACCTCGCCCTTCACGGTGCGCTCCATGTCGGTGACCTCTTCGGGGCGCTCGTCGACGAGCACGACCATGAGGTGGACCTCGGGGTTGTTCTGCGCGATCGCATTGGCGATCTGCTGCAGGACGATCGTCTTGCCGGCCTTGGGCGGTGCGACGATGAGGCCGCGCTGGCCCTTGCCGATCGGCGCGACAAGGTCGATGATCCGCTGCGTGAGCTTCTCCGGAGCCGTCTCCAGCCGCAGACGCTCCTGCGGGTAGAGCGGGGTAAGCTTGCCGAACTCCACGCGGGTGGCCGCATCGTCGACCGAGAGGCCGTTGATCGAGTCGACCTTGACCAGGGCGTTGTACTTCTGCCGCCCCTGCTGCTCACCCTCGCGCGGCTGCTTGATGGAGCCGACGACGGCGTCGCCCTTGCGGAGGTTGTACTTCTTGACCTGGCCGAGCGAGACGTAGACGTCGCTCGGGCCGGCCAGGTAGCCGGTGGTGCGGACGAAGGCGTAGTTGTCGAGCACGTCGAGGATGCCGGCGATCGGGATGAGGACGTCGTCCTCGGTGATCTCCGTCTCGAACTCGTCGACCTGGCCGCCGCTGCGACGCTTGTTGCGCTGACGGTTGCGGCCGTTGCCGTTACCCGACTGGTCGTCGTCGGCCGGCGCGTTCTGCGCCTGCTCCTGACCGCCGCCCTGGCCGCGGCCACGGTTGCGGTTGCGGTTGCGGCTGCGGCCCCGACCGCCCTGCTCCTCGCCGTTGTCCGCCTCGCCGGATGCGTCCTTCGCGGGAGCGTCCGCCTCGGCCTCGTTCTTCGCGGCAGCGCCGTCGTTCTTCGACTCGCTCTTCGCCGCGTCGTTCTTGGCGCGGCCGCCCTGGGCGGTGCCCGCGTCGGCGGTCTCCGCGGCGCTGTCGGCCGGTGCGGCCTCGGCCTTCTCGGTCTTCGCCTCCGGGGCCTCGGCATCCGCCTTCTTCGTGCGACGGCCGCGGGCGGACTTGGGGGCCTCGGCGGGCGCCTCGGCGGTCTCGGCAGCCGGTGCCGCTTCGGCCGGTGCGGCCTCGGCCGGAGCCTCGGCGTCCGCCTTCTTCGCCCGCGTGCGGCGCGGAGCCTTCGCCTTCGGGGCTGCCTCCGCCGCCTCGGCGGAGTCGCCGGCAGCAGCCGCAGGGGCCTCCGCCGAACCGGACTCCTCCGCGGCCTTGGCCGCCTTGGCCGCAGCCGTGGCGGTGTTCGCCCGACGCGGTGCGCGCTTCTTGGCCGGAGCGGATTCGGTCGCCTGCTCGGCGACGGGGGCATCGGCGGTCGGAGCCGCCTGATCGTTCTGGGTCTCGGAGAGGTTCTCCACGAGTACTCCCTTATAGGTCATGGGAAATGAGCGTGAACGCGCACAACGGGTGCTGCGCACGATCGCACGGGCTGACGCTCGGCGTCAGCCAGCCTCGGCACTTGGGCCTCAGGGGTTCGCGTGCGGGTCTTGCAAGAGATGCAATGGGGCCAGATTCACGAATGCTACGTGGAGCCCTCCGCTCGATCCCCCACTGTACCACCACGGACGTCGACGGCGAGCAGGAGCGCCTCCCACGGGGTGTCGGTCACCTGATTGGCCACCTCGACGGCGTCCAGACGGCTGCCGGGACCGTCGGCGAGCACGAGCACGCTGGGTCCGGCGCCGGAGACGACGGCCGCGAATCCGGCCGCGCGCAGAGCCTGCACGAGACGCTGCGTCTCCGGCATGGCACCGGCGCGGTAGTCCTGGTGCAGGCGGTCGGCGGTCGCGTCGAGCAGCAGCTCCGGGCTCTGCATCAGCGCGGCGATGAGCAGTGCCGACCGGGACACGTTGAACACCGCGTCGGCCGTGGAGACGTGCGGCGGCTGCAGCGACCGGGCCTGCGAGGTGGACATCGTGTACGCCGGGACGAGGACGAGCGGGGAGACGCCGCGGTGCACGAGGAGCTTCTTGTGCTGCGGGCCGCGCTCCCCCATCCACGCGATCGTGAGCCCGCCGAACAGCGCAGGGGCCACGTTGTCCGGGTGGCCCTCCAGCTCGGTCGCCAGGCGCAGCAGATCGGTGTCGGAGATGTCGACGTCTCCCGCCAGCAGCCCCTTCGCCGCGAGCACGCCGGCGGCGACGGCCGCACCGGAGGATCCGAGACCGCGGCCGTGCGGGACCGCGTTCTCGGCCACGATGCGCAGTCCGGGCATCGGGCGGCCGGCGTCGGCGAACACATAGGCGATCGTCCGGACGATGAGGTTGGAGGCATCCCGCGGGATGTCCTCAGCGCCGGAACCGGAGACCTCGATCTCGAGCTGCCCCTCGGGCAGCGCCGTCACCTCGAGCCGGTCGTAGATGCTGAGCGCCAGGCCGAGCGTGTCGAAGCCGGGGCCGAGGTTGGCGCTCGTCGCCGGCACCGTCACCTCGACCGTGCGACCCACACGCGCGCCGTGCTCCTCGGGGGCGGGAGCCGTGGCCGTCACCGTGGTCACTCGCCTTCCACCCGGAGGACGGACACCACGCGGGCGACGACGTCGCTGCCCGCGAGCACGTCCACCGTGTCGCTGAGGGCCTGCTCCGTCGCGCGATGCGTGCCGATGATGAGGCGGGCGGTCGGCTCGTCCTCGCCCTCGACGGTCTGGACGACGGTCGCGACGGACACCCCGCCGTCGCTGAGGATTCCGGCGACCGTCGCCAACACGCCGGGGGCGTCGGAGACCTCGAGGGTGATCTGGTAGCGCGTCGTCACATGGCCGATGGGCACGACGGGGAGGTTCGCCCTGGTGGACTCGCCCACCCCGACGCCGCCGGCGATGTGCCGACGAGCGGCGGAGACCACGTCGCCGAGCACGGCCGAGGCCGTCTGGATGCCGCCCGCGCCGGCACCGTAGAACATGAGGGAGCCCGCCGCCTCAGCCTCGACGAAGACGGCGTTGTTGGCACCGTGCACGGAGGCGAGAGGGTGGGCGACCGGCACGAGGGCCGGGTAGACCCGCACCGAGATGGACTCGGCGCCGTCGGCCTCGATGCGCTCGCAGACGGCGAGCAGCTTGATCACGAAGCCCGCCGCGCGGGCCTCCTCGATCATCGACGCCGTGATGGCGGTGATCCCCTCGCGGTGCACGGCCTCCAGCGGGACCGCGGTGTGGAAGGCGAGGCTGGCGAGGATCGCGGCCTTCTGCGCGGCGTCGTAGCCTTCGACGTCCGCGGTCGGGTCGGCCTCCGCGTATCCGAGGCGCTGCGCGTCCGCCAGCACGTCGGCGAAGTCGGCGCCCTCGGTGTCCATCCGGTCGAGAATGTAGTTCGTGGTGCCGTTGACGATGCCCATGATCCGCACGACGCGGTCGCCCGCGAGCGAGTCGCGCAGCGGACGGATGATCGGGATGGCACCCGCGGCCGCCGCCTCGTAGTACACCGAGGCGCCGACGCGATCCGCCGCCTCGAACAGCTCCGGGCCATGGGTGGCCAGCAGCGCCTTGTTGGCCGTGACCACGTCGGCTCCCGAGCCGATCGCCTGGAGGATGTTGGTGCGGGCGGGCTCGATGCCGCCGATGAGCTCGATCACGATGTCGGCGCCGAGGATGAGCGACTCGGCGTCGGTCGTGAAGAGCTCCTTCGGGAGCTCGACGTCGCGGGGCGCGTCGAGGTCACGGACCGCGATGCCGGCCAGGTCCAGCGCGGCACCCGCGCGGTCGGCCAGCTCGTCACCGTGGCGGAGCAGGAGCGCCGCCACCTGGGAGCCGACGGCTCCGGCGCCCAGCAGCGCCACGCGAAGTCGTCTGTAGTCAGTCAATGGGTGCTCCTTCGGGGTGGGTCATCGTGCTCCCTCGGGGGCGTGCGCCCCGTCGATGCCCGCGTCGCGGGCCAGCAGGTCGTGGACGGTCTCGCCGCGGACGATCACCCGCGAGCGCCCCTCCCGCACCGCCACGATCGGCGGCCGCGGGACGTGGTTGTAGTTGCTCGCGAGCGAGGCGCAGTAGGCGCCGGTCGCCGGGACGGCCAGCAGATCGCCCGGTGTCACGTCTCCGGGGAGGTACTCGTGGTCGACGACGATGTCGCCGGACTCGCAGTGCTTGCCGACCACTCGGCTCAGCTGGGGCTCGTCTGTCCCCGTCCGCGAGGCGAGGCGGGCGGAGTAGCTGGCGCCGTAGAGAGCCGTACGGGCGTTGTCGCTCATCCCGCCGTCGACGCTGACATACCGCCGCGTGGCCCCGGAGGCGACCGTGACGTCCTTCGTCGTGCCGACCTCGTAGAGGGTCACGCCCGCCGTGCCGACGATCGCGCGCCCGGGCTCGAACGAGAGCGCGGGCACCGCGATGCCCCGCGCCGCGCAGCCCTCGGCGACCGCCGCGACGATGCCGTCGGCGAGCTCGTCGATCGGCGTGGGGTCGTCGACGCGGGTGTAGGCGATGCCGAAGCCGCCGCCGAGGTTCAGCTGCGGCACCGGGCCGTCCTCGAGGAGGGCGGCGTGCAGTTCGAGCACGCGCGACGCGGATTCGCGGAAGCCGGCCACGCCGAAGATCTGGGAGCCGATGTGGCAGTGCAGGCCGGCGAACTCCAGCCCCGGGATCTCGCGGATGCGGGCCACGGCGACCTCGGCCTCGGCGAGCGGGAAGCCGAACTTCTGGTCCTCGTGGGCCGTGGCGAGGAAGTCGTGGGTCTCGGCGTGGACGCCGCTGATGACCCGCACCATGACGCGCTGCACGGTGTCCGTCCGGGCCGTGATGGCGGCGAGGCGCTCGATCTCGATCGAACTGTCGACGACGATCGTGCCGATGCCGAGAGCGACCGCGCGCTCCAGCTCGGCGACCGACTTGTTGTTGCCATGGAAGCCCAGCGAGGCCGGTGCGACCCCCGCGGCGAGGGCGACCTCGAGCTCGCCGCCGGTGCACACGTCGATGCGCAGCCCCTCGTCGACGACCCAGCGGGCGACCGTCGTGCACAGGAAGGCCTTGCCGGCGTAGTACACCTGCGCGGTGGTGCCGTGCGCCGAGGCGGCCCGGTCGAACGCGTCGCGGAAGGCCCGGGCGCGGCGCCGCACCTCGTCCTCATCGAGCACGAGGAGCGGCGTGCCGTAGGTGCGGGCGAGCTCGGGCGCCGGCACTCCGGCGAGCACGAGGCTGCCGTCGTCGTCGCGCGTGGCCGAAGACGGCCAGACACCGGGCGCGAGATCGTTCGGATCTTCGGGGACGACGAGCCAGTCCGGAGCGAGAGTGGCGGCAGAGTCGAGCACGGAACACCAATCGTGGGACGGATCTCGGGCGGAGGCGCACATCGAGTTGCCCCGATTCTAGGGCACCCTCTGTCACGGCCTGGTCATGGTGACACGCCGCGTCAACCCCCTGGGGAGCGGTACCGCCCGGCTCGTAGGGTGGGCACGTGGCAGACACCGACAACCGAGACTCCGAGAACCACTCCGCAGCCCCGGCCCGCCCGGGGCTCGTCGCCCGCATCACGGGTCCGGTGATCGCCTGGGCCCTCGCCCGGCGCCCGGTCAGGGCCGTGCTGCTGTACTCCGAGCGCCGTGGCCCGATGCTCGCCGACAGCGTGACCTACCGGGCCCTGTTCAGCGTCTTCGCGGGCGTGCTCCTCGGCTTCTCCCTCGCGGCCCTCTGGCTCTCCGGCAACCCGGAGGCCTGGCGCGCGATCATCGACGCCGTGCAGTCCGCGGTCCCCGGGCTCATCGGCGAGGGCGGTGTCATCGACACCAAGGACCTCCGGACCCCGGCCTCGTTCTCGATCGCCGGCATCATCTCCCTCATCGCGCTGGTGGGTGCCGCGCTCGGCGCCATCGGCTCGCTCCGCACGGCCATCCGGACCATCGCCGGCACGATCCAGGCGGACATCCTGTGGATCTGGGTCATCGTCCGCAACCTGCTGCTCGGCGTCGGCATCGGCCTCGCGTTCGTGCTCGCCGCCGGGATCACCTTCATCGGACAGCTCGGGGTGACCTGGATCGGCGATCTGCTCGGGGTGCCGTCGGATTCGCCGCTGCTCGTCTGGACGGTCCGTCTCCTGTCGCTGCTCGTTGTCTTCATCCTCGACGCGGCCCTGATCGTCGGCGCCTTCCTCCTGCTCTCCGGCGTCCGGCCCGCCGCGCGCTCCCTGTGGAGCGGCGCCCTCCTCGGCGCCTTCGGCCTCATCGTGCTGCAGCAGCTCTCCGGGCTCTTCGTCGGCGGCGCGACGAGCAACCCCCTCCTCGCCTCGTTCGCCTCGCTCCTCGCGCTCCTGATCTGGCTCCAGCTGTCCACGCAGGTCATCCTCGTCGCATGCGCCTACATCGTCACCGCCGAGGAGGAGCGCGGCGACCGCCTGCACGAACGGTTCGGCGCGCGGACGTTCGTGCAGCGACGGCTGCAGCGCGCCGAGGTCGACGTGAAGATCGCGACGGCCGAGCTGCGGGACGCCCAGCGCGCGGCGGCCGAGGAGAACGGCACCGCCGCCCCGGAGTGAGGTCCTCGTTGTGACCGGAATGGATAGGATGGTCACAACGAGAGGGGACGCATGTCCGCACCACGACGGCACACCGTGACCGTTCCCGGCGCCGCGGTGTCGGTCCTGGAATGGTGCCCCTCCGGGGAGACGCAGACGCCCGTGCTGCTGCTGCACGGCGGCGGGGCCGACAGTGCGGAGCTCTCCTGGGGCCAGGTCGGGTCGGCGCTGGCGGCGGCCGGACACCGGGTCCTCGCGCCGGACCACCCCGGCTTCGGACGCAGCCCACGCCTCGATGCGCCGCTGACCCAGGAGCGCCTCGTGCAGTACGTCGGCGACCTCGTCGACGCCCTCGGGCTGCACGCCTATGCCATCGGAGGTCTTTCGATGGGCGCGGGCATGGCGCTGGGCCATCTGCTCGACCGCCCGGACGGAGCACATGCCGCCGCCCTTCTCGGCAGTTACGGCCTGATGCCGCGCCTGACGGACGGCGCCGTCGGGACCCTCTCGCACCTGTCGACGTTCCTGATCCTGCGTTCGGGCCTGCTCGGCGCGATGACACGCGTCTACGCACGCGACCGGAAGGCGATGACGCGAGGCCTCCAGGATCTCGTGCGCTCCCCCGACGCCCGCACCCCTGGTCTCGTCGACGCGGTGCTCGCCGAGGCCGCGACCGGCTCCGGTCTCACGACGTTCGGCGACTGGCAGCGGGATCAGGTGCGGCCGTTGCGACTCCGCACCGACTACCGTGATCGACTCGCCGAGATCCGCGTCCCGGTCCTCCTCGTGCACGGCGACCGCGACTCCGGCGTCCCTCTCCGACGGGTCGAGGAGGCCGCGGAGATCCTGCCCGACGGGCAGCTCCTCGTGGCCCCCGGCGCCGGGCACTGGGTGCAACGGGACCGTCCCGACCTCGTGATCCCCGCCCTGCGCGACTGGTTCGCCCGAGGCTCCGATGCCTAGGCCGCTCGTGCCCGACCGTCGGGGACGCATCCTCGACGCGGCGGAGCGCATGGTCCTGGCCGAGGGCTTCGACGCGATGAACGTCGCCGCGATCGCGCGCGCGGCCGGTATCGGCAAGGGCGCCGTCTACCTGGAGTTCGCGGCGAAACGCGACATCCTCGATGCCCTGCTCCAGCGCGGCACCGCGCGGATCGCCGACACGGTCGGCCGCACGGCCGGACCTCAGCCCTCGCTCAGCGCCCTCTACCGCGCCACGGCGGCGGCGCTGCTCGGCGACGAGCTCATGACGGCCGCGTTCCTCGACGACGCGGGAGTGCTCGGCGCCCACGTCGCCGCGCAGCCGACCTCCCGGTACCGGACGCGTCACGAACGGGTCGTCGCCGGTATCCGTGACCTCCAGCGCCAGGGCCGGATCGTGCCGGATGTGGAGCCCGAAGCCCTGGCCCTCGCTCTCTCCAGCGCCACCCTCGGACTGCTGTCGGCCGCACGCACGCTGGGTCCCCTGGATCGCGCGACCTTGGAGAGCGCGATCGACACCGTCGGCCGGATGGCCGCGAGCTTCGAGACGGAGTGACATGCATCACGAGACATCGGGTCCCCCGGGGACACCACCGCTTCTGCTCCTGCACGGCGGCGGGGTCGCCGGGTGGATGTGGGGGCCGCTGCGCGGACACCTCGATCCCGCGCGCCGGGTCATCGTCCCGGACCTCCCCGGTCACGGCCGCAGCGCGAGCGTCGACTACGCATCGCACGGGGAGACGGTGACGGGGCTCATCCCCCTGCTGGAGCGGGAGACCGGACCGGCCACCGTCGTCGGCTTCTCCCTCGGCGCGCAGCTCGCCGTCCTGCTGGCCGCACGACGCCCGGACCTCGTCGCCGACGCCGTCGTCATCAGCGCTCAGGCGGAGCCGATCCGGGCCGTCGGGCCCACTCTGGCACTGCTCCGCCTCACCGCCGGACTCGCCAGGAACGAGCGCTTCGCCCGTCTGCAGGCACGAGAGCTGTTCATCCCGGAAGAACTGCTTCCCCGCTACCTGGAGACCTCCGCCGCCCTCTCACGCACGACGCTGCTGCACGCGGTCGAGGAGAACCTGCGTTTCACACCGCCGCCCGCGTGGCGTGCGCATCCCGGTTCGGCGCTGGTGCTCGTCGGCGCAGAGGAGAAGCCGCTCATGCGCCGCTCCGCCGCGCTGTTGAACCGCGTGCACCCGCGCAGCACACTCGAGATCGTCGAGGGGTGCGGTCACGGCATCCCCCTGCAACGGCCGGCGGAACTCGCCGCGCGCCTGCAGGAGCGCCTGCCCGGGTGAACCGGGGTCCGCTCAGCCGCTGCAGGTGCCCTTCTCCTGCAGCGACTCGTCCCTGACGATCGCGCCGTTCACGTCGATGTCGATCACGGCCTCGTCCTCGACGATCTCGAGCCCCGTCAGCGTGAGCCCGGCCGGGAGCTGGTCGGCGATGCAGACGCGCCGCGGCTCCGTGATCCCTGCGCCCAGGGAGCCGAGCGACGAGCCCACGCGGTCGAGATCGATGTCCACGCCCCCGATGCTCGCCGCCACCGGCGTGAGTTCGAGGTCCCCCTCGGCGGCGCCGGGGGTGAACGTGACGGACACCAGGACCGGCGTGCCGAGCACCGCGAACGAGCCGCCGAGCGTCGCGTTCGGCGCGGCGAACTCGACCGTGTCGACGGGCAGGTCGGTGTCCGAGAGCAGAGCGGTGAACTGGTCCTGGTCGATGCGGATGGTGCCGTCGGCGCCATCGAGGTCGCCGACGCGCAGCGGGACGCCCGTCGCGGTGACGTCGGCCGCCCCCGTGATGCCCTGCAGCGTCACGGCGTCGGTCGACAGGCGCAGGGTGTCGAGGCGGCCCGCGAGCAGCTGCGGCAGCAGGATCCCCTCCGTCTCGACATCGAGCTGCTGGTCGGCGGGCAGGTCGAGCTGCTCGATCACCATCGACCGCACGACACCGGGGAGCACGGCACGGGCGACGAGCTCCGCCGCGACCACGAGGGCGGCGAGCACGGCCACGACGATGAGGACGACCCAGGGCCACCGGCGCCGCCGCGGCGGTGCGCCCTTCCGCTCGCGACCGTCCGCCGGGTCGGGGACCACGAGCGTCGGGTGCTCGTCCGAGGGCTTCGGGTACGGGAGGGTCGGGTTGTCGTCACTCATGGCGCTCCCTACATGCGCTCGGGCGCGGAGACGCCGAGCAGGTCGAGCCCGTTGCGGAAGACCTGGCCGGCGGCGTCGTTCAACCACAGGCGCGTGCGGTGCACGTCCTCCACCGGAGCATCGCTCAGGGGGATCACCCGGCAGTTGTCGTACCAGCGGTGGTACAGCCCGGCGAGCTCCTCCAGGTAGCGCGCGACGCGATGCGGCTCACGCACCTCGGCGGCGAACGCGACGATGCGCGGGAACTCCTGCAGCGCGCCCAGCAGCGCCGCCTCGGTCTGGTGCGTGAGCGTCTCCGGAGCGAAGACCGAGCGGTCGATGCCGGAGTCGGCGGCGTTGCGCGCGACGTTGTGGGTGCGGGCGTGTGCGTACTGCACGTAGAACACCGGGTTGTCGTTCGTGCGCTTCTGCAGCAGCTCCGGGTCGAGGTCGAGCGGCGAGTCGGCGGGCGACCGCTCCAGCGAGTACCGCAGCGCGTCCGTGCCGAGCCAGTCGAGCAGGTCGTCCATCTCGATGATGTTGCCGGCGCGCTTGCTGAGGCGGGCACCGTTGATCGAGACCATCTGGCCGATGAGCACCTGGATGTTCTTCGCGGGGTCGTCGCCCGCCGCTCCCGCGACCGCCTTGAGACGGTGCACGTAGCCATGGTGGTCGGCGCCGAGCAGGTAGATCTTGTCGCGGAAGCCGCGGTCGCCCTTGTTCAGGTAGTAGGCGGCGTCGGCGGCGAAGTACGTGTACTCGCCGTTCGAGCGGCGGA
>NZ_PNFU01000001.1:739076-801788 GCF_002871415.1 Microbacterium sp. UMB0228 | reverse complement strand
TCGGTGGTGCGCACCCAGACGGCGCCGTCCTCGTCGAACACGTGGCCCTGCTCGCGCAGACGGTCGACGGCCTGGTCGATCAGGCTGGAACCCGAAGCATCCTTCGCGTGGAGGGTGCGCTCGGAGAACCACACATCGAACGGCACGTTGAAGCGCTCGAGGGAGTGCTTGATCTCGGCGAGCTGGTACTCGTAGCTGAGCTCGCGGGCGACGGCGAGCTGCTCCTCCTCCGGGAGGTCGAGCAGGTCGGGACGGGCCTCGAGGACGCGGCCGGCCAGCGTCGCGATGTACTCGCCCGGGTAGCCGCCCTCCGGCGTGGGCTCCCCCTTCGCCGCAGCCAGCACGGACGCGGCGAAGCGGTCCATCTGCACGCCCGCGTCGTTGATGTAGTACTCGCGCACCGCACGGGCGCCGCTCGCGAGGAGCAGGCGGACGATCGCGTCGCCGAGGGCCGCCCAGCGCGTGTGCGCGATGTGCAGCGGCCCCGTGGGGTTGGCCGAGACGAACTCGACGTTGACGCTCACGCCCTCCTGCGAGGAGTTCGTCCCGTAGGCGGGACCGGCGTCGACGATGACCTTCGCGAGCGCACCGGCGGCCGCCGCGTCGAGGCGGATGTTGAGGAAGCCGGGACCCGCCACCTCCACACTCGCGATGCCGTCCACATCGGCCAGTCCGTCGGCGATCTGCTGAGCGAGTTCCCGCGGGTTCGTGCCGAAGGTCTTGGCCAGGCGCATGGCGATGTTCGAGGCCCAGTCGCCGTGATCGCGGTTGCGCGGGCGCTCCAGCACGATGTCGGCGGCGGAGAGGTCGAACGGCTCGCCCGGACGTCGTTCCTCGGCGATGGGGGCGAGGACGGCGAGGAGGGCGTGGGCGAGCGTTTCAGGATTCATAGATCCCCCAGTTTACGGGGGTGCGCGGGCCCGTTCCGTCGCCCCGTGTCCTGCGGAGTTTGCGATCCGTCCTCGGTGATCTACTCTCACACCATGAACGCCCCCGCCGCTCCTCGTCGACTGCGCATCGCGGGCATCGCCGCGGCCCTCCTCGTCGCCGTCGCCGCGGGCGTTCTCGGGGTCTGGCGGCCCTGGGTTCCGGCGCCGTCATCCCTCCCCGTCGGTGCCGCCGCCGGAGACGAGTCCATCGCGGTGATCGCCCCCGCACCGCTCGTGCTCCCCGACGAGCCGACCGTCCTCGTGTTCGGCGATTCCTGGACCTACGGCTCGGCCGCCTCCGACCCCACGCTCGGCTACGCGTACGTGCTCGCCGACCTCCTGCACGGCACGACCATCGTGGACGGCGTCCGGGGCAGCGGCTACCTCAAGCCCGGCATCGACGGCCCCGCCTTCGGCGACCGCATCGCGGCACTGGACCCGACTCTCGATCCGGATCTCGTCATCATCCAGGGCTCCATCAACGACCGGGCGCAGGGCGTGGCCGGCTACCGCGAGGCCGTGACCGCCGCGTGGGACGCGCTGACGGCTCTCTACCCGGAGGCCGCGATCGTCGTGCTCGGCCCCGCGCCGCACGAGCTTCCGGTCGGCGCGCAGACGGCACGGATCGACCGGGATCTCGCGGCTCTCGCCTCGGCCCGCGGCTGGTGGTACATCTCCCCGATCGAGCGGGACTGGATCACCGAGGACAACTATCTCGCCGTCATCGACGTGGAGGTCGGGCGCAAGCATCCGTCCACCGACGGCCACCGCTACCTCGCCGAGAAGCTCGCCGCAGCGCTCGACGAACTGCGCGCCGCGCCGGTCACGGAGGCCGGTGGGTCGGAGACCACCCCCGACGAGTGATATTGTCGATCGGTACGCCTCCGTAGCTCAGTGGATAGAGCGCCGGTTTCCGGTACCGTAGGTCGCAGGTTCGACTCCTGTCGGGGGCACGTACAGCAAGAGGGATCGTCCAGACGGACGGTCCCTCTTCTCGTGCAACCGGGAGCCCGTCCACGTCCCGCAGCCGAGCCGGGTAGCCTGGATCCGTGCCCTCCCTCCACATCGCCGGTTCGACGCGCGCTCCGCGCCGTCTGTCGTCCGCGACGCCGATGACGGAGTGGATGCGCGTGGTCCTGCACCCCGGCACGAACGGGTGGACGAGCGTCTGGGGCACCCTCTCGCACGGCGAGATCGCGGGCTGCCCGCCGCCACAGGGATAGGCCGCGCCCGGACGGGTGCGGCGCCATCGCGTCACCCATCCAACTGCCGTGAGGTACCCCTGTGTCTTCTTCGTCGTCCCCTGCCCGTTTCCGTCTCGCGCCGCATGAGCTGTGGCGCGGCATCCGCTCCACCGCCCGGAGCGACGTGCTCGGCGGCGGTCTGCTGCTGACCGCCACGCTCGCCGCCCTGATCCTCGCCAACTCCCCCGCCGCCCCCTGGTACGAGGCCGTCAGGGACTTCCGTTTCGGGATCCCGGAGTGGCACCTCGAGCTCAGCGTGGGCGCCTGGGCCGCCGACGGCCTGCTCGCCGTGTTCTTCTTCGTCGTCGGGCTGGAGCTGAAGGAGGAGTTCGTCGCCGGGCGGCTGCGCGATCCGCGCCGTGCCGCGCTTCCGATCGCCGCCGCGGTCGGGGGCGTCATCGTCCCCGCCCTGTTCTTCGTCGCGATCAACGCGACCTCCGGCGCCGAGGTCCTCCGCGGATGGGCGATCCCCACGGCCACGGACATCGCGTTCGCGATCGCGGTGCTCGCCGTCGTGGGCCGCTTCCTGCCGCCGGCACTGCGGGTGTTCCTGCTCACGCTCGCGATCATCGACGACCTGATCGCCATCACGATCATCGCCACCTTCTACACCGAGACCATCAGCTTCCCCTGGCTGATCCTCGCGCTCCTCCCCCTCGCGGGCTTCGCGCTCGCCGTGCAGAACGGCATCCGTTCCTGGTGGATCCTGCTCCCTCTCGCCCTCGCCGTGTGGGCGTTCGTGCATGCATCCGGGGTGCACGCGACGGTCGCGGGGGTGCTGCTCGGCTTCCTGGTCCCGGTGCGTCCGACGGCCCGCGCGCGGGTGCGGACCGGGACGGACGCGGACGGCGCCCCGGTCTACGACGGTCTCGCCGCGCACTTCGCGGATCGCTGGGGCATCGTGGCGACCCTCGTCGCCGTGCCGGTCTTCGCGTTCTTCGCGGCCGGGGTCGAGATCGGCGGCGTGGACGGCCTGGTCTCGGCGCTGACCGACCCCATCACCATCGGGATCATCGCGGGGCTGGTGCTCGGGAAGCCCGTCGGCATCCTGCTCACGACGTTCCTGCTGAGTCGCGTACCGGCCCTGCGCCTCGACGAGACGCTGCGCTGGCCGGATCTCGCCGGCATGTCCCTGCTCGCGGGCATCGGCTTCACGGTCTCGCTGCTGGTGGGTGAGCTCGCGTACGGCAGCAGCAGCGTCGCGGACGACCACGTGAAGATCGGCGTCCTCGTCGGCTCGCTCCTCGCCGCGGTCCTCGGCGGACTCGTGCTCGCCACCCGCAGCCGTCGGGCTCGCCGGGGATCATCCTCCGCTCCGACGAATCTGTCAACCACCTGAGTCTCCCTTCCGGTTCCTCCTACCGTCGGCGCATCCGCCGCGCACGGGGCGCCGCAGAAGTGGAGTTTTCGATGTCGACCGATACCAGACGCGCCGACGCGCGTCGCGCTGCGCTGATGAGCTCGTCACGCGTCGAGCAGAAGGGCAACATCGTCGTCACCTGGATCACCTCCACGGACCACAAGACGATCGGGTATATGTACCTCATCGCCTCGGTGATGTTCTTCCTCCTCGGCGGTGTGATGGCGCTGGTGATCCGTGCCGAGCTGTTCGCTCCGGGGATGCAGATCGTCCCGACCAAGGAGCAGTACAACCAGCTGTTCACGATGCACGGCACGATCATGCTGCTGATGTTCGCGACGCCGCTGTTCGCGGGCTTCGCGAATGCGATCATGCCGCTGCAGATCGGTGCTCCGGACGTCGCCTTCCCGCGTCTGAACGCCTTCTCGTTCTGGCTGTTCCTGTTCGGGTCGACCATCGCGGTCGCCGGCTTCCTCACGCCCCAGGGCTCCGCGTCGTTCGGGTGGACCGCCTACCAACCGCTGGCGAGCGCGACCTTCACACCCGGCGTCGGCGGCAATCTCTGGATGGTGGGCCTGGGCATCTCCGGCTTCGGCACGATCCTCGGCGCGGTGAACTTCATCACGACGATCATCACGATGCGTGCCCCGGGCATGACGATGTGGCGCGTGCCGATCTTCACCTGGAACACCCTGATCACGAGCTTGCTCGTGCTCCTGGCGTTCCCCGTGCTCGCGGCCGCTCTGTTCGCCGCGGCGGCGGACCGGATCCTCGGTGCGCACATCTTCGATCCGCAGAACGGCGGCGTGCTTCTCTGGCAGCACCTCTTCTGGTTCTTCGGCCACCCCGAGGTGTACGTGATCGCGCTGCCGTTCTTCGGCATCGTCTCCGAGGTGTTCCCGGTGTTCAGCCGGAAGCCGATCTTCGGCTACAAGACCCTGGTGTATGCGACGATCGCGATCGCCGCATACTCGGTGGCCGTGTGGGCGCACCACATGTACGTCACCGGCTCCGTGCTCCTGCCGTTCTTCGCGCTCCTCACCATGTTCATCGCCGTGCCGACGGGTGTGAAGATCTTCAACTGGATCGGCACGATGTGGCGAGGGTCGGTCACCTTCGAGACACCCATGGTCTTCGCCCTGGGGTTCCTGGTCACGTTCGTCTTCGGTGGTCTCACCGGTGTGATCCTGGCCTCGCCCCCGCTCGACTTCCCGCTCCACGACAGCTACTTCGTCGTGGCGCACTTCCACTACGTGGTGTTCGGTACGGTCGTGTTCGCGATGTTCGCCGGCTTCTACTTCTGGTGGCCGAAGTGGACGGGTCGCATGCTGAACGAGCGCCTCGGCTACGTGCACTTCTGGATGCTGTTCATCGGCTTCCACATGACCTTCCTCATCCACCACTGGCTGGGCGTCGAAGGGATGCCGCGGCGCTATGCCGACTACGCGGACCAGGACCAGTTCACCTGGCAGAACCAGGTCTCCACGATCGGGGCGATCATCCTCGGCGCCTCGATGCTGCCGTTCTTCCTCAACGTCTGGATCACGGCCCGTAAAGCACCCCGGGTGCTGGTCAACGACCCCTGGGGGTACGGCTCCTCGCTCGAATGGGCGACCTCGTGCCCGCCGCCGCGGCACAACTTCACGTCGATCCCGCGCATCCGCAGCGAGCGCCCGGCGTTCGACCTGAACCATCAGGGAGTGACCGAGGAACCGGTCGCACCGCCGCCGGAGGATCAGCGACGACGGCGGACTGCCCCGTCCTAGACAAGATCGAGGGTTCCCGGTCGTCGCGCCGCGCGGCGGTCCGCAGGAACGCGCGCCCCCGCTGCTGAGCGCGTCGGTCAGGTGAGGACCGGGGCGTCCTCGGCGCGGCGAGCAGCCCCGAGGGCGACGTCGACCAGCCGGCCCCGCCGCGCCAGATCCGCTCGTTGGCGGTCCGCGCCCGTCCCCCGCTCCAGGACGGCCGCGAGCCCGGACTCGACTCGACCGAGGTCTCCGGCAGCGACGAGTGCGGGGCGCACGTGGTCGAGCAGCGCTCGCGCGGCCTCCGCAGCGGAGCAGGGGCGCCCGGTGATCGGGTGGACGAGCTCGCCGCGGACGCCGCTCATCGCCGCCCGCCATCCGGCGAGCCGGAGCAGACGCTCGTCCGTGCTCTGCGCGGGCACACCCCTGCGCCACTCCTCGGCAGCCGTCTCCACGAGCGCACGGCCCAGGGCGGCGAGCGTGACCGCGTCGTCCTGCTCTCGGCAGATGTCGGCGATGCGGATCTCGAGTGTCGGCTGATGCCGGGAGAGCCGGGCGTCGAAGTAGAGCATCCCGGCGTCCAGCAGCGTCCCGGTCGCCAGGGTCTCGCGCTCGTGTTCACGGTACCGCGCGACCGAACCGAAGACGGGATTGGGACCGGCGCAGGGCCAGCGGCTCCAGACGTCGCTGCGATAGCTCGCGTACCCGGTGTCCACGCCGTCCCAGAACGGGGAGTTGCTGCTGAAGGCGAGAAGGATCGGGAGCCACTCGCGCAGGCGATCGAGAGCGCCCACGCCCTCCGCCTCGGAGGCTATCGACACATGCACATGGAAGCCGCACGTGAGAGTCCGTCGCGCCGTCACTCCGTAGCGTCGCGTCATCTCCCGGTACCGCGGCGCCGCCGAGTGGTGCGGCACCACCGGCAGCGGCGACGTCGCCAGCGGTACCGCTCGCGTCCCCCACGCCCGCGCGCTCTCGTCCGCTCGGCGGCGTCCCTCGTCCACGCCTCGCGCGAGCTCGTCGAGAGTGCGGCATACCGGGCCGACCACCTCCAGCATCTCCTGCTGCAGCTCCGCCTCCAGGGCGGGCGCCTCTGCGTGGGTGGCACCGCCAAGGATCCGCGGCGCGGCCGCGACCGGGGCACCGGTCTCCGCATGGACCAGCAGCAGTTCCTCTTCGACACCGATCGTTCTCATAGGGGCATTGAGCCGGGGCCTCGCGAAGGGAAACAGGCTCTTGACAATTCACGCCTGCGGGTCATGCCGCGCCTCCGCCCACGGCCGGGCGTCGAGCACAGCGCCGCGGGAAGCGCAAGGGTCGGGACCGCCTCCCCTCCCCCGGCTACACAGGGCACATGGACCAGAACCGCGCACCGATCCTCGAGGCCATGAACGAGTACCACGAACTGAACCGCTACGGCTACACCCCGCCCGGGCATCGCCAAGGCCGCGGGGTCGATCCGCGCGTCCTCGAGGTGCTGGGCGCGGATGTGTTCCGCAACGACCTGCTCGCGTCGGCGGGACTGGACGATCGGTCCTCGACGAACGGATACCTCTCGGATGCGGAGAACCTCATGGCCGACGCCGTCGGCGCCGACCACGCCTTCTTCTCCACCTGCGGCAGCTCGCTGTCCGTCAAGGCGACCATCCTCGCCGTCACCCGCGGGGAAGGCGAGATCCTCATCGGCAGAGACGCCCACAAGTCCGTCACCGCAGGCCTCGTCCTCTCCGGCCTTCAGCCGCGATGGATCTCCCCCACCTGGGATCCGGAGCTTCACATCGCCCACCCGCCGTCACCGGACGCGGTCGAGAAGATGTGGCAGCGGTACCCCGACGCCTCCGCCGCACTCATCACCAGCCCGACCCCGTACGGCACGTGTGCGGACATCGCGGCCATCGCCGAGGTCTGCCACAAGCGCGGCAAGCCGCTCATCATCGACGAGGCGTGGGGCGCGCACCTGCCCTTCCACGACGACCTGCCGACCTGGGCCATGGACGCCGGGGCGGATGTCTGCGTGGTCAGCGTGCACAAGATGGGCATGGGCCTGGAGCAGGGCTCGATCTACCATCTGCAGGGCGACCTGGTCGACCCCGTCCGCCTGCAGCAGTGCGCCGATGTCCTGGCGACCACGAGCGCCAATGTCCTGCTCTACGCGGCCATGGACGGCTGGCGGCGGCAGATGGTGCAGCACGGCCGGGAGATGATCGGGAGGACCCTCGAGCTCGTCGATGACGCGCGCACGCGGATCGACCGCCTCCCCGGGCTGCACGTCCTCGGCGACGAGCTGGTGCGCGCCGAGGCGTCGCACGACTTCGACCCGATGCACATCCTCATCGATGTCAGCGGTCTCGGCATCAGCGGCTATCAGGCCGCGGACTGGCTGCGCGCGGAAACCCGTCTGGACGTCGGGCTGAACGACCCCACCCGCATCGAGGCGACGTTCTCCCTCGCCGACCGGCCGGAGTCGGCCGACCTGCTGATCGCCGCCCTGACGGCGCTCGGGCAGGCCGCGGATGGCCTGCCCGCGGCTCCGCCCGTACATCGGCCCGCGCCGGGCGATCTCGAGCTGGAGACGGTGATGCGCCCGCGCGACGCGTTCTTCGGTCCCGTCGAGGTGGTGCCGGCCGTCGAGGCGGTCGGACGCATCGCCGCCGAGCAGATAACGCCCTACCCGCCAGGGGTGCCGGCGGTCCTCCCCGGCGAGCGCATCGAGGAGGCAGTGGTCGATTACCTGCGCTCGGGCGCGGAGGCCGGGATGGTGATCCCCGACGCTGCGGATCCGTCGGTCGAGACCATCCGCGTCGTGCGGTCCTGATCCCCTACGCCTCCCTCGCTCATCCGTCAATGCCCTGAGTCATCCTCGAGGCGGTCCCTAGCGTCGGTCACCCCACGCAGAGAAGGAGCACCCGATGAAGGCGATGACCTACCGCGGACCGTACAAGATCCGCGTCGAGGAGAAACCCGATCCGACGATCCAGCACCCCAACGACGCGATCGTGCGGGTCACGAGAGCAGCCGTGTGCGGGTCGGATCTCCATCTCTTCCACGGCATGATGCCCGACACCCGCATCGGGCACACCTTCGGTCATGAGATCGTCGGGGTGGTCGAGGAGGTCGGCTCCTCCGTGGAGACGCTTCGTCCGGGCGACCGGGTGATGGTGCCGTTCAACATCTACTGCGGCTCGTGCTACTTCTGCCGCCGCGGCCTCTTCTCGAACTGCCACAACGTGAACCCCAATGCGACCGCGGTCGGGGGGATCTACGGCTACTCGCACACGACAGGCGGGTACGACGGCGGGCAGGCGGAGCGCGTGCGCGTGCCGTTCGCCGATGTCGGCCCGTCGGTGATCCCGGAGTGGCTCACCTCCGAAGACGCGCTGCTGCTCACGGACGCGTTCTCCACCGGCTACTTCGGCGCGCAGCAGGCCGACATCGCCGAAGGGGACACGGTGGTCGTGTTCGGCGCCGGGCCCGTCGGCCTGGCCGCCGCCCGCTCGGCCTGGTTCCTCGGCGCCGGACGGGTCATCGTCGTCGACCACCTCGACTACCGGCTCGAGAAGGCACGGGACTTCGCCTTCGCCGAGACGATGCACCTCCACGAAGCCGGTGACATCGTGCTCGCGCTGAAGAAGGCGACCGGCTACCTCGGCGCGGACGTCGTGATCGACGCGGTCGGCGCGGAGGCGGACGGCAGTGTCGTCCAGCACGTGACCGCGGCCAAGCTCAAGCTGCAGGGCGGCTCCCCCGTCGCGGTGAACTGGGCCATCGACAGCGTGCGCAAGGGCGGCACCGTGTCGATCCTCGGCGCGTACGGTCCGCTGGTGACCTCGGTGCGCCTAGGCGACATCATCAACAAGGGGCTCACGGTGCGCGGCAACCAGGCTCCCGTGAAGAGGCAGTGGCCGCGGCTGCTCGAACACATCCAGGCGGGGCACATCCGTCCGTCCGAGCTGCTGACGCACCGCTTCCCCCTGGAGCACATCGCGGAGGCCTACCACGTGTTCTCGTCCAAGCTCGACGACTGCATCAAGCCGCTCATCGTCGTCGGAGAGGAATGACCATGCCGTACGAAGGATCTCGACCCATCCCCGCACCGACCCCCGAGGAGCTGCGTGCCCGGATCCCGGGCTGGGGCGCCGACCTCGCCCCCGAGCACCGCCGCACCTGGCAGCAGCTGGAGGATGTCGGCGACACCGGCGCGCATTGGGACCTCCCCGAGCGTCAGGGCCCCGACCGCGGCCGCGAGCGCTCGATCGAGCACGGGATGCTGCCTCCCGTCTGGGGCACCGCCCAGCCGCTGCACGGCCTGTCCGGCGCCATCCGGCGCGTGGCCTACGACCGGTTCAGCGAGACGAAGAACACCCGCTGGATGCTGCTCGTGCTGGGCGACCGCGTCGATGCCGTGACCGCGCACGCCCGCTCCCTGCTCACCCGGCGGCCGGACGACCCCATCACGCAGACCGGCGTCCTCGCGGAACCGCAGCATCGTCCGCTCGCGTCGCGGTTCGGACGCGGCCGCATCGATCTCCGGCACACCTGGCTCGACCCGATCATCGTCGTGGGGCCCTGGGTGCTGACGGCGGTCCTGAGCGTCCGCGCTCTCCGCCGCCTCGGCCGTCGGCGCTGAGCCGGGACCGAGACGGCGGCGTGGTGGCGCTCAGCGCTGCAGGATGTCCGCGGTGACGACCTCCGGACGGAGATCGAGCCGCCGCAGCAACTGCGCATTGAGCGCCACCACGATCGTCGACAGCGACATGAGCACCGCGCCGACCGACATCGGCAGCACGAAGCCGATCGGGGCGAGCACACCCGCCGCGAGCGGGACGGAGAGCAGGTTGTACCCGGCCGCCCACCAGAGGTTCTGCGTCATCTTCCGGTACGAGGCGCGGGAGAGCTCGATCACCGACAGCACCGCACGCGGGTCGTCTCCGGCGAGGATGACCCCGGCGGAGGCGATCGCCACGTCGGTGCCGGCGCCGATCGCCAGGCCGACGTCGGCCTGAGCGAGCGCGGGCGCGTCGTTCACGCCGTCGCCCACCATCGCGACCCTGCGGCCCTCGTGCTGCAGCTCCTGCACCTTCGCGGCCTTGTCCTCCGGCCGGACGCCCGCGAACACGCGGTCGATGCCGAGGTCGGCCGCGACGGTGTGCGCGACGGCCTCCGCGTCGCCGGTGATCATCACGACCTGGACACCGAGCGCGTGCAGGGCGTCGACCGCGTCCCGCGACTCCGGGCGCACCTCGTCCGCGAGCTTGAGCGCCCCGATGACGCGGCCGTCCCGCAGCACATGCAGGATGATCGCGCCGTCCGCACGCCAGCCCTCCGCAGCGGGGAGCTCGTGGGCCCCCTCTTCCGTGAGCAGGTGCGGGCCGCCGACGCGGATCACCGCACCGTCCACCGTCGCGGTCACCCCCACCGCCGGCGAGGACGAGAAGTCGCGGCTCGCCGGCACGCGGAGTTCCTTGTCGCGCGCGGCGCGGACGATGGCCTTCGCCAGCGGATGCTCGCTGTCGGCCTCGGCGGCCGCGGCGAGCGCCAGCACCTCCTCCGCGGTCTCCGCGCCGGCCACCGACACCGCGGACACGACGGGCTCACCCTTGGTCAGCGTGCCGGTCTTGTCGAACAGCACGGTGTCGACCGTGCGCATGCTCTCCAGGGCCAGCCGATCCTTCACGAGCACCCCGCCACGGGCCGCGCGCTCGGTCGCGATCGAGACGACGAGGGGGATGGCCAGGCCCAACGCGTGCGGGCAGGCGATCACGAGGACGGTGATCGTGCGGATGACGGCGTCGTCCGGCAGGCCGACCGCGCTCCACACCACCGCGGTGATCGCGGCAGCACCGAGCGCGAACCAGAACAGCCAGCCGGCTGCCGTGTCGGCCAGACGCTGTGCGCGGGACGAGGAGTTCTGCGCCTCCGTCACGAGCCGCTGGATCCCCGCGAGCGTCGTGTCGTCTCCGGTCGCCGTGATCTCCACGCGCAGCCCCGAGTCGGTGGCGACGGTCCCCGCGGTCACCGCGTCGCCGGTCGCCCGGGTGACGGTGCGGGACTCCCCGGTCACCATGGATTCGTCCATCGAGGCGCGGCCGTCGACGATCCGCCCGTCGGCGGGGATGCTCCCGCCGGGGCGCACCACCACGACATCGCCCACGCGGAGGTCCGACGGGGAGACCCGCACGACCTGATCGCCCTCCACACGCTCCGCCTCGTCCGGCAGCAGCGCGGCCAGCGAGTCGAGGGCGGAGGTGGTCTGCGCCAGCGAGCGCATCTCGATCCAGTGCCCGAGCAGCATGATCACGATGAGGAGAGCGAGCTCCCACCAGAAGTCGAGCTCATGATGCAGCAGGCCGAGGCTCGCTCCCCACGACGCGACGAACGCCACCGTGATCGCGAGCCCGATGAGCAGCATCATGCCGGGCTGCCGGGCACGGATCTCGCTGACGGCGCCGGTGAGGAACGGCTTTCCTCCCCACACGTACATGACCGTCCCGAGGACCGGCGACACCCAGACCAGACCCGGGATGTCGGGAAGCGGGTAGCCCACGATCATCGCGAACATGCCCGAGAGCAGCACGGTGGGCACGGCGAGGACGAGCATGATCCAGAACAGCCGCCGGAACTGGGCGACGTGGTCGCCGTGACCGCCATGGCCGCCGTGACCGCCGTGTCCCGCGTGACCGCCGTGTCCGGCGTGCTCCGCGTGTCCGGCGTGCTCCGCGTGTCCGGCGTGCTCCGTGTGTCCGGTGTGGTCCGTGTGGTCTCCGTGCGCGGCGTGCTCCGCGTGTCCGGTGTGGTCCACGGGCGTCCCGGTCCCCGTTCCCGTGGGGTGACCGTGCGCGGAATGGTCGTGATGCGAGGTGCTCATGTCTTCCCTCCAACGTCGATGATGCCGTGCGGGGCCGGATCTGTCGCGGCCCCGCACGGGTGGGGGCTCAGGCCGCCCTGGTGTACTTCGCGGGATCGGCGTCGAACGCCGGCCCGCAGCCCGCGCAGCAGAAGTAGTAGCGCGTGCCCTCGTGGTCGCGGTACAGCCCCGCGGCCTCGGCCGTGGCGATCACCACCGGTGTTCCGGCCATCACCGGGCATTCGGCCATGCCCTCGGCCGGCACGGCGGGCAGATCGGTGCGTCCTTCGGCGGAGACGCCGCTCTGGCGCGGGACGCTGCAGCAGGATCCTGCGGGGGAATCGGACATGTCGGTACTCCTCTGTCTCTCGTTCACGGGGTGTCCACCGCCCTGCTGCGGAAGGACCGCAGGCGGAGGCTGTTGCCGACGACGAAGACGCTGGAGAACGCCATCGCCGCACCGGCGAGCATGGGGTTGAGCAGGCCGAGCGCTGCGAGCGGGATCGCTGCGACGTTGTAGGCGAAGGCCCAGAACAGGTTGCCCTTGATCGTGCCGAGCGTGCGCCGGGCCAGGCGGATCGCGTCGGCCGCACTGCGCAGGTCGCCGCGGACGAGCGTGATGTCGCTGGCCTCGATCGCCGCGTCGGTCCCGGTCCCCATCGCCAGCCCGAGGTCCGCCTGGGCGAGGGCCGCGGCGTCGTTCACGCCGTCTCCCACCATCGCGACGACCTTGCCCTCTTCCTGGAGCCGGCGCACCACGTCCACCTTGTCCTGGGGCAGCACTTCGGCGAGCACCTCGGTGATCCCCACCTCGCGGGCGATCTGCTCGGCCACCGCGCGGTTGTCTCCCGTGAGCAGGACGGGCGTCAGTCCCAGCGCCCGGAGCTGCGCCACCGCCTCCGCGCTCGTGGCCTTGACCGAGTCGGCGACGACGAGCACCCCGCGGGCACGACCGTCCCAGCCCACCGCGATCGCGGTCTTGCCCTGGGCCTCCGCCTCGGCCTTGACCGCAGCCAGCCCCGCGGACAGGTGCTGCGACCAGTCGGCGAGCAACGAGGCGCGTCCCACGACGACGGCGTGGCCGTCCACGATGCCCTGGACGCCCCTGCCCTCGACGTTCGCGAACTCCTCGACGCTCGGCAGGGTGCCGAGCTCCCGGGTGGCCGCGGCCGCCACGGCCTGCGCGATGGGGTGCTCGGAGGCGTCCTCGAGGGCGCCGGCGAGCCGCAGCAGTTCCTCGCGCTCCACGCCGTCGTCGGTGTGCACCGCCGTCAGCGTCATGCGACCGGAGGTGACGGTGCCCGTCTTGTCGAGCACGACCGTATCGACCTTCCGAGTCGACTCGAGCACCTCGGGGCCCTTGATGAGGATGCCCATCTGGGCGCCGCGACCCGTGCCGACGAGGAGGGCGGTCGGCGTGGCCAGGCCCAGCGCGCAGGGGCAGGCGATGATGAGCACCGCGACCGCGGCGGTGAAGGCGGCGGCGGCAGGGAACCCGGTCGCGAGCCAGGCCACGAGCGTGCCGAGGGCGATCACGATCACGATCGGCACGAAGATCCCGGAGACACGGTCGGCGAGCCGCTGGACTTCGGCCTTCCCGGTCTGCGCCTCCTCCACGAGCCGCGCCATCTGCGCGAGCTGGGTGTCGGCGCCGACGCGGGTCGCGCGGACGACGAGGCGTCCCCCGGCATTCACCGTGGCGCCGGTGACGACATCTCCCTCCCCGACCTCGACGGGCACCGACTCACCGGTCAGCATCGAGGCGTCGACCGCGGACGTGCCGCCGACCACCACCCCGTCGGTGGCGATCTTCTCCCCCGGGCGCACGATGAACTCGTCGCCAACCCGCAGTTCGCTCGTCGGGATCCGGGTCTCGACGCCGTCGCGGAGTACCGCGACCTCCTTCGCGCCGAGCTCCAGCAGCGCGCGGAGCGCCGCACCGGCCTGACGCTTGGAGCGCTTCTCGAAGTAGCGTCCGGCGAGGATGAACGTGGTCACCCCCGCTCCGACCTCGAGGTAGATGTTCCCGGCACCGTCGCTGGGCGCGACGGTGAACTCGAACGGGTGCGTCATGCCGGGCATCCCGGCGGTGCCGAAGAAGAGCGCGTACAGCGACCACAGCAGCGCGGCGATCGTGCCCATCGAGATGAGCGTGTCCATCGTGGCCGCACCGTGCCGGAGGTTGATCCACGCCGCCTTGTGGAACGGCCAGGCCGCCCACACGATCACGGGACCCGCGAGCGCGAGCGACAGCCACTGCCAGTACGTGAACTGGAGCGCCGGGATCATCGCCATCGCGATGACCGGGACGGTGAGCACGACGGAGGCGATCAGCCGCTGCCGCAGCGCCGTGAGCTCCGGATCCGGCTGCTCTCCGTCGGGCTGCGCACCCTCCGGCGCGGGAGGCGCGGGGAGGACGGCGGTGTATCCGGTCTTCTCGACCTCGGCGATGAGCAGGGCGGTGTCGACGCCCGCCGGCACCGTGACGCTCGCCTTCTCGGTCGCGTAGTTCACGGTGGCGGTGACGCCGTCGAGACGATTGAGCTTCTTCTCGATCCGCATCGCGCACGACGCGCAGGTCATGCCGCCGATCTCCAGCTCCACGCTGGTCGCGGACGGGGTGTCCATCAGGACCGGACCGCCTGGTAGCCCGCCTCGTCCACGGCGGCCAGCACGGCCGTGTCGTCGACGGGGGCGGAGCTGCGCACCACGAGTCTCCCGCTCTGCGCGCTGACATCGATACCCTCGACACCGGGGATGCGCGACACCTCGTCGCGGATCGCCATCTCGCAGTGGCCGCACGTCATTCCGGTGACCTGGTACTCGCTCGTGCTCATCATGCTTCCTTTCCACGGGATACCCCCCTGGGGTACTCCTTCGGCACAACCTTATACCCTCCGAGGGTATTCCCGCACGCCCGGCCGCGGCGAGACTCGTCCGCTCCGGGTGAGGGACGCTCGGCATCCGACGCCGCGCCTGGAAGGATCGCGGTCATGGACTCCTCACCTCTGTCTTCCTGGCGGGACACCGGCACGCGGCGCACCATCGAGGCGTTCGTCGCCGCCGTGACGGAGGGCCCCGACGCCGTCCCCGTCGACGAACGCATCGCGGTGTTCGACAACGACGGCACTCTCTGGTCGGAGAAGCCCATGCCCACCCAGCTGCACTACGTCGTCGAGCGCTGGCGCGAGGAGGCGACCCGCGACCCCTCCCTGGCCGACCGGCAGCCCTACCGCGCCGCGGTCACCGGCGACCTCGGCTGGCTCGGCACCGCGATCGACAAGCACTACGCCGGCGACGACTCCGACCTCGGCGTCATCATCCAGGCGCTCCTGGGACTGACCGATGGCGTGAGCGTGGAGGACTACGCCCGCTCCGTGGCGGAGTTCTACCGCACGGCCCAGCACCCGCTCCTCGGCCGCCCCTACGCCGAATCGGTGTACCGCCCGATGGTCGAGCTGCTGCGGTACCTCGAGGGCCACGGCTTCACGTGCTACATCGTGTCGGGCGGCGAGCGCGACTTCATGCGACCGATGACCCAGGCGAACTACGGCATCCCTCCCGAGCGCGTGATCGGCTCGGCGCTCGGGCTCACCTACGACGAGGAGGCTGCCAGCGTCCGCTACTCGTCCGCCCTGGCGTTCTTCGACGACGGTCCGGAGAAGCCCGTGCGGATCTGGAGTCGGATCGGCCGGCGCCCGCTGCTGGCGGCCGGCAACTCGAACGGCGACATGCCGATGCTCGACTTCGCGCACGGCGGCCCTCGGCCCGGACTCGCGCTGCTGATCCATCACGACGACGCCGACCGCGACGACACGCCCTACGACACGGGAGCGGAGCAGGCCCTCCGCGCAGCCGCCGACCGCGGGTACACCGTGGTGAGCGTCCGCGACGACTGGGCGTCCATGTTCCCCGACCCCGTCTGAGTCGGGGATCACCGGTCAGAGGGCGCAGCGGAACCCGATGTGGGTCATGGCGGTGTCCTCCGCCTGCGCCGATCGCGCCGCGGGGCGGTAGCGGAGGCAGTACTCCGGAGCGCACAGGTGCGATCCCCCCTTGAGCACGCGGCGAGGGATGGGCGACCCGGGCTCGGAGGACAGCAGGCTCGCGCGCTGACCGGCGTCGACACCGACCGCGCCCGGCGGAACGTGCCGGTGCGTCCAGTAGTCCGCCGTCCACTCCCAGACGTTGCCGATCATGTCGTGCAGGCCGTAGCCGTTCGCGAGGAATGAGGCGACCGGAGCGGTACCGATCCATCCGTCGGCGCCGTCGTTCCGATACGGGAAGGCGCCCTGCCAGGTGTCGGCCATGAGGGTGCCGTCCGGCTTCGTCTCCTGACCCCAGGCGAAGCGGGCGCCGACGAGGCCGCCGCGCGCCGCCCATTCCCACTCCGCCTCCGTGGCCAGGCGCTTGCCTGCCCACGCGGCGTAGGCGACGGCATCGGGGTACGCGACCTGCACGACCGGATGATCGAGGCGGTCGTCGATCGACGAGGCCGGTCCGAACGGGTGGCGCCAGGACGCCCCGGGCTCCCACCGCCACCACTGACGCCAGTCGCGCAGGTCGACGGGCCCGCGGGTCGGCGTGAACACCATGGCGCCGGGGACGAGGTCATCCGGATGCACGCCGGGGTAGTCGGCGGGGTCCATCGGCCGCTCGGCGATCGTGACGTAGCCGGTGTCCTCGACGAACGCGGCGTACTGGCGGTTCGTCACGGGGTGCTGATCCAGCGCGAACGCCTCCACGCGCCGTTCGTGGACGGGGCCTTCCTCCGGGTAGAACTCGTCCGATCCCATGAGGAGCGTTCCGCCGGGGACCTCGATCATCGCCGTCATGCCCTCATGCTAGGCCGCCGCCCGCTCCGCGCGGTCACTCGCGCGACAGCATCGCGGCCGCCTCGAGCTCCATATCGAGATACTGCTCCGCGCTCACGTCGACCGCCACGCCCAGGAGCGTGCCGCCGGTGAACGGGAACGGGTTGGCGTACTGCGCACTCACCGGGTCGGCACTGTCCCACCCGACGCAGAGCCCGTCGCCGCAGAGCGTGAACTTCCCGACCTGGGCCCGCATCGGACCGGACGCCACGGCGCGATCATCGACGTACAGCGTGGCGGTGCCGACGGACTCGCCGTGATCCCCCGCTCCCTCCCGCACGAACTCCACGCCGAGGGTGTGCGGTCCGGGGGCGAGCTCGTCCGAGGTGAACGACTGCTCCGGCGGGATGCCGAGGAAGTTGTACACGTAGACGAGCCTGTTGTCCTTGAGGAACAGCGAGTGGCCGCCGAAGCGGGAGCCGTGCGCGAAGAGCACTCCCTCGGCGCCCTGCTCCAGGATGACGTCGGCGATGATCTTGTAGGAGCGCCCTCGGACGTTCACTGCGACGCTCTCCGGCACCGCCGCGGTGCCGGAGAAGTAGACGTACCGCTCCCGGGGCGCCTCCGCCTGAGGCCGGGGGACCGTGAGGATCTCGCGGGCCGACCGGTCGTCGAGGGGAAGGGCGAAGTTCGCCTCCGCCTCCGCGAACCACGCGGCGATGAGCTCCTGCAGCTTCTCCGGGTGCGTCGCGGCGAGGTCGTTCGACTCGGAGCGGTCCTCCGCCACGTGATACAGCTCCCACACGTCGTCGTCGAAGTGGCCCTTGCCGCTCAGCGGAGCGTGCACCGCCGCCGCCTTCCAGCCGTCCTTCCAGATGCCCCGGGTGCCGAGCATCGAGTAGTACTGCACGCTCTTCCGCGTCGGCCCGTCCGGCGCGGCGTCGAAGGAGTACTTCATCGAGACGCCGTCGAGCGGTCGCTGCGGCACTCCGCGGTAGGACTCCGGCATCGCGATGCCGATCACGTCGAGCACCGTCGCCACGACGTCCACCGAGTGGTGGTACTGGTGGCGCAGCTCCCCCTTCGCCGCGATCCCCTTCGGCCAGTGCACGACCATCGGGTCGCAGGTGCCGCCGGAGTACTGGGAGTAGCGCTTGAACATCGGGAAGGGCGTGGAGAACGCCGCCGCCCACCCTGTCGGGTAGTGGTTGTAGGTGTCGGCGGACCCGAGCGTGTCGATCATCGCGAGGTTCTCGGCGAGGTCGTCGGGGTAGCCGTTGAAGAACTTGTTCTCGTTCACGGAGCCGTCCGGCGATCCCTCCCCCGAGGCGCCGTTGTCGGCGCAGTAGAAGATGATCGTGTTGTCCAGCTGCCCCGTCTCCTCCAGGTAGTCCACGATCCGGCCGACCTGGGCATCCGTGTACTCGGAGAAGCCCGCGAAGACCTCCGCCATCCGCGCGAACAGCCTCCGCTCGTCGTCGTTCAGCTCCGCCCACGGGCGCACGTGATCGGCCGGGTTCGCCGCCTCCTCCGGCAGCGGATTGAACGGCGTCATCTGCGTGTCCTCAGGCAGCACGCCCTTCTCGATCATGCGGGCGAGGACCCATTCGCGGTAGGCCTCGTAGCCGTCGTCGAACGCCCCCTTGTACTTGTCGATGTACTCCTGCGGCGCGTGGTGCGGCGCGTGGTTCGCGCCAGGGCAGAACCACATGTACCAGGGCTTCGAGGGATTGGAGGCCTGCTGGTTCCGGATCATCGCGAGCGCCTGGTCGGCGAGGTCCTTCGACAGGTGGTAGCCGTCCTCCGGGCGGTACGGCTGCTCGATGAAGTGGTTGTCCTCGACCAGGTCGGGGTACCAGTTGTTGGTCTCCCCGCCGAGGAAGCCGTAGAAGCGGTCGAAGCCGAGCTGCAGCGGCCACATCGAGCGGCTGCCCCCGGGCGCGATGTCCTCCTCCGGGACGTTGTGGTTCTTGCCGAGCCAGAACGTGCTGTACCCGTTCTCCTGCAGAACCTGTCCGATGGTCGCGCACTCGGCGGGGAGCCGCCCCGCGAAGCCGGGGAAGCCGTTCGTGCCCTCCATGATGACGCCGGCGCGGTTGACGTGGTGGTTACGGCCCGTGAGCATGGTGGACCGCGTGGGAGAGCACAGCGCCGTGGTGTGCCACTGCGTGTAGGTGAGACCCCCGGCGGCCAGACGGTCCATCGTCGGCATCGCGATGCGGCCGCCATACGGCGACCACGAGGCCAGCCCGGTGTCGTCGTACAGCACCACGAGGACGTTCGGCGCTCCGTCCGGCGCCTTCCGCAGCTCGTACGGCGACCAGTCGGGTCGAGAGTCGCGGACGTCCAGCGTGATCTCGCCCGAGAAGTCCGCGTTGAATTCCGACATCGTCTCTCCTTCGCTCAGGGCGCGTCCGCGCTCTCCTCGGCCCGAGTCTTTCGACCCCGCGTGCGTGCCGACAGGGGCCCTCACCCGTCCCGGGTGATCTCCGCGTCGCCCGCGTCCGCGACGGCGGCGGCGTCCTGCTCCTCCGGCGCCGCGGAGGGGCCTGGCCGTCGCAGCAGCTCCACGAGGATCGTCAGCACGAGCACGCCGATCGCCACGCCCAGGACGGCGCCGAAGGAGACCGGACGCGTCGCCAGGAGGATGAGCACCCCGATCGCCATCCCGGCGATGAGGATCGCGCCGCGATAGCGGTCGACCGCTCTCCCGAACCGCCCGGTGGAGATCCCCCGTGCCTCCGCCGCCTCGCGCAGCGCCCCGAACCCGCTCTCCGTGACGCCGCGCACCGTGCGGGCGCTGCGGCTCGACCCGGCGAGCCAGGCCCACAGCGCGATGAGGACCCCGACGAGGGCGAGCGCCACGATGGTGGACCCGAGGAGGGCCGTGAGCTGATCGAAGAGGGATTCGGCCGCCGACGCCGTCATGATCGACGGGCTGACGGCGCTGACGAAGAACCCGCGTCCGATCCCCATCCCGGCGGCGAGGAGGAGGAAGACGACGGCGAACCCGGCGCTCGTCCAGAACAGCGCCCGCGGCCGGTTCACCGCGAGCAGCACGCCGAGGACGACGAGGCCGAGGACGACCCAGGGCAGCCAGAAGCCCGCCGTCACCGCGATCTGGTATACCGTGCGGACCAGCACCAGGGCGTCGGCCTGCACCACCGGGATGGTGCGATCGATCACCGGGATGAGGTCGGCGACCCCGGCCCCACGCTCGGCCAGAGCCTCCTTGACGCGTTCGACGACCGCCCCCACGTCCACCGAGAGGACCCCGTCGTCGCTGAGGTCCAGCGCGGTGCCGGGCTCGTCTTGCAGGATGGCGACGGCGCGCTCATGGGTGAAGCGCAGCGTCTCCGCCCAGATGTCGGCGAACTGCTGCGACGACACCACCTCGTGCACGACGCCGTCGATCAGAGACGACAGGCCGGAGGCGGCCGGCGCTTCCAACAGGCCGAGGGCGGCGGTGGCGCGCGGAGGGAGGTCGAGGGCACGCAGGCCGTCGAAGAGCTCGCCGACCACCGCATCCAGGTCGACCTGCTCGTCGATGGCGGCCGTCACCTGATCGGCGACGAAGTCCTGCACGTCCGGATCCTCGGCCAGCGGGGCGAAGGTCGCGACGAACCGGTCCGCGTCGACGAGCTGCAGCCGCGCCCATGTCCCCATCGCCGCGATCGGCGCGAGGAGCACGGCGACCACGAGCACGATCCCGGCGATGATGCTGCGGGCGGAGATGCGGCGTCGGGGGCGTCGGAGCGCCTCGTTCTCCTGCTCCAGCACACGCAGCCGTGCCCGCAGGTCCTCGATCTCGCTCATCGCCGCCTCGTCTCGATCGTCGCGACGCTCAGCTCAGCAGCTTCTGCTTCGCGGCCGTGAACTCCTCGTCCGTCAGCACACCGGAGGCCTTCAGCGATCCGAGCTCCTGCAGCTTGGCGATCAGGTCGTCCGCCGCTGCGGGCGGCGCGGCCGGCGGGCTCGTCGGCGGCGCATACTGCGCGGCCGCGGCGCGGGCCGCATCGTCCATCTGGGCCTGTTGCTGGGCGGCCTCGTACTGCTGCTGCTCGTACTCGCTCTGTGCGCGGCGCTCCTGGTGCCGCATGGCGGCTCCCTGCACCGCGGTCGCCGTCCCGGCGACCACCGCGGTCCGCGCGGCGAGACCGATGAGCCCCGGCCGGCCGAATCTCCGCAAGGGCATGTCATTCACCTTCCTGTTCGAGGATGTCCATCACCGCGTTCACGACGGGTGCCGGAACGCGCTCGCTGCGCAGCACCTGGCCTCCCGCGGCGGCCACATCCTGGGCGAGGGTCCGGGCGAACAGGAGCTCCAGGACCACGACCGCGGCCGACTGTCCCGGCGGCACGACCTCCGCCAGGGCGCGGACGTCGTCCTCGCTCGCGAGCCCGGCGACGATCGGCTCGAGGCCGTCGAGGACGGCAGACCCGTCGTCCTCCTCGACCTCGAGGATGTCGAGATCCCCCTCCGCCGTCCGCGTCACCAGCACGAAGTCCAGCACGCGCACCACGCCCTTCGACACCAGGTCGGTCAGCGTGCCGAACGTGGACGGATCCGGCCGATCACCGTCGAAGCCCACGAGATAGAACTCGACGGGCCCGAATCGGAACTCCTTCATGTCGCCACCCTTCATCCGCGGTCCAGAATGGCACCGCCGTCGTCGCCCGCGCGCCGGTCCTCACCCGCTCCGGGTGAGGATTCGGGACTCCCTCTCCGTGCGGCTGTCACCATCGGAGGACGGGACGAATCGAGGGCGGATATGAGGAGCCGGGTGCTGGGCGACGTGGCGTTCGTCGTGGTCGAGCTCCGCAGCGCATACCCGGGACCACCCGTCCTCGAACCGCTGCTGCGTCAGGTCGAGGACGGCACGCTGCGCGTGCTCGACTTCCTCGTCGTGCGCCGCGACGCCGCCGAGGGGCACCGCATCACGGAGGTCGACGGCGACGACTTCTCGCTCGCCGGCCTGCCCCTGTACGCACCGGGCCTGATCTCCCTCGACGATGTCCGGCATTTCCTCCCGTGGGTGCCTCCCGGCGCCGTCGCGGCCGTCATCCTCGTCGAACAGCGCTGGGACATCCGCTTCATCCGCGAGGTCGAGGACGCCGGGGACCGGATCCTGGCGACGCAGGCGATCCCCTCCGCGGTCGCGAACGCCGCGCTCGTCGCCACCCTCGGCACGAGCCCCTGACACCGTGCCTGCTCACACGGTCGCGTGGACGGCCTCCCGCCGGGACGAGACCCCGAGCTTGCGGTAGATCGCTCGTTGATGCGTCTTCACCGTGTTCACCGACACGGAGAGCTCCTGGGCGATCTCCGGCAGCGTGCGCGCCGTCTGCATCTGGTGGAAGACGTCGCGTTCCCGCTCCGACAGCCGATCGGTCACGGAGCCCACCGCGTCGACGGCGAGACACCTGTCGATGAACTCCTCGAACTGCGTGCCGTGATGCACATGCGCCTGCAGCAGCCGGCGCACCGCGACTTCCCGCGGGCCGAAGAGCACGACGAGGTTCTCCGCGGACGCGACGGCGAGGGCGGCCTCGCACAGGTCATGCGCGTCCTCCTGGTGCCCCGTCGCCCTCCGGAGCGTGGCCGCGGTGATCAACGTGGCGGCTTTGACGTAAGACAGCTCGGACGCACCCCGCAACGACCGCAGCATCTCCAGCGCCGCGGCGTGCTCCTCGGCGCGACGCAGGATCCCGGACAGGGCGACGCCCACGAGCGGGAGGTCGGTACCGCCGGCATACTTCTTGGCGATGCGCAGTGCGCGCTCCCTCCGCCCCACCGCCTCTTCGAGCAGGGCCACCGACGACTCCCGGAACACCGGCCACTCCACCCCCTGCACGACGTCGATGGGGAGCTCCTGCACGCCGATGGCCGCTCGACGGCAGACCGCGGGGTCTCCCGTGAGCGCGGCCGCATAGGCGCCCATCATGCGTGCATGTCCGGCCAGATCGCGGCCGGACGCGGCTTCCTCACGCGCCGCGTCGAAGATCCGGACCGCCTCCTCCGCCTCGCCCGACCAGTACGCGACCCACCCCGCGGCGGCCACGGCGCTTCCGCGCGCGAAGGTGTTCCGCGGAAGAAGAGCCTCCCGGGTGCTCTCGGCCTCGGCGAGCACAGCCGCGGCCTCCGTGAGCCGGCCGGAGGTGGCGAGGCCGTAGGCGAGATGTCCGACGGCGCGGGACGTGAGCTCCCGATCGCCGGCCTCCCTCGCCTCGCGCGCCGCCGCCGAGAAGTACTCGATCGCGAGGTCCGGCGATTCGCGATTGCGCAGCGCGGTCCACCCCAGCAGATGGTTGAGCGCCACCCGACCGCCGTACATCCTGTCGTCCGCGGCATCCAGCAGCGCGCGGATCTCCGGACCGGACGCGGCCACCTCGACGGACGACTCCGCGAGCAGCAGGCGGACGATGAGCAGGACGGCGGGTTCGGCCTGCCCCGGCGTGCGATCCAGGAGGGCCTCGGCCCGTCGACACAGCTCCCGGGCGACGCGATGGTCCCCGAGGACGTCGCTGGCTCCGGCCCGCACGAGGAGCAGGTGCGGATCATCCGGGTTGTCGCGCAGGAGAGTCGTCGCCGTCCGCTCCACGTCGACGGCCGAGGAGCCGACCACGAGACCCAGCCAGTGCCGCAGGAGGATGGCCCTGGCACCGGCCCGATCCCCGGCGCGCCGCGCGTGCGTCACGGCGGCGATCGGATCCGTGTGCTCGAGAGCACGAGCGGCCCGGTGGTGCACCGTGGCGAAACGCACCGCATCCGCCCGCGCGAGATCGGCGCACCGACGCGCGAACGCGGGGTGCCAGCGGTACGTGGGGCCCTCCGGGCCGTCGAACCGGTCGAGGAACAGCCCGAGCCGAACGCAGGTCTCCAGGAGGTCGGCGGCGTCGTCCCTCCCCGTCACCTGTCCGGCGGTGTCGGGAGTGAGCTCCGCGCAGGCCGTCCCCTCGAGGACGAAGTCCGCGAGGGCGGGCGGCAGCGCGTCCAGGACGTGCTCACGGATGTACGCGCCGAGGAAGGACGAGGCCGTCGACGCCGGGCTCGACGGCAGGGAGCCACCGACGAGGACCAGCCGCACCGCGATGGGCCAGCCTCCGGTCTCGTCGCGCACCGCGGCCGCATCGAGCCCACCGGGCGCCGATCGCGTCAGACTCCGGATCTCGTCCGTCGAGAATCGGAGGGTGTCCACGCCGACGAAGGCTCCCGGGTTCATGAGGCGGTGGCGGGACAGGGTGACCTCGATCAGGGTCGTCCCCACCAGGAGGAGCCGCAGCCCGTCCGGAGGCTGGTCTGCCAGCAGCCCGAGGAGACCATCGCTCCACGCCTCCCCGGCACGGTGGGCATCGTCGACGACGAGGTGCGCCGGGTGCTCGGCGTCCTGGAACGCCGCGCAGATCTGCCGGTAGGCGCGCACCGGATCCTCGATGTCCCGCGGCACGACGAACGCCCGGCCAGCGCGCTCGGCCGCGAGCGCCAGGGCGTTCAGGACGCCGGCGGTCAGCAGCGCGGGATCGTCGTCGGATGCACTCAGCGCGAGCCAGGCGACGTCGTCGCGCGATGACGCCCAGGCGGCGACGGCGGTGGTCTTTCCATAGCCGCTGGGTGCGCTGAGCACCGTCACACCGTCCGCATCGACGGCAGCCGCTATCGCTGCGGTCACGCGTTCCCGCGGCACGACGCCGATGGGCGTGGCGGGCGGCCGGAAGCGCATCGCCGGTCCCGGCCTCGTGGAACGTACGGGAGGCGACATGGCAACACGAAACCACGCGTCCCCGCGCCCTTCCAGGGGGCGGAGGCGCAATCACCCGGATGAAAGTGCGGCGGGCTACGCTGGCCGCGTGACCTCGCTCCCGACTCCTCCGCGCTCCGCAGCGGACCACGCGCCCGCCCCTGCTCTGCGCACCCTGCTGATCCTGGCGGCGAGCGCGATCGTCCTCGCCGGGATCTCGCTGGCGCGCGAGGTGTTCGGCCCGCTGGCCCTCGCGATCGTCATCGTGGTGATCTGCGAACCCGTCCGTCGTCCCTTCCAGCGCCCCGGCCGGCCCGCCTGGATCGGGACGACCGCCGTGATCGTGCTCGCCTACGTGATCCTGCTGGCGATGGCGGCGCTGCTGTGGCTCGCCGGCACCCAGTTCGCCCGGCTCGTCGGCGACCTCGCATCGCAGGACGGCCTGGTGCGCGCCGCCGATCAGATCGTCGCCTGGCTGCAGTCCCTCGGGCTGGACCAGGAGGCGGCGGATGCCGCGGCCTCGATCCTCGACCCCGAGACGCTCCTCGGCCTGGCCGGGAGCCTGGGCAGCGCGGTCCTCGGGGTGGCGACAGCACTGTTCTTCGTCTGCGCCTACATCATCTTCCTCGCCGCGGACGGCGCCCGCTATCGGACGGCTCCGGCCCTCTTCGGCGCCACGCACGGCCCCGCGCTGCAGCGCATCGCCCGGCTGCAGACGGGGGTCCGTCGCTACTACGTCGTGAACGCCGCGTTCGGCGCCGTCGTGGCCATCGTCGACGGTCTCGCCCTGTGGTGGATGGGCGTCCCGGCCCCGGTGGTCTGGGCGATCCTCGCGTTCGTGACGAACTTCATCCCGAACATCGGGTTCGTGCTGGGGCTCATCCCGCCGGCGATCCTCGCCTTCGTGGTGGGCGGCTGGCCGCTGCTGCTCGGTGTCATCGCCGTGTACTGCGTGGTCAACGTCGTGCTCCAGGTGCTCGTCCAGCCCAAGTTCGTCAGCGACGCCGTCGACCTGAGCCTGACGCTGAGCTTCTTCTCCGTCGTCTTCTGGACCTTCGTGATCGGTCCGCTCGGCGCCATCCTGTCGATCCCGCTGACTCTGCTCGTGCGCGCCGTCGTGCTGGATGGCGACCCGGGGGCGACCTGGGCGCGCTGGGTCAGCGGTGACCGCACGGCCGTGCCCGAGCCGACGCCGGAGCCGCCCGCGGCGCCGACCCGGCGCCGGTTCCGCCGACGCTGACGCCGCGCGCCGCCGGCGCCACACCGCGAAATCACCAGGGCGAGGTTGCCCGTCGCTCTGGTCGTCGCCGTCCGACGATGCCATCGTGAAGCCGGACACCACCGGTGACGAAGGGAGAGCGCATGCCGCGACCGCTCGCAGGTCTGACCCGACGCACCCTCGCGACCGAGCTCACCGCGGGGGTCACCCTCCTGGCGATCGCCATCCCGCTCAACATCGGCTACGCGCAGATCGCCGGGCTCCCCGCGACCGCCGGGCTGTACGCGCTGATCGTCCCGACCGTCGTCTACGCGCTCGTGGTGTCGTCGCGTCAGCTGGTCGCCTCCCCCGATGCCGCCGCCGCGGCCCTCGTGGCCTCCTCCATCGGCGGTCTGGCCGTCGCCGGCAGCGCCGACTACGCGACCCTCGCCCTCGCCCAGGCGATCCTCTGCGGCGGGATGTTCGTGCTGCTCGCCGTCTTCAAGCTCGGATTCCTGGCGAACTTTCTGTCGAAGCCGATCCTCGTCGGCTTCGTCGGCGGGCTGGCCCTGGACATCATGATCAGCCAGATCGCGAAGATGCTCGGGGTGAAGATCGACTCCGGAGCCGAGTTCGTGGACAAGGTCGTCGCGTTGGTGACCGGCCTCCCCTCGCTCAACGGCTGGTCCGTGCTGCTCGCCGCCGTCTCCGTCGCCGTGCTGCTCCTCGGACAGCGCTACCTCCGTGCCGTTCCCTGGGCACTGATCGTGCTCGTCGCCACGACCGTCACGGTCGTCCTCACCGGCCTCGACGGACGGGGTGTGGATGTGCTCGGCGAGGTCCCCGCCGGCCCTCCCGCGCTCACGTGGCCGATCATCGACTGGTCGCTGTGGCTCGCGCTCGTCCCCTCCGCGATCGCCCTGACCCTCGTCACCACCGCGGAGGGTCTGCTCGTGTCGCGCTCCTACTCCGAGAAGCATCGCTACCCGTTCCACGCCAACCGTGACCTGCTCGCCTTCGGCGTCGCGAACGTCGCCGCCGGCGCGCAGGGCAGCTTCGCCGTCGGATCCTCGACGTCGCGCACCGCGGCGATGGACCAGGCCGGCTCGCGCACCCAGCTCCCGGCGCTCGTGCTCGCCGTCGGGACGCTCCTGCTGCTGCTCTTCGGCACCGCGCTGCTCGCCGACATCCCCTCCCCGGCGATCGGCGCCATCGTCGGCGTCGCGATCATCCCGCTCCTCGGCATCCGCGACTTCATCCGCCTCTGGCGCCTCGACCGGTTCGAGTTCGTCATCGGTGCGGTCTGCTTCCTCGTGACCCTGTTCGTCGGTTCGATCGCGGGAATCCTCGTGGCGTTCGTGCTCGCCCTCGTCAACCTCGCGCAACGCGCCTCGCACCCGGCGATCGACGTGCTGGAGACCTCCGGCGACCCCGGCGAGTCCCTCTTGGAGGACGCTCCCGCCGGCACGACGACCGCCCCGGGAGTCATCGTCGTCCGGCTCGCGGCGCCCCTGTTCTTCGCGAACGGCGCCGTGTTCTCGGCCGCCGTGAAGGAGGCGGTCCGCGCCGCAGGCCCGTCCGCCGTCCAGCACGTCGTCGTCGACATGGAAGCGGTGACGGACGTCGACGTCACGGGCGCTGAGGCCTTCCAGGCGCTGCGGGAGTGGCTCGACACGCAGTCGATCTCCCTCGCCTTCAGCCGCGTCCGGCCGAACACGCTCCGCCGCCTCCGCTCGCTGGGGATCCTCGACCGGGAACCGGTCTACGCGACCAACCGCGCCGCCATCACCGAGCTCGCGCCGACCGATGCCGCTTCGCCGGCTCCGAACAGGAAGGGCAGCTGAATGGGTGCCGTCATCGGGGAGATCCTCCCCCTCGCCGTGGGCGTCGCGATCAGCCCCGTGCCGATCATCGCCGCGATCCTCATGCTCCTGTCCCCGAAGGCACGGGTCACGAGCGTCGGATTCCTGCTCGGCTGGATCGCGGGCATCGTCGTGGCGGTCGGTCTCTTCACCCTGCTGTCGGCGGTGCTCCCCGAGGAGGATCCGGATGCCTCCCGCCCGATCCGCGGCGTCATCCAGCTCGTCCTCGGACTCCTGCTGCTGGTGCTGGCGGTCGGTCAGTGGCGCAAGCGCCCGAAGGCGGGGCAACCGGCGGCCCTGCCGTCGTGGATGAAGGCGATCGACACGATGTCCTTCGGCACGGCGCTCGGACTGGGGTTCCTGCTGTCGGCGGTGAATCCGAAGAACCTCCTCCTGGCCGCCGGAGCCGGGGTCGACATCGGCGGCGCAGCGCTCGATGCAGGCTCCACGATCCTCGTGATCGCCGTCTTCACGCTGATCGGGGCGTCGACCGTGCTCGTGCCCGTCGTCGGCTACCTCGTCGCGGCCGCACGGCTGCGGGCTCCGCTCGACGCGCTGCGGGGATGGCTCGCCGCCGAGAACGCGGTCATCATGGCCGTGCTGCTGCTCGTGATCGGCGTGTCGATGATCGGCAAGGGCATCGGCAGCTTCTGAATGCGCTGCGTGCGCGCGGGTGACCCGCGAGGAGGGAGGGCATCATGGGAGAGCTCGTCGTCGCGCTGCTTCCCGTCCTCCTCGGTGTGGTGCTCAGCCCCCTGGCCATCATGGCCCTCGTGGCGGTTCTGGTCTCCCGGCACCCCCGCGCGAACGGCATCGCGTACCTGCTCGGGTGGCTGCTCGGAATGGGCGGGCTGCTGGCCCTCTTCCTCTGGGTGTTCCGGAGCGCCGCCGTCCACGAGCAGTATGAGCCTCCGCTCTGGGTGCCGCTCGTCCGCCTGCTTCTGGGACTCTTCCTCACCGGCGCCGCGGTCTGGGTGTATCGCCAGGGGAAGGCCCGGATCGCGGCGATGGCCGGCGCCTCCTCTCCGCGGGAGGTCGTGGCCGCGTCGCCTCAGCTTCCCGGATGGCTGCACTCGGTGGAGACCTTCCGCCCGGGGCGCACCTTCTTGCTCGGCCTCGCGCCGACGTCACTCCCGCCACGACCGTCGGGGTGACCGTCGTGTTCGCTGCGCTGGGCACCCTGCCCATCGCCGTCCCCGTGCTGTTCGTCGTCACGCGCGGGGTTTCCGCACGACCGGCGCTGGAGCGCCTGCGCACCTGGGTCGCCGGGAACACACACGTGCTCAACGCCGCGATGCTGCTCGTGATCGGCGTGCTGCAGCTGGACAAGGCCCTCACCTCCCTCGTCTGATCGACGTGCGCTCGCCGGCACCCACGGAGATCACCCGGATGAACGCGACACGGGACCCGTGACCCCAGCCCTGACCCGGCAGTACTGTGCGGGGAAAGGCGGCTCGGCAGAGATGAAGGAGATGGACATGGCCCGTGACTTCCAGGGCAGGATCGAACTCGACGTCCGCGATTCGGAGGCCGACTGGGAGGCGTTCCTCCCGGCGAAGCCCCGCGAGGGAGCACCCAACGTGCTGGTCGTCCTCTATGACGACACCGGCATGGCGGCCTGGTCCCCGTACGGCGGACGCATCAACATGCCGACCATGGATCGCCTGGCGCAGAACGGTCTGACATACTCGCAGTGGCACACGACGGCGCTGTGCTCCCCCACCCGCTCGACGTTCCTCACCGGACGCAACCACCACCTCAACGGCTTCGCGACGATCTCGGAGTCGTCGACCGGCTTCCCCGGCTACAACTCCCACATCCCCGACTCGAACACCACGATGGCCCACGTCCTCCGCGACGCCGGCTGGTCGACGTTCTGGGTGGGCAAGAACCACAACGTCCCGATCGACGAGTGGACGGCCGGCGCGTCCAAGAAGCACTGGCCGCTGGCGCAGGGGTACGACCGCTTCTACGGCTTCATCGGCGGCGAGACGAACAACTGGTATCCGTCCCTCGCCGAGGACAACCACTACATCGACCAGCCCTACCTCCCCGAGGACGGCTACCATCTCTCGAAGGACCTCGCCGATCGCGCGCTGTCGATGATCCGCGACGTGAAGCAGACCGAGCCGGACAAGCCCTGGTACCTGTGGTTCTGCCCCGGCGCGAATCACGCGCCGCACCACGCGCCGCAGGAGTACATCGACAAGTACAAGGGCGTGTTCGACGACGGCTACGAAGCCTACCGCGAGTGGGTCCTCGCCCGGATGATCGAGAAGGGCATCGTCCCGCAGGGCACCGAGCTCACCGCGCTCAACCCGATGCCGGAGGGGACTTTCACGCAGACCGATGAGGTGCGTCCCTGGGACTCGCTGAACGACGAGGAGAAGGCGATGTTCTCGCGCATGGCGGAGGTCTACGCCGGCTTCAGCGAGTACACGGACGCCCAGGTCGGCCGCATCGTCGACTACCTGGAGGAGTCGGGGCAGCTCGACAACACCCTCATCATCTACTGCGCCGACAACGGCGCGTCCGGCGAGGGCAGCCCGAACGGCTCCGTCAACGAGGGCAAGATCTTCGGCGGATATCCGGACGACGAGGCCGAGAACCTCCGCCTCGTCGACAAGCTCGGCTCCCCCGACACGTACAACCACTACCCGACCGGATGGGCGGCGGCCTTCTCCACGCCCTACAAGATGTTCAAGCGCTACACCTACCAGGGCGGCGTGTGCGACCCGCTGGTGATCCACTGGCCCGCCGGCATCAAGGCGCGCGGCGAGGTCCGCCATCAGTACCACCACTCCACCGACATCGTGCCGACGATCCTCGAGGCCTGCGGCGTCGAGTTCCCGGAGGTCTACAACGGCATCGAGCAGACGCCGCTCTCCGGCGTCTCGATGGCCTACTCGTTCGACGCGGCACCGGAGGCACCGACGGCGAAGGAGACGCAGTACTACGAGATGTTCGGACAGCGCGGCATCTGGCACGACGGCTGGAAGGCGGTCACGGTGCACGGGCCGGTCAGTGGCAAGGGGCACTTCGACGAGGACGAGTGGGAGCTGTACCACACGGACGTCGACCGCGCCGAGGCCGTCAACCTCGCCGCCGAGAATCCGGAGAAGCTGGAGGAGCTCAAGGCCCTCTGGATGGAGGAGGCGAAGGCGAACGCGGTGCTTCCGCTGAACGATCTGCAGGTGCTGGGCAACCCAGAGGACTTCGAGACCTTCGTCGCGATGGAGTTCCATCAGCCCGCGCCGCCCTCCGGCCGGTTCGTCTACTACCCGGGCACCAGCGAGGTGCCGGAGCGGTCGGCGGCGAACACCCACGGCGTCTCCTTCAAGATCGCCGCGGAGGTCGAGTTCACTCCGGAGACCGAGGGCGTCATCTTCGCGCACGGCTCCCGGTTCGGCGGACACGCCCTGGTGGTCAAGGACGGTCAGATCCACTACGTCTACAACTTCCTCGGGATCCCGCCGGAAGACCGCATCTCGGGGCCCGCCCCCACTTCCGGGAAGCACATCATCGGGGTCGAGTTCGTCAAGGAGGGCATGGGCGAGTACCGGGAGGGCGTCGGACCCGCACGGCTCTACATCGATGAGGAAAAGGTCGACGAGAAGCAGATCCGCACGGTCCTCGGTCACTTCTCGCTCTGCGGCGAGGGCCTGACGATCGGGCGGGACAGCGCCGACCCCGTGTCGTCCCTGTACGGCTACGGGTTCGACTTCCGCGGCGGGGAGATCGCCCAGGTCGTGTTCGACATCGCCGACGACGCCTACCTCGACCTGGAGGCGCACCTGGCGGCCGCTATGGCCCGCGACTGACGACCCCGCGGCCGCCCGGGCCCTCAGAGCAATCCGAGGGCCTGGGCGGCCGCTGTCACGCCGTCCCGATCCGAGACACCGAGCTTGCGGTAGATATTGCGCACATGCGTCTTCACCGTGTTCGGCGAGATGTACTCCTGCTGCGCGATCTGCCGCAGCGTCGCGTTCCGGCTCAGCGCGCGCAGCACGATGCGCTCCCGCTCCGTCAGCTCCTCCTCGACGAGGACTCCGGCGGCGGACAGCCGCTCGCGCACGCGATCGGCGAAGTGCGTGCGCGCGCCCGCCGTCGCCCGCGCAGCGAGCAACCGCGACACGATCGGGCCGGCCTCGGCAACGCGGCGCACGTGGTCCTCCGGCTCCGCGAGGGCGAGCGCGGTGGCGAGCGCGAGCTGCGCCCGATCCGGCTCCCCGTCGTGCACGTCGAGCTCGGCCTCGACCAACCACGCGTCGATCATCGATGCCGGGAGCAGACACGGGACGGCGCCCTCCAGGACCGGCGCCAGCGCGCCACGCGCGATGCCGTCACGGCGGTCGTGCACGGCGGCGATGGCCCGGAGCACGAGCACGTCTCCCGTGTCCCCCAGCGCCTCCTCGATGTCGGCGAGGAACCGGTCGCGGAGCGTCGGCTCCCCCAACCGGTCGAAGGCGTGCACCGCGAAGGGCCCCATCATGGCGTACCAGTGTGGCGGAAGCGGCAGATCGTCACGGGGAGTCAGGGTGTCGAGGAGCCGCACGGCCGCGTTGTGGGGATCGCCGCCCTGCTCCGCGCCGAGCAGCGCGCGCATCCCCTGCAGGCCCCGCGCGATCGCGGTCTCTCCGCCCGCGGCGATCACCTGCGCCGAGGACTCCAGGGTCTCGGCCACCTCCAGGATCTGCATGCCCTCGTAGGAGCCCCAGAAACGCCACACCCTGGTCACCTCGAAGAACGGGCTGTACGGCTCGTCGAACTCGTGCCAGCGGCGCTCCAGGGCGGCTCCCGCCTCGATCGCGTCGCGGAGCCGGCCGCGGAACAGCACGCTGGTGGCGAGGACCGCCTGCGCCTGCAGCTCCGCGGCGCGGGCACCGATCGCTCGCGCGAGGTCACCGGCACGGCGCGCTGTCGCCTCCGCCTGATCGAGTCGTCCCACATAGAGCTCCGCCGTCGCGGTCTCCAGGAGGGCATAGGTGTCGAGCTGCTCCTCTCCGCTGAGATCGCGGAGGTCGGCTCCGACGCCGTCGAGGGTCTCGGCGATCCCGCCCCGCCGCAGCGCCGTGTGCATCTCGATCCCGAGGCGCCAGCGTCGGTCGGCGTCGGACTCCCCCGCGCCCACCGGTGGCACGATCACGGCGGCCGACGGATCGCCGCAGGACAGCTCCGCCGCGGCGACGAGCATCCGGACGGTGGGCACGGCGCGCAGGGCGGTCGGCAGCTCCGCCATCACCCGCCGCACCGTGTCCGCCCGGCCGTCCAGCACGAGCTGCATCCCGCAGCGCCGCAGGACGCCGGCCGTGCAGGCCGTCTCCCCGCCACGGACGGCGTGCTGCAGCGCGAGGAGGGGCTGCCCCTGCTGCGCGAACCAGTCGGCGGCCCGCCGGTGGAGCCGCTCCTCGCGGCCGGCACCGCCTTCCCGCAGCCGGCCGAGGAGGAACTCCCGCAGCAGCGGCGGGTAGTGGTAGCGGGACGGCTCCTCGGCGTCCGGGCCTGCGAGCACATTGAGGCGGAGCAGTCGGTCGATCATGGCGGTCACGGAATCGGCCCCGGAGAGCACGGCGGCGAGCTCGGGACTGAAGCGGTCCACGACCGCGGTCGCCTCGAGGAAGGCGCGCAGTTGGCCGTCGAGGTCGGCGAGCACCTCCTCGACGAAGTAGTCCGCCACCTCGGGGGCGTCCCCGCGCAGCGTGGGCCCGAGGACGGTCTGCGCCCCGGCGGCGTCGAGCATCATGAGCTGCAGCCCGGTCGCCCAGCCCTCGGTACGGGCGAGCACGGTACTGACCTCGCCCTGAGAGAGCCGGAGACCTCGCGCGCCGAAGAAGGCGCGGACCTCGGCCGGGGTGAAGGCGAGCGCACGGGCGTCGAGTTCGAGGGCCACGCCGGCGATGCGGCGTCGTGCCAGCGGGATCGCCCGCGTCCCGCGCCCGGAAAGCACCACGTGCACGGTGCCGGGAGCGCTCTGCACGAACGTCGAGATCAGTTGGGCGGTGTGCTCGTCCTCGACGCGGTGCACGTCGTCGACGATGAGGACGATCCGGTTCCTCGCCTCTCGGAGGGCCCTGGCGAGCGCACGCGCCGTCGTCGCGGAGTGCACGGCGGGTACGGCCGCGAGCGCGTCCTGGAGTCCGGGATCGTCGATCCTCTCGAGGGCGGCGCGCAGGAGCGGCAGGTCCGCCTCGCCGCGTTCCAGGGACACCCACACGAGGTCGATACCGGGATCGGCACGCAGACCCTGCGCCCACTGCGACAGCAGCCTCGTCTTGCCGGATCCCGCCGGCGCGCTCACGAGCGTGAGCGTCCACGGCCCGTCCATCGCCGCCGTCAACCGCGAGAGCAGGCGCTCTCGACGGACCTCGCCCTTCACCGCAGCGGATCCTGGGCTCTCGCTCGTTCCCGCCGTTCTTGCACTGTGCAGCACTCGAAACCCCCCGATTTCGACCTTGCTCCCCCTCGCGGGCAGTCTATTGCAAGGTGGGAGCGGTCCCGCAAGAGGGGATCACTCGGAGACGTCCGCGCGCGACGGCCGCCGCATCGCGAGAAGCGCCGGCACGAGGGCGCCGAAGAACAGGGCGAGAGCCACACCGAGCAGCGTCTCGAGGGTCCGCTCCAGGAACCGCGACGTCGGCGATGCGTCCGACGTCGAGAGCAGCAGGGAGAGCACGAGGAAGGTCGTGAAGGCCGGCGCGACGTACCACCGACTCTCCTGGACCGCGCCGAGGCCGCCCACCACAACACCGATCGCGAGCGCGACCACCACGCCGCTCGGAGAGAGCAGGGCGAAACCGGCGGCCGCCAGGGCCCCGATGAGCACCGACGCTGCCCGACCGACGCTGCGCAGGACGAGCTGGCCGCGCACCGGACGCATCACGAGCAGCACGGCGCCGGTCGCCCAGCCCACGTGCTCGACCCCGGTCGCGAAGCCGATCGCGGCGGCCGTCCCCGCGGCCGCACCCAGCAGGACGCCGTAGACCAGCAGAGCGCGTCCCTTGGGCATGGCGGCCGGGACCCGCGCGCCCGCCCGGTGCTCCGGCCACAGCAGGGCGATGAGCCACGCGTACACCGAGCCCGCGACGATCGCGCCCGCCAGGAGGATGGTCGTCGCCGAGAGAGGAAAGCTCAGACCGAGCCCGACCATGGGCAGGACCAGCGTCAGCGCGAGCGGTCCGGCACGCTCGCGGGCGGCGAGCATGCTGGCCATCACCGCCAGCACCGCGAGGGCGGGCACGGCGAGGACCGGTGCGAGCGCGAGGGTCGCGCCGAGCAGGAGCCCCAGCGCGACCAGCGTCCCGAGCACCGGGATCGCCGACCGGGCCCGCCGCCGCGCCGGCAGTCCCATGGCGGCCGCGGGAAGGACGCCGATGCTGAGGGCCAGGGCGACGGCAGGGTCGAACGGGGCGACCGCCATCGAGGGCACGGCGTATAGGAGGCCGAGACCGAACCGCGACCATCGCCAGGTCAGTCCCCCGCGCGCCGCCATCACCGTCTCGCTCTCCGGCTCCGGCTGCGGTCGGGCATGCACTCCCCGTTCTCGATCGCCCCTCGGATCCTCCGTGCCGTCAGCCTAGGCAGGCGATGACCGCACGTCACCGCTCGTCGGCCACTTCACCCGGGTGAACGCCTCCGCTCCCCTCCCGATCTGCAGCGGCCCGGAGCCCGATGTCGACAGTGGGGTGCACACGGCCGTCCTCCACCAGCCCGGAGTACCACGGCGTCCGCGCCGCGACGGCCGCCGCCGCCTCCGGCACCGCCGCGAGGTGGAGCCGCACGCCGAGTTGGGACAGCTCCCGGTCGAGCGCCTCGAGCGTGTCGAGCACGGTGATGGACATCACCACCTGCTGCGGCAGCCCGAGGACGAGCGTCCGGACCGGCTCGGCCTGAGCTGAGACGGTCTGGACGATGAGCCGCTGGTTGGCGAGCGCGTTCGCCGTGTACAGCCCCCGCTCCGACTCCACCCCGAGGGCACTCCCTCTCCTGCCCACCACACGGATCCGAGGGATGTTGAGCTCCCGGAGGACGAGCACGAGGGTCACCACCACCCCCACGGCGACAGCGGGCAGGAGTCCCGCGGTGAGCCCGATCGCCGCCACGGCCGTGGCGACCCAGAAGTCCATCCGACTGATGCGCGCCCACCGCACGAGTTCCGGGATGTTGACGAGTCCGGCCACCGCCGTGAAGACCATCGCCGCGAGCGTGGCCTCGGGCAGCAGGCTGAGCACCGGGGCGAGGAAGAGCGCGACCGCCACGGCGAGCGCGACCGTGGTCAGCGTCGCCAGCTGGGAGCGGGCTCCGGCCCCCTGGTTCACGGCGCTCTGCGAGAATCCCCCCGCCGCGGGCATGGCCGAGAAGAACGCGCCGACCGTGTTCGCCGCGCCGGTGGCGAAGAGCTCCTGGTCACTGTCGATCTGCGGCTCCGTCGCCTGACGCAGGCTGCGCGCGACGGCGGCGGACTCGAGGAACGCCATGACGGCGATGGCAAGCGCTCCGGGCACGAGAGCCGCGGCCTCGGACAGGTCCGGGATCCCCGGGACCGGCAGTCCGCCGGTCACCGGGGCGATGAGGTCGACCCCGAGCTCATCGATCCCGCCGACCCCGACGAGCAGCATGCCGGCCGCGACGACGACGAGGGTGCCCGGCACGCGAGGGGCGAAGCGCTTCAGGAGCAGGAGGGTGGCGATGGAGCCGATCGAGAGGAGCAACGTGGGGATGTTGACGCTGTCGAGCGCCTCCCCCACGGCGACCAGAGAGCGGAGGAAGCCGTGGCCGGAGAAGTCGAAGGACTCCCCCAGGAGCTTCGGGAGCTGCCCCACGGCGACCGTCGCCCCGACCCCGATCTTCAACCCGAGAACAGTGGCCCCGCTGATGTTCTCGACGAGCGAGCCCAGGCGGCACGCCCGGGCGAGCAGCAGCACCACGCCCACCAGGAGGGTGAGCATCATGAGCGCCCCGATGGCGTCGTCCGCGCCCGCGGCGACACCCGCCGAGACCAGCGTGGTCGCCGTGAGGGTGGCGATGGTCGACGTCGTAGAGACGCTCATCGCCCGGCTGCCGCCCAGGAGGGCGTAGACGAGCATCGGCACGATGCAGGTGTAGAGGCCGACCTGCACCGGAAGATCGGCGATCGTCGCATAGGCCATGGCCTGCGGCACCACGACGGCGCCCGCGGAGAGGCCGGCGAGCACGTCCCGCACGATCCAGCGGGGCTGGTACCCGTCCAGCGTGCTCAGCAGCCAGGACGGTCTGCGCGCTGCGCTCATGGGGACTCCCTCCGCCGTCGAGGGAAGCGTACTGCCGACGCTCCCGCGGCGGCCCGCCGGGGACGCCGGACGGGCCGTGAGTCACCCGGGTGAACTCCCGACGGAAGCGGTGCGCAGCCACAGCGCCCGCCGGTATGGTCCCAGCGTGCCCCCGGCGACGGCGGCACCGAGAAAGGAGCAGTCATGGGATTTTGGGCATCGTTCTGGGACATCATCTGGTGGTTCCTGTGGATCTTCGCCTTCACCGCGTATCTCTTCGCTCTGTTCGCGATCATCGGAGACCTGTTCCGCGATCACAAGCTGAGCGGCTGGTGGAAGGCCGTGTGGATCTTCTTCCTGATCTTCGTGCCGTTCCTCACCGCCCTCGTCTACCTCATCGCCCGCGGCAACGGCATGGCCGAACGCAGCAGCGCCGAGGCGCGTCGGGCGCAGGAGGCGGCGAACGCCTACATCCAGCAGGTTGCCGGCAGCAGTCCGAGCGAGGAGATCGCGAAGGCGAAGGCGCTCCTGGACGCCGGAACCATCACGCCGGACGAGTACTCCCTCATCAAGGCGAAGGCGCTGCAGTAAGGCGCAGCCCGGACCGCACCAGCGCGAGGAGCCCGCGGCATGGACCTGCAGGATCTCCTGCCCACCGACATCGACTGGTGGCAGCTGCTGCTCGCCCTGCTCGTGGCCCTCGCGACCTGGATCATCTCGCGGTTCGCGCGCCGGGGCACCACCGCCCTGCTCCGGCGCGCCCCCGGGATCTCCACCGCCGTCGGGACGGCCATCGCGCAGTTCGTCGGCTACGCCATCCTCCTGCTGGGCTTCGGCATCGCGCTCGCGATGCTCGGCGCCAACGTGCAGCCGCTGCTCGCGATCGTCGTCATCCTCGGCGTCGTCGCGATCCTCGTCCTCCGCGGTGTCGCCGACAACTTCGCGGCCGGCGTGCTGCTGCAGGCACGGCAGACGGTCCGCATCGGAGACGAGATCGTCGTGGAGGCGCTGGACTCCGTGATCGCGGGGACGGTGACCGAGCTCAACGCCCGCGCGGTGATCCTGCACACGGTCGACGGGCGCACCCTGCACATCCCCAACGCGCGGCTGCTCTCCGACCCCGTGGTCAACGACTCCACCCGCGGAGCCCGGCGCAGCGAGGTGGAGGTCAGGGTGCGACGGGACGGGACGACCGGGATCGACGGCGTGCTCGCACCGCTCGTCGACGCCGCGCGGACGGCGGAGGGCGTGCACCGGCACGAGGGCGTGCGGGCGCTCGTGGTCGGCGTGAGCGGAGACCGGCTGATCGCCCGCCTGCAGTTCTGGCACCACCCGCTGCACGGCGCCCTCGTCAGCGCCGCGGTCGTGGTCGCGGTCTTCGACGCCCTCGGCGCTCTCGGCACGACCGGCACGGTCACCAGCGTCCCGGCCCCGCCACCCCTCGTGCCGTCCGACGCCGTGTGAGGACGGGGTGCGCGATGTCGGTGCCCTCGGGCATGATCTGCGCATGGACATCACCTTCCTGCAGCCGGACGGCCTCGTCCGCAGCCCCGCCTTCAGCCATGCCGCCGTCATCCCTCCCGGGGCGACCACCGTCTACATCGGAGGGCAGAACGGCGTCGACGCCTCCGGCGCCGTCGTCTCCCCGGACGTGGGGGCGCAGGCGCTTCGCGCTCTCGACAACGCCCGGGTCGCGCTGGAGTCGGCGGGGGCGACGCTCGACGACGTCGTGAGCTGGACCATCCTCATCGATCAGGATGCCGATCTGCGCGCGGCGTATGGCGCCGTGGCCGCCACCCTCGCCAGGGACGGCGCCCCGCCGCTGGTCACCGCCGCCCGGGTGGCGGGCCTGGGCGTGCCCGGAGCCCTCATCGAGGTGAGCGCGATCGCCGCGACCATCCGCGACTGAGTCAGATGCGACCGCGCACGGGGGTGCGTTCGACGCCGTCCGGCTCGTCGGGCATCGTCATCTCGGCACGGACGCCGAGCAGACGCACTTCCCGGGCGGGGTCGAGGGTCTCACCGAGCGCGAGCGCCATCGCGACCACGTCTTCTCGATCCGCCGTGGGAGCCGGGAGCTTCCGGCCGAAGGTCCTCGTCTCGAACGGGGCGTACCGCACCTTGAGATGCACCCGCATGACCGGGCGCCCCTCGGCGGCGCAGTCGTCGAACGCGTGTCCCGCGAGCTCCCGCAGCGCGTCCTGCACCGACTCAGGCGTCGTGAGGTTCTGCTGATACGTGGTCTCCCGACTGTGGCTCCGTGCCACCCACGGAGTATCGTCGACGATCCGCGGCCCCAGCCCGGAGCCCAGCCCGAGATACCACCGCCCCATCTTGGGGCCGAACTCCGCGACGAGGGTCTCCTCGTCCGCCGCCGCGAGTTCGCGCACCGTGGCGATGCCGTGTGCCGCGAGGCGCTTCTGCACCTTCGGCCCCACGCCCCAGAGATCGCGGGTGGGCCGGTCGCCCATCACGGCGAACCAGTTGTCGGCGGTCAGCCGGAAGACGCCGTGCGGCTTGCCGAACTCCGTCGCGATCTTCGCGCGCACCTTGTTGTCGCCCACGCCGACCGAGCAGTGCAGGCCCGTGGCCTCCTCCACCGCCCGCTGCGCGGCCCGCGCGACGCCCTCCGGATCGTCGGTCGCGACGCCGAGGAAGCACTCGTCCCATCCGAGCACCTCCAGCACCACGTCCGGCAGGGTCCGCAACGCCGTCATCACCTCCTCGGAGGCCCGCTCGTACTCCGCGTGATCTACCGGCAGGAACACCGCGTCCTCCGGTGCCTTGCGCACCGCGATCTTCAGCGGCATCCCCGACCCGATGCCGAACGCACGCGCCTCGTACGACGCCGTCGAGACGACCGCCCGCTCGGTCGGATCACCGCGGCCCCCGACGATGACCGGACGCCCGGCCAGCTCCGGACGGCGCCGCACCTCGACCGCGGCGATGAACTGATCCATGTCGACGTGCAGCACCCACTCGGCCATGCATCGAGTGTGGCCGCTGACGCCCGGGAAGTCACCCCGTCAGACGAGGAAGACCGGCAGGAGCCCGGGATTGTGGGCGTGGACGAGGACGGCGAAGACGACCGCGTCGAAGAGGAGGTGCACCGTGACGACGTAGGCCAGCGAGTGCGTCCGGAGGAAGATGAATCCCTGCAGGAGCGCGAACGGGATGGTCAGCAGCGGGCCCCATTCACGGTACCCGAGCTCCCACAGGAAGGAGACGAACACGACGGCCTGCAGCACGTTCGCGAGCGCATCGGGGAAATGGCGCCGCAGCAGCGCGAAGACGGTGCAGATGAAGAACAGCTCGTCCCAGATGCCGACGGCGCCGACGCCGACGAACAGCCGCGCGATGAGATCGGGCGTGTCCACCACGGGCCAGTTCTGATAGACGCCGCTGGTAATGAAGTAGAAGGGCAGGATCAGCCAGCCGAGCACGAGCACCGCGACGAGCCAGCCCCAGTGGAGCACTCCCCAGCGCTGCCCGGTGCGCCAGGGGAACCGGATCGCCCGGTCGCGATAGACGAACCGCGAGACCAGATACGGCACCAGCACCGCGCCGCCGAGCGCGAGCGTGAAGCGCAGCATGGCCAGGTTGTCCAGCTCCGCCGCGAGCGGGATCACACTCACGATGAGCATGCCGAGCGCGATCAGCGAGAGGTCTCGCGTGAGCGATGGCCGCCGGGACCCCTCGGCCCCGGTGAGCGCCTCGCCGCGGCGCTCCAGGAGCAGGGCGGCACCGACGCCCAGCGCCAGCAGCAGCCAACCGAGCCAGGGCAGCGCCACGACGAAGAAGGCGGGGGCGGCCGCACACACCAGCGCCGCCGGGACGAGGCGCACCCCCACGGGCGCGCTCGGAGGGGCCTGCGTCATGCACGATCCCGTCGGCGGTACACGAGGTCGCGGATATCGCGCCCCTTCGCGAGACCCTTCCGCTCGAACGCGGTCATGACCCGACCGTCGAACCGCTCGGCCCAGTCACCCTCGAAGGCCCGCTCGAACAGGGGCTCGGCGTCGAGCACCTCCCGCATCTGGAGCGCATAGTCCTCCCAGTCGGTCGCGAGCCGCAGGAGGCCGCCGTCGCGCAGCGCCCTGGCCGCCGTGTCACCGAATCCGGGCCGCACCAGACGACGTTTCGTGTGGCGCTTCTTGTGCCAGGGATCGGGGAAGAAGATCCACACCTCGGCTGCCGCGGCCTCCGGCAGGTACGAGGAGAGCACCTCCGGCGCATTGGCCTCCACGACGCGGAGGTTCTGTGCACCCGCACGGTCGGCGTCGAGCATGGTCCGGGCGAGGCCCGCGCGGAAGACCTCGACGGCGAGGAAGTCGTCGTGCGGCCGGCTCGACGCGGCGGCGACGATGGCATGCCCCTGGCCGGAGCCGATCTCGACGAAGAGGTCCGCCTCCCTGCCGTACTCGGCGGCGACGTCGAACCGCGCCTCGGGGTGCACGGAGGTCCATGCCACTGCGCGCGGGACATCCAGCAGATAGCGCGGGGCGAGGTCGCTGAAGGCGCGCTCCTGCGCCTCGGACATCCGGCCGCTCCGACGCACGAAGGACACCGGCTCGTCGCGGAAGGTACGCGGTTCGGGCATGGATCCAGGGTAGCCGCCGGGGCCGCCGCCGCCGGACGCGGTCAGCCCGCGGGCGCGGTGACGAAGTCGATCAGCTCTTCCACCCGGCCGAGGAGCGCGGGCTCCAGGTCGCGGTAGGTCGTCACCTTCGACAGGATGTGCTGCCAGGCCCTGGCCGTGTCGGCCTGCGTCTCGTGCGGCCAGCCGAAGGCACGGCAGATGCCCGTCTTCCAGTCGACGCCGCGCGGAATCTCGGGCCACGCCGCGATGCCGAGGGCCCGCGGGGTCACGCACTGCCAGACGTCGACGAACGGGTGGCCGACGATGCGGACGTGCCGGCCGTGCGGTCCGCGGGCCACCGCCTCGGCGATGCGGGACTCCTTCGACCCGGGGACGAGATGGTCGACGAGGACGCCGTACCGCCGGCGCGCACTCGGCGGCTCCGCCGCGAGGAGTTCGTCGAGCAGGTCCACGCCCTGCAGGTACTCGACGACGACGCCTTCGACGCGCAGGTCGGCACCCCACACCTTCTCGACGAGCTCGGCGTCGTGCCGTCCTTCGACGAGGATCCGGCTGGGCAGCGCCGTCCGCGCCCGCTGATCCGCCACCGCGAAGGACCCGGAGGCGGTGCGGCGAGGTCCCTGCGCGGATGCCGCCGGCACCGTGAGACGCACCGGTGCCCCGTCGATGAGGAAGCCGCCGCCGAGGGGGAACAGCCGCCGTCGCCCGACGCGGTCCTCGAGCTCCACGGTGCCACCCTGCACCTTCGTCACGGCGCCGCAGAATCCGTCCGCCGCGACCTCGACCACGAGGTCGACCTCGGCGGGCACCTGCGGCACCGGCTTCACGCCGCGCTCGCGCCAGCCCGCTGCCAGCACGTCGGATCCGTACCTGTCGTCCATGCCTTCCAGCGTATGTGTCTCCGCTGAGGGCGAACGCCGAGACGCGCGCGAGTGCTGTCGCGTGTCGGACCCAGTGCATAGACTCGACACATGGGGCTCGGCTGCCGGTCGGAGGGAACACGATGACGAAACGGTGGCTGACGCTGGGCGCTCTCGCCCTCGCGGTCGCGACGGGTGCGCTGTCCGCCTCGGCGGCGTCCGCGACCGATCCGCTCACGCTCGACTCCGGGTATGTCACCGACCAGGCCGACGTCCTCTCCCCCGCCGAGGAGGAACAGGTCGAGTCGCGCCTGCAGGAGCTCACCGACAACTCCTCCGCCGACCTGTTCGTCGTCCTCGTCGACGACTTCACCGACCCGAGCGACAGCGTCGCCTGGGCCGATCAGGTCGCGAACGACAACCGGCTCGGCCCCGATCAGTACCTGCTCGCGATCGCCGTCGAGGGCCGCAGCCTCTACATCTCCGCGGACTCCTCCGGGCCGTTGAGCGACGGGCAGCTCGCCGCCATCGAAGACGCGATCGCGCCCCTCGCCGGCGACGGCGACTGGGTCGGCGCGATCACGCTGGCCGCGGACGAGATCCAGGGGGACGGGGGCGCCGGGGCGCTCCGCGTCACCCTGATCGTCGTCGGGGTGGTCGCGGCCGCCCTGCTCATCTGGCTCGTCGTCGCTCTGGTCCGACGCGCACGCCGCACCGCGGCCATCCGCGAGCGAGGCGCCATGCCGGAGACCCCGGATCCCGCCGACCCGTTCTCCACGCTCACCGATGCCCAGGTCGAGCAGCAGGCCGGCGTCGCGCTCGTGCGCGCGGACGACGCCATCACCTCCAGCCGGGAGGAGCTGGGATTCGCCGTGGCGCAATACGGCGAGGGCGCGACCGCGGAGTTCTCCCGCGCCGTCGACGCGGCGAAGGCGAAGATCGCCGAGGCGTTCGACCTCCGGCAGAAGCTCGACGACGAGATCGAGGATTCCGTCCACGACCGCCGTGCGTGGCACATCCGCATCATCCGGCTTGCCGACGAGATCGACGACATCCTCGACGACAACACCGAGGCCTTCGACGAGCTGCGCCAGCTCGAGCAGAACGCACCGCAGGAGCTGGAGCGGGTGCGACGAGAGCGCGCCGACCTGACGCCGCTCCTCGCCTCGGCCGCTCCCGCCCTCGCCGCTCTCGCCGCGACCTACGACCCGGCCGCCCTGAGCACCGTGACGGACAACCCGGCGCAGGCCCAGGAGCGCGCGGCGTTGGCCGATCGGGCGATCGACGCCGCGGCCCAGGCCCTCGCGAACGGGCGCACCGGTGAAGCGGCGTTCGCGATCCGCACGGCCGAGCAGGCGGTGGCCCAGGCGGCGCAGCTGGTCCAGGCGATCACCGCGCTCGGCACCGAGCTGTCCGGCATCGAGGCGCAGGCGCAGGCGCTCGTCACCGAACTCCAGAGCGATGTCACTGCGGCAGCGCAACTGCCCGACCCGACCGGTGCCCTGGCGAGTGCGTCCCACGCGGTGACCGCACAGCTGCAGACGGCGCAGGCCGACCTCGTCGCCACCCCACGCAACCCACAGCGGGCCCTCGACGCCCTCACGGCGGCGAATGCCCAGATCGACGGCGCGATCGCGCAGGGACACGAAGCCGTGGAGCGCGCCCGACGGGCCCAGCAGCTCCTGGAGCAGACCCTGGCCCAGGCGGCCTCCGAGATCCGGGCCGCCCGGGAGTTCATCGAGACGCGCCGCGGCACCGTGGGCTCCACCGCCCGCACCCGCTTGGCGACCGCCGACGCCGCGTTGACCCAGGCTCTCACCCTGCGCACGTCGGATGTCGAGAACGCCCTGGCCGAGGCCCAGCGCGCCCTCGACCTCGCGCGCCAGGCCACGTCCGCCGCGGAGGCCGATCTCCGCGCATACACCCCCGGCGGCTATCCGGACGACGGCTGGGGCGGAGTCTTCGGCGGCTCCGGCTCCCGTTCCAGCGGCTCCGGCATCGGCGGGGACATCCTCGGCGGGATCATCGGCGGACTCCTCGCCGGCGGCGGGGGCGGCGGCTCGTCCCGGCGCAGCAGCGGCTGGCGCTCCTCGGGCGGCTTCCGCAGCTCCGGCTTCGGCGGAGGCGGATCCCGCGGGGGCGGCGGACGCGGACGCTCCGGAGGTCGACGCTTCTGATCCCCCGCACAGACATATACGCCAAGCTATCGAAGACGCCCCTCTGAAAGGAACCACGCATGACCAAGCAGTCCATCTTCGGACGGATCTCCACCCTCGTCCGCGCGAACATCAACGCCCTCCTGGACTCTGCGGAGGACCCGCAGAAGATGCTCGACCAGCTCGTCCGCGACTACACCAACAGCATCGCCGACGCCGAGTCCGCCATCGCGGAGACCATCGGCAACCTGCGGCTGCTGGAGCGCGACCACGAGGAAGACGTGCAGGCGGCCAACGAGTGGGGCAACAAGGCCCTCGCCGCCAGCCGCAAGGCCGACGAGATGCGCGGCGCGGGCAACACCGCCGACGCCGACAAGTTCGACAACCTCGCGAAGATCGCCCTGCAGCGCCAGATCAGCGCCGAGCGGGAGGCGACGAGCGCGGAACCGCAGATCGCGGCCCAGACGGAGATCGTCGACAAGCTCAAGAGCGGCCTGAACGGCATGAAGGACAAGCTCAACGAGCTCAAGAACAAGCGCAGCGAGCTCCTCGCCCGCGCCAAGGTCGCCGAGGCGCAGACCAAGGTGCAGGACGCGGTCAGCTCCATCAACGTGCTCGACCCCACCAGCGAGCTCGGCCGGTTCGAGGACAAGGTCCGCCGCCAGGAGGCTCTCGCCCAGGGCAAGGCGGAGCTCGCCGCGTCGAGCCTCGACGCCCAATTCGAGAGCCTCGAGGACCTCGGCGAGCTGACCGAGGTCGAGGCGCGCCTCGCCGAGCTGAAGGCCGGCGGCACCGCGCCGCGCCAGGCGCTCGAAGGCAACTGACACCGACGCGGATGCCCGGGCGCACGCCCGGGCATCCGCGGTTCCGTCTCCGGGAGGTCTCCCATGGTGCGTTTCCTGGTCGTGCCGCAGTGGCAGGGTTCGCCCGCCGCCCGCGCGATGCTCCTCGTCGACGGCGCGTCGGCGATCGCCGGCGATCTGCCGCGTGCGGCCACGACCGTCCTCGACGTTCCGGTCGAAGCCGGCGAGGCGCTGGGCACGGGTGTCCGGAGGCTCAGCGCCCTCGCCCGTACGCGGCAGCTCGTCGCCGGACATCTCGAAGCCGGAACCGTGCTGATCGGTGGCGACTGCAGCATCACCGTCGCCGCACTCGACACGCTCCCCGGCGGTACCGATGACCTCGCCGTGGTCTGGTGCGATGCCCACGGCGATCTGCACACGCCGGACACCTCGCCGTCCGGGGCCTTCTCCGGCATGGCGCTGCGTGCCGTCCTCGGTGAGGGAGAACCGCAGCTCGCCCTGTCCCCCGGCATCCCCCGGGATCGTGTCGTCACCGTGGGTGTCCGCAACCTCGACGAGGCGGAGACCGGCGAATGGGACCGCCTCCGGAATCTCGGGGTGGCCGATCTGGACGACCCGGCGGCGCTCGCCGACGCCGTGCAGGCCACGGGGGCGCAGCGGGTGTGGGTGCACATCGACGTCGACGTCCTCGACCCGGCGTCGTTCGCCGGAGTCTCCGCCGCCGTGCCCTTCGGCGTGACCCCCGCGTCCCTGAGCACGGCGATCCGAGAGCTCCGGAGCCGCGTCCCCCTCGCCGGGGCGACCATCGCGGGCTTCGCCCCTCGCACGCCGGCCGACGCCGTCGACGACCTCGGCGCGATCCTGCGTCTCGTCGGAGCCGTCGCGTGAGCCCGGCGCCGGGGTGGGAGGCCGTCGCGGCGGAACGCCTCGCCCGCGGACGACGGTCGGACCGCCGCATCCCCTCCTTCCTGCTGCGCTCCCCGATCAGCCGCCTGGGCTACCTCTGGGGCACGGCCGTCGGCTGGATCTGGGGCGCTCTGTGGAGCACCGGCCCGATCGAACGGCGCGGCGGTCTCTGGGTGTTCCGGGGCATGCCCCGATGGACCTTCCACCGCGGCGGCGTCTGCGTGGGCGGGTGCTTCCTCACCGGCGACACGCGGCCCACCGACGCCGTGCTGCGCCACGAGGCCGTGCACAAGCAGCAGTGGCTGCGCTACGGCTTCCTGATGCCGGTGCTCTATCTGTTCGCGGGACGCGACCCGCTGCGGAACCGCTTCGAGATTGAAGCCGGGCTGGAAGACGGCAACTACGTGCGCCGCCCCCGCTGACTCAGCCCTCGACGGGAAGCAGTCCGAAGCGCTCCGGTACGCGGATCCGGTTCACGGCCACGCCGAGGCGGTCGGTGAGGTGCTCGACGATGTCGGCCGTGCCGAGGTAGCCCCCGAGCAGCGTGACGTGCGTCTCGACCTCGTCGTCGACGAGCATCTCGTCGGCCCATGCGCAGGTGGCTCGGGCCAGGGCCTGCCCCGGCGCGCAGCCGCGACCGCTTCCCGGGGCTCCGGAGCGCGCGGAGCGGGCGAGCCAGGTGACCGTCATGCGACCGGGCGCGTGGATGACGCCGATGTCGGAGACGTCGGGAACCTCGATGAAGATGCGACCGGACGCGCACAGCGGGAGGGTCGCGAGGAACGCCTCGAGGTCGAGCAGGGAGTGCTCGTCGGCGGTCACCAGGTGGTGTGCGCGACGGCGCGCCGCGCGGCGAGCCGCACGCGTGCCTCGGGTGTCGAGCGTGGTGTCCATGGTGATCCCATCGTACACCAAGCGAAGGCTTGCCTAACCTTCGAAGACGCCTTCTTCCGTCATGGGCTCGACGAGGGCCTCGCGCAGCGCGGCGAGCTCCCCCTCTGTCATGCCGTTCGCGCGCAGGTAGCCGGCCGCCGACCCCCAGCGCTCGTCCACCTGGGCCAGCAGGCGACGCATCACCTCGGCGGGAGAGCGGGTGGCGAGATCCACCGCGTGCACCGCCTCGGGGTGCTGCGACCGCAGATACGCGGCGATGCGCCGCGAGCGTTCGGCCGGCAACTGCGACTCGGTGAGGGCGTAGTCGGCGATGACGGCATCCCGATCGGCGCCGACCGCCGAGAGCGCCAGCGCGACCGTCACCCCCGTGCGGTCCTTGCCCACCGTGCAGTGCACCAGGGTCGGCTCGCCCGCGGCGATCACCCGGACAGCGGCGACCAGGCGCTCCCCGCTCTCCTCCAGGAGATGCAGGTACAGGTCGTCGAGACTCGTGTCGGATTCGAAGAAGGAGCGCACGGACCCGAGGAACAGCGGCAGGTGAGTCGTCTCCGGACCCTCGATCTCGCTCGGTTCCGCGGCGACCTCCTCCCCGTCGCGGAGGTCGACGATGTGACGCACCGTCGCCCGCAGGAGCGCCGCGCCGTTCGTGGTCGCCGTGGAGAGCTGGCCGGAGCGCAGCAGGACGCCGGGGCGGATGCGTCCACCCTCCGCGGGGATCCCGCCGACGTCGCGGACGTTCGTGACGCCCTCGACGTCGAGGATCGTCACGCGCCCGCCCGGGGGCCGCGCGGGGGCACCGGGTAGCGCCCGGCGATGACGATGCGGTTGAAGGCGTTGATCGACACGCACGCCCAACTCAACGCGGCGTACTCCTTCTCGGTGAACACACTCCCGACCAGGTCGTAGACCTCGTCCGAGATGCCGTCCTCCGCGATGAAGGTGAAGGCCTCAGCCAGTTCGAGCGCGGCACGCTCGCGATCGCTGAACACACCGCTCTCCCGCCACACGGCGATCTGGCTGATCGTGTCGACGTCCAGCCCGGCGGCGACCGCCCGGTCCACGTGCACCCGCGTGCAGTAGCTGCAGCCGTTCAGCTGCGAGCAGTGGATCATGACGATCTCCTTCAGGCGATCGTCGATCCCGTTCTCGGCGCAGATCGTGCCGACCGTCTTCGAGAAGGCATCGAGGGCCTGGTAGGCCGCAGGCTCCGTCTTGGACAGGTGCACGCGCTGTTCGGTCATACCTCCATGATATTCGTCGCCGGGCGCGGGAGACGGTGCGGGACCGGCCGCACCGAAATGCACACTGCCAACCCGTAAGTGCCGTTACTCTACATTTCGCCCCGTCGGTCCGCCCCGCAGCTTGTCACTTTGCTCCGGCATTTCCCGCCAGGTCGAATCGGGGCGCAGAATAGCCGCGTGGCGATCGACACCAGCGAGTTCTCCTATCTTCCCGCGCAGGCCGACGCGCTCGGCGTTCCGCTTCCGACTGTGGAGCGCCTGACGCTCCCCCTCCCCGAGGGTCGCGTCGTGAGCGGGCTGCGCTTCGGGTCCGAGCCGCCGCGCATCACGCTGCTGCACGGCGCCGGCCTGAACGCCCACACCTGGGACACGACGGCGCTGGCGCTGGGGCAGCCGCTCCTGGCGATCGACCTCGCCGGCCACGGCGACTCCTCCTGGCGCGACGACGCGGACTACTCCCCCCGCACCCTCGCCGCCGACGTCGTCGCCGCTCTGGACGCGTGGGTCTCCGCGCCGCAGATCCTCGTGGGACAGTCGCTCGGCGGTCTCACCGGCACCGCCGTCGCCGCGGCGCGGCCCGACCTCGTGGCCGCTCTGATCGTCGTCGACATCACGCCCGGGATCGATGTGTCCGCCGGCCCCGCGGCGCTCCGGGAGTTCTACGCCGGGCCCACGGACTTCGCGACCCGCGACGAGCTCGTCGACAAGGCGATGGCCCTGGGGTTCGGCGGCACTCGCCCCGAGACCGAGCGCGGCGTCTTCCTGAACACCCGTGTCCGCGCGGACGGCCGCGTCGAGTGGAAGCACCACTTCGCCCACCTCGCCGCCACCGCTCTGGCCGCCCACGACCCCGGCACCGCGACGGCGCCGTCGGTCCTGCATGAGACCGGCTGGGACGATCTGGCGGCGGTCACCGCGCCCGTCACGCTCGTCCGCGCCGAGCGGGGCTTTGTGAGCGCTGCCGACGCGGAGGAGTTCCAGCGCCGCCTTCCGGAAGCGCGGGTCGTCGCGATGGACGCCACGCACAACGTGCAGGAGACGGCGCCCCGAGACCTCGCCCTGCTCGTCGGCTCGGCGACCGCAGCCGGAATATGACGCTCCGTTCCACGTCCGCCGCGCCGAATCCCGCCCGACCCTAGGCTCGTCCCACCGGCACACAGCACCTGCCGCACCGAGAGGAAACACCCATGTTCCGACGTCACCGACGCCTCGCGCTGATCTCCGCGCTCGCGGCCACCGCCGTGATCCTCAGCGCCTGCTCCGGCTCCGCCGAGCCTGCCCCGTCCACGGGCGGCGAGCCCGACCCCGACGCCACCCTGCACGTCGGTCTCGTGCTCGAGCCCACCAACCTCGACATCCGGCACACCAGCGGTGCCGCGCTGGAGCAGATCCTCATCGACAACATCTACGAGGGACTGGTCAGCCGCACGCAGGAGAACGAGATCGTGGAGCGGCTCGCCTCGGAGTACGAGGTGTCGGACGACGGCCTCACGTACACCTTCACCCTCAACGACGGGATCACCTTCCACGACGGCTCGCCCCTGACGGCGGCCGACGTCGTCTCCTCCTACGAGACCGTCCGCACCGATGACACGGTGCAGGGCAACGAGGAGTTCGCGTCCGTCTCCTCGATCTCGGCTCCCGACGACACGACCGTCGAGATCGTGCTGTCGCAGCCGAACCAGAACTTCCTCTTCGCCCTCACCGGACCTGCCGGGCTCGTGTTCAAGGACGGCGACACCACCGATCTGAAGACCGCGGAGAACGGCACCGGGCCGTTCACCCTCACGCGCTGGAACAAGGGCAGCACGATCACCTTCGCCCGCAATGACGAGTACTGGGGCGAGCCGGCCGGCGTGGCCGAGGTCGAGTTCCAGTACATCCCCGATTTCACGGCCGGGGTGAACGCCGCTCTCGCCGGCGACGTCGACGTGCTCACCGCCGTCGACCCGAACCTGGCTCCGCAGCTCGAGGACTCGGGCGACTTCACCCTCACGACGGGACGCACGACGGACAAGGCCACGCTCGCCTTCAACAACAAGAAGGCGCCGCTGGACGACGTCCGGGTGCGCGAGGCCCTGCGCCTGGCGATCGACCATGAGGCCCTCATCGAGGCCGTCGGCGCCGGTACCCCGCTGTACGGCCCCATCCCCGAGCTCGACCCCGGCTACGAGGACCTCTCCGACGTCATCTCCTATGACCCCGAGCGGGCCAAGGAGCTGCTCGCCGAGGCCGGCCAGGAGGACCTCGACCTCACCCTGACGATCCCGTCGTTCTACGGCACCACCGTCCCGAAGGTCCTCATCTCGGACTTCGACAAGGTGGGTGTGAACCTCGAGGTCGATTCCGTGGAGTTCCCGACCTGGCTCGAGGACGTGTACACCAACAAGGACTACGACCTGAGCTTCGTCCTGCACGTCGAGCCGCGGGACTTCGGCAACTTCGCCAACCCGGACTACTACTTCGGCTACGACAACGCCGAGGTGCAGGACCTCTACACGCAGGCGCTGGCCGAGGTCGATCCCGAGGCCTCCGCGAAGCTCCTCGCCGAGGCGGCCCGGATCGTCTCCGAGGACCACGCGGCGGACTGGCTCTACAACGGTCAGACCATCACCGCCGTGAATCCGGTCGTCAGCGGCTTCCCGGAGGACTCGATCAACTCGCGCATCAACCTCGCGGGTGTGACCGTCTCCGCCGTGAGCTGACGACGGTCGACGCTCCGTGCTGCGTTACGCGCTCGTCCGAGGAGCCCTGCTGATCGCAGGGCTCCTCGTGTCGAGCGCGCTCATCTTCCTCACGTTGCGCGTCTTCCCCGGCGACGTGGCCCAGCTCATCGCCGGCACCCAGGCCTCGCCCGCCGAGGTCGAGGCGCTGCGGGAGTCACTGGGGCTGAACCAGCCTCTGCTCGCGCAGTACGCCGACTGGATCGGCGGCATCCTCCGCGGCGACCTGGGCACGTCGCTGCTGTCCGGCGCCTCCGTCGGCGAGGAGCTGCTGCTGAAGGCACAGGTCACCGTTCCGCTCGGGATCATGTCGCTGGTGATCGCCGTGCTCATCGCCGTGCCGTTCGGGATCCTCGCCGCCCTGCGTCGCGGCCACCGCGACGGCACGGCGCTCAGCGTGGGCGCGCAGGCTCTCGCGGCCGTCCCCGTCGTCTGGGCGGGCATGATGCTGATCGTCGTGTTCTCCGTGTGGCTCGGCTGGCTGCCGCCCCAGGGCTTCCCCCGCACCGGGTGGTCGACACCGGGCAGAGCGATCGAGGCGCTGCTGCTGCCCGCCCTCACGATCGGCATCGTCGAGGGCGCCATGCTCATGCGCTTCGTGCGCAGCGCGACCCTGCAGGCGGCCGGACAGGACTTCGTCCGCACCGCGGCCGCCAAGGGCCTGACGAAGACCCGCGCCCTCATCCAGCACGGCATCCCGGCGGTCGGGCTCTCCATCATCACGGTGCTCGGCCTCCAGGTCGCCGGGATCATCGTCGGCTCGGTCGTGATCGAGCAGCTGTTCACGCTTCCGGGCATCGGCCGCATGCTCGTGACCGACGTCGGCACCCGCGACCTCGTCAAGGTGCAGAGCGAGCTGCTCGTGCTGACCGGCTTCGTGCTGGTGGTCGGCTTCCTCGTGGATCTGCTGCACCGGGCGATCGACCCTCGACAGCGGGAGGCCGCATGAGCACGCGCTGGTTCCCTCGGCTCTGGCGGACCTCCACCGGCCGCTTCGGACTGATCGTCATCGCCATCGTCGCCCTGGCGGCCGTCGTGTCCCTCTTCTGGACGCCGTTCGACCCGCGGGCCTCGAACATCGGCGACCGCTGGCTGTCGCCAGGCTGGCCGCACCTGCTCGGGACGGACGACACGGGACGGGACATCCTGAGCCTGCTCATGGCGGGCGCGCGGACCACGGTCTTCGTCAGTGTCGGCGCGGGACTCGTGGCCACCGTCGTCGGCATCGCCCTCGCCGCCCTCGGCGCCCTGACCACCCGGCTCGTGCGGGAGACGGTCGCCGTGTTCGTCGACATCCTCATCGCCTTCCCCGTGCTGCTGATCGCGATGATGATCTCGTCGGTGTGGGGCGGATCGCTCTGGGTCGTGATCTGGGCGGTGGGGATCGGGTTCGGCGTGAACATCGCGCGGGTCACGCGGCCGGAGCTGCGTCGCGTGCAGCAGAGCGACTTCGTGCTCGCCGCGCGCGCGTCCGGCCTCACCCCTGCGCAGAGCCTCGTCCGCCACCTCCTCCCGAACGTGGCTCCGGTGTTCATCGTGCAGCTCTCCTGGTCGATGGCCGTCGCCGTGCTCGCAGAGGCCGGCCTGTCGTACCTCGGCTTCGGGGCCTCGGTCGTGGAACCGAGCTGGGGGCTGCTGCTCGCGGATCTCCAGCGCTACATCGGCGTGCACCCTCTCACCGTGATCTGGCCCGGGCTCACGATCACCCTGACCGTGCTCGCCCTCAACCTGCTCGGCGACGGGCTCCGCGAAGCCACGGACCCCACCCTGCGGCACCGTGCCGCCGAGACGCACACACCGGCGGTGGTCGCATGAGTCTGACGGTCGAGGATCTCGTCATCGAGATCGACGGACGCCGCGTGGCCGACGGCGTCTCGCTCCAGGTCCCCGACGGCACCCGCCTCGGGGTGATCGGCGAGTCGGGCTCCGGCAAGTCCCTCACGGCGCTCGCCGTGCTCGGTTTGCTGCCGGAGGGGGCGACGGTACACGGGAGCATCCGGTGGGACGGCACCGAGCTGATCGGGATGCCGGACCGTGAGCTCGCCCGGCTGCGCGGCGACGACATCGGCATCGTGTTCCAGGAACCCCGGACGGCGCTCAACCCGATCCGGACGGTCGGCCGCCAGATCGCGGAGTCCATCCGCATCCACGAAGGCCTGGGCCGACGCGAGGCCCGTGACCGGGCGATCGCGGAAGCCGCCCGCGTGCGACTCCCCGACCCGGAGACCATCGTCGACCGGTATCCGCACCAGCTCTCCGGCGGCCAGCGGCAGCGCGTCGCGATCGCGATGGCCCTCGCCTGCCGTCCGCGGCTGCTGATCGCGGACGAGCCCACGACGGCCCTCGACGTGACGATCCAGGCCGAGATCCTGTCCCTGCTGCTCGGGCTCGTCGCCGACGAAGGCATGTCGCTCCTGTTCATCACGCACGACCTCGCGGTGCTGTCCCAGGTGGCGACGGAGGGGGTCGTGCTGGAGCACGGTCGCGTCGTCGAGAGCGCACCGGTGTCGCGGCTGCTGACCGCGCCGACCTCTCCTGTCACGCAGGGGCTGCTGCGGGACGCGACCGCGACGCTGTGGCGGCCCGAGGGAGGAGAGGCATGAGTCTGATCGAAGCGCGCGGGCTGCGACGGGACTTCGTCGCGCCGAAGCGGACGGCGTTCGAGCGCACGCGGCGGCAGACGGCGCTCCAGCCGACCGACCTCGACGTGCCCGAGGGCGCCTCCCTGGGGATCATCGGCGAGTCCGGCTCGGGGAAGTCGACGCTCGTGCGACTCCTGCTGGGCCTGGACCGACCGACCGCGGGAACCGTGTCGGTCGACGGCCGGCTCGTCGATGCCGGCGCCTCCGCGCGATCGCTGCACTGGTTGCGCCGGCAGACGGGTCTCGTCTTCCAGGATCCCTATGCCTCGCTCGACCCCCGGATGACGGCGGGGCAGATCGTGCGGGAGCCGTTGTGGGCCCTCGGCGTCGACGGCGACCATCGGGCACGGGTGCGCGAGGTCATCGCCCGGGTCGGCCTGGACCCCGAGATGGGCGATCGCTATCCGCACGAGTTCTCCGGCGGGCAGCGGCAGCGGATCGCTCTCGCCCGCGCTCTCGTCCATCGTCCGCGGATCCTCGTGGGCGACGAGCCGCTGTCGGCGCTGGACGTCACGGTGCGCGCACAGATCCTCGAGCTGCTCGCGGAGCTGCGAGTCGCGGACGAGCTCACGCTGCTGCTCGTGTCGCACGACATCGGCGTGGTGCAGAACCTCTGCGACACGGTCGTCGTCATGAAGGACGGCCGCATCGTCGAGCGCGGTCCGACCCGCGACGTGCTCCTGCACCCGACCGCGGACTACACCCGCACCCTGCTCTCCGCGATCCCCGTCATCCCCGACGCCTGACCGCCGACCCACCCCTTTGCGGCCGCCCCGGCCCGTTGCGTGCGCCCGCAACGGGGTGGGAGGCACGCAAGGGGGTGGGTCGAAGGGTCAGCGCGGGAAGAGCGAGAGACGGCGGCGAGGGCGGGACGGGCGGAGCGCCCGGCGCAGGTAGACGGTGCCGAGGTCGCGGCCGAACTTGTGGCCGACGCGCCCCATGCGACCGGCCTCCACGAACCCCAGCTTCTCGTGCAACCGGATCGAGGCCTCCGCACCCTGGTCGCTGATGACGGCGACCATCTCCCGGAGCCCCCGCTGCTCGCACGCGGCGATCAGCGCCTGCAGAAGGGCCGACCCGAGGCCCTTGCCGGCCGCGCCGGGGCCGAGGTAGATCGAGTCCTCGACCGTATACCGGTAGGCGTTCTTGCCCGCCCACGGCTGCGCGAGCGCATACCCGAGGATGGCGCCGGAGGGCGACACCGCCACGAGGAACGGCAGCCCGAGCCGCTCCAGCAGGGTGAACTTGTCCCGCCAGTACGGGATGCTGCTGCGGCGCTCGTCCAGGGTGACGGCCGAATTGCTGACGAAGTGGTTGTAGATCTCCCGCACGTGCGGCAGATCGGCCGCGCGTGCCGGTCTGATGACGTAGGAGAACGTGTCCGGCGCGGTCGCCGGTCGCAGATGACGCGGGAGAACGCGGCGGCGGTCCCCCGGCTCGAACTGCATGCGCTCAGCTTAGAGAGCCGGACCCCTCGCCCTCCACCCTCCAGTCCACCGGAGCACTGCCGAGTCCCTCCAGGAGCGCGTTCGCGCGGGAGAAGGGCCGGGAGCCGAAGAAGCCACGGCTCGCGGAGAGAGGGGACGGATGCGCGGAGGCGATCACGGGGGTGTCGCCGAGGAGGGGCTGGAGGTTCGCCGCGTCACGCCCCCAGAGGATCGCGACGAGCGGCTGTTCCCGGGCCACGAGGGTGCGGATCGCGAGCTCCGTCACCTGCTCCCATCCCCAGCCGCGGTGGGAGGCGGCCGCTCCTGGGCGCACCGTCAGAACGCGGTTGAGCAGCAGCACGCCCTGATCGCTCCACGCGGTGAGGTCTCCGTGCGGTGCGGGCGGGAGGCCGAGGTCGGCCTCCCGCTCCTTGTAGATGTTCGTCAGGCTCCGCGGCAGCGGCCGCACGTCGCGGTCCACGGCGAACGACAGCCCGATCGGGTGGCCGGGGGTCGGATACGGGTCCTGGCCCGTGATGAGCACACGCACGTCGGCGAGTGGTCGCCGGAAGGCGCGCAGCACGTTCGGTCCCGCGGGGAGATATCCGTGACCGGCCGCCTGCTCGGCGCGCAGCCGCTCGCCAAGCGCCGTGATGGTGTCCTGCACCGGGGCCAGCGCCTCCGCCCATCCCGCGTCGATCAGTCCCTCGTCGGCGAGTTCCGCGAGGGTGCGACCTCCGCTCACTCGACGGGCCGGACCCGCAGCGGGCCTCGGGCGAGCAGGTGCTGCGCCGACTGGGCGACGGGCCGCATCGTGACGAGGTCGAGGTTCACGTGGGCAGGAGCGTCCAGGGCGTAGGCGATCACGTCCGCCACGTCCTCGGCGCGAAGGGGTGCCTCGACCCCGGAGTACACGGCCTCCGCGGCGACGGCGTCGCCCCCGAGCCGGTTCAGCGTGAACTCCTCCGTGTGCACCATCCCCGGAGCGACCTCGGCCACCCGGAGCGGCTCGCCGTTCAGCTCCTGACGCAGCGCACGGACGACCATCGCCTCGGCCGCCTTCGCCGCGTTGTAGCCCGCGCCACCCGGGTAGGCGGTCTGCGCGGCCGTCGAGGTCACGAACAGGAGGTCGGCGTGTCCGTCCGCGTCCGCGGTGCGACGGAGCATCGGCAGCAGCCCGGCGACGAGGCGCTGGGTCGCGAGCACGTTCGCGTCGTACATCCACTGCCAGTCGGCGAGCGCGGCGTCCTCGACGCGGTCGGTCCCTCGCGCGCCACCGGCGACCTGGACGAGGGCGTGCACGGGTCCGGTGCGCTCGATCTCCCCGAGGAGCTCCGCCACCGCGGCGTCGTCGGTCAGGTCGCAGGCGATCGTCGACGCCCCGGTCTCGGCGGACAGGGCGGCGAGCCGGTCCGCACGACGGGCGACGCCCACGACGTCCCACCCCCGAGACCGCAGCACCCGCACCGTCGCCTGACCGATCCCGGAACTCGCACCTGTCACCACTGCACGTCTGTTGGCCATGTCCTCCACCGTACGATGTCCGCGCGGGTTCCGCCCGTTCCCGGCCCCCTCGCCGTGTTACGTCACATTTCCCGGTCGTTGTTGACACGGACCGATATTCCGTACTCTCGCTGCAAGGGCACCCGCCCATCCGACCTTCCGACCGTTCCAGGGGGAACACATGTCCGCACCCGAGACCTGGCGTTTCGAGACCAAGCAGATCCACTCGGGCGCCGCCCCCGACCCCGTCACCAAGGCCAGGGCGACCCCGATCTACCAGACCACGTCCTACGTGTTCGACAGCGCCGACCACGCCGCGAACCTCTTCGCGCTCGCCGAGTTCGGCAACATCTACACCCGCATCCAGAACCCGACCCAGGACGTCCTGGAGCAGCGCCTCGCCGCGCTCGAAGGGGGCACCGGCGCCCTCGTCCTCTCCAGCGGTCAGGCCGCCTCCACCTTCGCGATCCTCAACATCGCGCAGGCTGGCGACCACTTCGTCGCGTCGAGCTCGATCTACGGCGGCACCTACAACCTCTTCAAGTACACGCTCGCCAAGCTCGGCATCGAGGTCACCTTCGTCGAGAACCAGGACGACCCCGAGGAGTGGCGTCGCGCCGTCCGCCCGAACACGAAGCTCTTCTTCGCGGAGACCATCGGCAACCCGCAGATCAACGTGCTCGACATCCGCACGGTCGCCGACATCGCGCACGAGAACGGCGTCCCGCTGATCGTCGACAACACGATCGCCACCCCGTACCTCATCCGCCCGTTCGAGCACGGCGCCGACATCGTCGTCCACTCGATCACGAAGTTCCTCGGCGGCCACGGCACCACGATCGGCGGCGTCGTGATCGACGGCGGTTCGTTCGCGTGGTCGGAGAACGTCGAGAAGTTCCCCGGACTCACCGAGCCGGACCCGTCGTACCACGGCGCCAGCTACACGGCCGCGGTCGGCGACCCGCTCGCCTACATCATCAAGGCCCGGGTCCAGCTGCTCCGCGACCTCGGCTCGGCCATCGCCCCGCAGAGCGCGTGGAACCTCATCCAGGGTGTCGAGACGCTGTCCCTGCGCATCGAGCGCCACGTGCAGAACGCCCAGGAGATCGCCGAGTGGCTGGACAGCCGCGACGACGTGGCCGCGGTCAACTACTCCGGCCTGCCGTCCTCGCCCTGGTACGCCAAGGCGAACGAGTACGCCCCGAAGGGTGTCGGCGCCGTGCTGTCGTTCGAGCTCAAGGGCGGTGTCGAGGCCGGACGCGAGTTCGTCAACAGCCTCTCCCTGTTCAGCCACCTCGCCAACATCGGCGACGTGCGCTCGCTCGTGATCCACCCGGCCTCCACGACGCACGCGCAGCTCACGCCCGAGCAGCAGCTCACCGCGGGCGTGACCCCCGGCCTCGTGCGCCTGTCCGTGGGACTCGAGAACATCGAGGACCTCAAGGCCGATCTCGACCAGGCACTCGCCGCCGCCCGCGCCGTCTCCGAGGCCGCGCGCGCCTGAGCATCCTCTCCGCGAAGGCCCCGGACCGCACGGTCCGGGGCCTTCGTCGTTCCCGGTGTCGTAACCTGCGGGCCGGGACCGACCGGCCAGGCGAGAATGGAGACATGGACTGGCAGACGACCTCCGAGGACACGGTGCCGTCGGCACCGGTGACGGAGGCCGACGTCCGGCTGCTCCGTGCCCGACCACCGGCCACCGGCGCCTGGCGCGACGGCGACCCCGTCGGCGGCCGCCGATTCGCCGCGTTCGGCGCCTTCGACACGGAGAGCGGAGCTCAGCTCCCCGGCATCCGCCTCGCGTACGAGAGCTGGGGCGAGCTCAACGCCGCGCGCGACAACGCCGTGCTCGTCCTGCACGCCCTCACCGGGGACAGCCACGTGCGCGGAGACGCCGGTGCCGGCCACCCGACCGCCGGCTGGTGGGAGGACGTCGTCGGCCCCGGTGCGCCCCTCGACACCGACGAGTGGTTCGTGATCGCGCCGAACATGCTCGGCGGCTGCCAGGGATCGACCGGCCCCGCGAGCATCGCCCCGGACGGCTACGAGTGGGCGTCGCGCTTCCCCTACCTCACCATCCGCGACCAGGTGGCCGCGCAGGTGCGCCTGGCCGACGCGCTCGGCATCGACAGCTGGGCGGCGGTGGTCGGCGGCTCGATGGGCGGCATGCATGCGCTCGAGTGGGCCGTGGCGCAGCCGGACCGCGTGCAGCGCCTCGCCGTGCTCTCCTCGCCCCCGGTCACCACCGCCGACCAGATCGCGCTCAACACCGTGCAGCTCGAGACCATCCGCATGGACCCGCGCTTCCAGGGCGGCGAGTACTACGACCTCGCGGACGGCGACGGCCCGCACCGCGGCCTGGCCCTCGCCCGCCGCATGGCGCTGCTGAACTACCGCAGCCCGATCGAGCTCAACCAGCGGTTTCAGCGCTCCTGGCAGTCGGACGTGTCGCCGCTCGGCCACGGCGGACGCTTCGCCGTCGAGTCCTACCTCGACTTCCACGGGAACAAGTTCACGCGCCGCTTCGACGCCAACAGCTACATCACCCTCGTCGAGGCCATGAACTCGCACGACGTCGGCCGGGGCCGCGGCGGCGTGGAGGAGGCCCTGAAGGCGGTGACCGCGACGACCCTCGTCCTCGGCATCGACAGCGACCGCCTCTTCCCCGTCGACGGTCAGCAGCGGATCGCCCGGAGCATCCGGAACGTGCTCGACGGCGAGGCGGTGGTGCTCACGAGCGACTTCGGCCACGACGGGTTCCTCATCGAGACCGAGGCCGTCGGCACGCACCTGCGGCGCCTGCTCGACGCCTGACCCGCGTCAGGCCGGGTCGAACCGCCACGGCAGGGTGTGGGCGTGGAGGGTCCCCTGCGCCCAGCCGAACGCCCGGCCCCCGTCGCGCACCTCCGTCTGGAACAGCTCGACCGCCCCGCCGGAGGCCAGCGCGGCCTCGACGTCGGTGAAGGCGGAGAGCCGGTGCAGCGTGAGCCAGGTGGGCGGGAAGAGCCGCCACTCCCCCGCCGCGTGCCGCTCGAAGGCCGTGTCCGGTGACACCCAGGCGAGCTCAACGACCTCGTCGGCGGCAGGCGACGGCTCGACGTCCGGCGCGAGGGCGAGGAAGAACCAGGTGCGGATCCGCACGGGCGCCTCCGCGGGCGGGCGCCACTCCGACAGCGGCACCAGGTCGTCGACGACGAGTCCGACCTCCTCCGCGGTCTCCCGGGCGGCGGCCCGGCGCGCGTCCTCGACGTCCGCCGCGCCCGCCCGCCGATCCTCCGGCTCGACCTTCCCCCCGGGGAACACCCAGGCGTCCGCGAAGGAGCCTCGCGACGGACGGCGCAGCAGCAGCACCTCGAAGCCACCGGGACTCGGGCGCAGCAGCACGACGGTTCCGGCGAGCGGGAGGTCGTCGTCGAGAGCGGTCACCCCGTCACTCTACGACGCGAGGACCGGCGTCTGCGCGACCCGCCGTGCCTCCACGCGGTACGACACCAGGGCGATGAGGAGTCCGGCCACCGCGAGCACCGCCCCGGTCCACGCCGGTGCCGTGAAGCCCCAGCCGATCGCGATCACGATGCCGCCGAGGAAGGCGCCGAGGCTGTTGCCGATGTTCAGGGCGGAGTGGTTCATGGCCGCCGCGATGGACTGGTTGTCGCCGGCCACGTCCATCAACCGCGTCTGGATCGTCGGGCTGAGCACGGACGAGACGAACCCGACGAGGACGACCACGAGGCTCAGGCTCACGATCCAGAACGAGAGCACGGCGAGGAGAGCGAACACGACGGCCATCGCGGCGAGGCCCAGCAGCAGCGTCCGGCGGAGGTCGATGTCGGCCAGATGACCGCCGACGAGGTTCCCGCCCGTCATGCCGAGCCCCATGAGCACGAGCACGATCGGCACGACCCAGTCTGGCGATCTGGCGACCTCCGTCACGAGCGGGGCGATGTAGCTGTAGACGGCGAAGAACCCGCCGAAGCCGATCGCCCCGACGCCGAGCGTGAACCAGACCTGACCGATGCGGAACACCCCGAGCTCCGCTCGCATCGTGCGTCCGGGGTTCCTCGGGTGCGCGGGCACGAACAGCGCGATGAAGACGGTGGCGAGCGCGAAGACGAGCGCGACGACCGCGAAGGCGGCCCGCCAGCCCCACTCCTGGCCGAGGAAGGTGCCCAGCGGCACGCCGACGACATTGGCGACCGTGAGGCCGGTGAGGATGAACGCGACGCCCTTGGCACGGTTTCCCGGCCCCATCACGTCGGCGGCGACCAGCGCTCCGATGCCGAAGTAGGCGCCGTGCGGGAGCCCGGCGAGGAAGCGCGAGACCCCGACGAGCTCGAACGTCGGCAGCACCACGGTGAGGGCGTTGAAGACGGTCAGCGCGAGGGCGAGCACGATCATCACCCGATGCCGCGGATAGCGGGCGACGAAGCCGGCGATGGTCGGGGCGCCGATGACCACGCCGAGTGCGTACAACGAGATCAGCCAGCCGGCCTGGCTCAGTGCCTCCTCCTGGCTCGACGCCCAGACGGACGGGAGGAGGTCGGCGGCGATGTTCGGCAGCAGGCCCATGACGACGAACTCGGTCATGCCGATGCCGAAACTGCCGATGGCGAGGGAGAGGAGCGCCCACTTCGCCGCACCCCTCGAAGGTGTCGAGGGATTCACCGGTTCAGCTTACCGGTCGTCGGACTCCTCGATCGCCGCCTCCAGGCGCTCGACCTTGGCGTCGAGCTCCCCCGTGTACCCGGGGCGGATGTCCGCCTTGAGGACGAGGGACACTCGCGATCCGTACGGCAGGACCGCCTCGGTCGCGCGTTTGACCACGTCCATGACCGTGTCCCAGTCGGGCCCCTCGATCTCGGTGAACATGCTCGTCGTGCGGTGCGGGAGTCCCGACGCGCGGACGACGCGCACGGCCGCGGCGACCGCGTCATGCACGGAGGCATCGGTGCGCTCGGCACCGTCGGCGGGCGTGCCGCTGGGGGCGACGGAGAAGGCGATCAGCATGGGTTCACTCCTGGGTTCGGGGACGACGGACGGCGGGGACCCGCGCGAGCGCGACGGCGCTCACGGCGGCGAGGACGACGAGCAGGACGTTGCGCATCGTGAGCAGCAGGACGGGGGCGGCTTCGGCACGCAGCAGCCCGTCATAGCTCAGCGGATACACGAGACACGTGAGCACGCACAGCGCGAGCACGAGGGCGGCGGCGGTGCGCGCCCGGCCGCGGTCGAGCACGAGCCACAGGATCACGGGGGCGAGCAACCAGGTCTGGAACTGCGGCGAGCCGACCTTGTTCAGCGCGATGAGCACCGTCACCAGGAGCAGGGCCAGCGGCGGGAAGAGCCGCGCGAACGACGCGCCGCGGGCGGCCTTGACCCCGCCGACGACGGTGACGACGGCGGCGGCGAGCACCAGGAGCGGGGTGAGGATCGTCGCGAGGGCCTCCGCGCCCGGCGCGACGATCTGGAAGGTGAGGATGTCGTAGCTGTACTCGATGCGGGCGGCCCCCGTCACGGCCATCCAGAGGAACGGCGTTGCAGCGACCGCCTCGATCTGGAGTCCCCGGCCGGTCTGCGCGGCGAGGACGCCGAAGATCTCGGTGTCGGCGCCGAGCAGCAGGAGCACCGCCACCACACCGGCGGTGACGACCGCGGCGGCCAGGAGCATCCGCAGCCGCGCCCTCGCGGCCACGACCGCCGCGAGGAGGAGCGCACCGGGCCAGATCTTGATCCAGGCGCCGATGGTCAGCAGCGTCGCGGCGATGGTCGGGCGGGTCACCAGCCAGAGGCCGGCCACGACGGCGATCGGCACGGTGACGGCATCGATGCGGTACAGCGCGATGGGTCCGAGGAGCAGCAGCGCCGCGCACCAGAACCACGCGGCGGTGCGCCGCGACCGCACGTGTCCGCGCCCGACGAGGACGGCGAAGGCGACGGCGTCGAGCATCGTGACCAGCAGCGCCCAGCCGATCAGGTA
>NZ_PNFU01000001.1:704613-738714 GCF_002871415.1 Microbacterium sp. UMB0228 | reverse complement strand
CCTCCGCGACGTCGAGCGCCACGATCGGATGACCGCTCGCGCCCGCGGTCGCCGCGGCGGCGAGGCGGGCGGCGTGCCCGTGCAGCCAGACGGCCGCCGCGGCGGACTCGACGAGCGGGCTGTCCGGATTCGCGGCGATCACGGCGGCGACGATCCCGGCCAGCACGTCCCCCGTCCCGGCCGTCGCGAGCCACCCGGTCCCCGCCTCCACGGCGACGAGCGTGCCGTCGGGTGCCGCGAGGACGGTGCGCGCGCCCTTGCGCAGCACCACGCCGTCGATCGCGGCGGACACGTCGCGGACGTGCGCGAGATCGTCCGAGGCCCCGTCGATGCCGACGCGCTCGCGCAGCCGCGCGAACTCCCGGCCGTGCGGCGTGGCGACGAACGGGGCGCGGGCGGTCGGCGCCAGATCGAGCGCTCCGGCGTCGATGACCACGGGGACGTCGCCGTCGACGATCTCCCGCAGCGCCTGCGCCTCCGCCGTGCTCCGGTCGTCCGGATCGGTCCCGGACCCGATCACCCAGGCGCCGATCCGCGTGCGTCCGGCATCCGGCCCGCCGACGGTCTCCGGGCGTCGTGCCAGCACCGCCGCCACCGCCGACGGCGCGCCCACGTAGCGGACGAATCCGGCACCGGTGCGCCAGGCGGCCTCGACGCCCAGCACCGCGGCGCCGGGGTAGGCGGCCGATCCGGTGCGGATGCCCACGACGCCCCGCGAGTACTTGTCGTCCTCGGCGGTCGGCGCGCGGAAGAACCGCGCCGCGTCGCTGCGGGACCACTCGCGCACGTCGCTCATGACTCCACGTTAGCCCGACGGCCCTGTCCCGTCCGCGTCGGCGGTACCGTCGAACGGTGAGTCTTCTCTTCTCCCCGCTGACCATCCGGTCCACCACGTTCCGCAACCGCCTCTGGGTCTCCCCCATGTGCATGTACAGCGCCGTCGACGGCGTGGCGCAGGAGTGGCACCACACCCACCTTGCGCAGTTCGCCTCGGGCGGTGCCGGGCTCATCGTCGCCGAGGCCACGGCCGTCGTCCCGGAGGGGCGGATCTCCCCGCGCGACCTCGGCCTCTGGGACGACGCGCAGCGCGACGCCCTCGCCCCGATCGTGCGAGCGATCCACGACCGCGGGGCCGCCGCGGGCATCCAGCTCGCGCACGCCGGGCGGAAGGCCTCCACCTGGTGGCCCTGGGCCGACGAGCGCGGCTCGGTCCCCGCCGCCGCGGGCGGATGGACGACCACCGCCCCGTCCGCGGTGGCCTACGAGGGGTTCGCCGCGCCGGTCGCGCTGGACGCGGCGGGCATCGACCGCGTGGTCGACGGGTTCGCCGCGGCGACCCGTCGGGCGCTCGAGGCCGGCTTCGACGTCATCGAGATCCACGGCGCCCACGGCTACCTCCTGCACCAGTTCCTGTCGCCGCTGTCGAACCTCCGCGAGGACGAGTACGGCGGCTCGCTGGAGAACCGGGCCCGGCTGCTGCTGCGCGTCGTGGACGCGGTGCGCGAGGCGGCCGGCGACGGCGTGCCGGTCTTCGTCCGGATCTCGGCGACGGATCACGCCGAGGGCGGGTTCACGCCCGAGGAGGCCGCGACGGTCGGCGGCTGGGCGACCGCGCGCGGCGCCGACCTCATCGACGTCTCCAGCGGCGGCCTCGTCGCGCACCAGCGCATCAGCGTCTCCCCCGGCTACCAGGTCCCGCTGGCCGAGACCGTCCGCCAGGGCGGGCGGATCCCGGTGTCGGCCGTGGGCCTCATCACCGCCGCCGCCCAGGCCGAGCAGGTGCTCGCCGACGGGGCGGCCGACGCGATCTTCGCCGGACGGGAGTGGCTGCGCGACCCGCACTTCGCGCTCCGGGCCGCGCACGAGCTGGGCGACACGGTCGCCTGGCCGCCGCAGTACGAACGCGCGCACTGGCGCTGACGCCCACGACGAAGGCCGCCGGTCCCCGAGGGAGCCGGCGGCCTTCGCGTATCCGGATGTCAGTGGCCGCGGACGCGACGGGTCGCGTCCTGCACCTCGCCGACGAGCTCCTCGAGGATGTCCTCCAGGAACAGCACGGCGGTGGTCTCCCCCCGGGCGTCGCGGACCTTGGCGAGGTGGCGACCCGCCCGTCGCATGACGGCGAGCGCGTCCTCCAGATCGGTGTCCTCCTGCACGGGCACCATGTGGTGGATGCGCTTGCCGGGGATCGGCTCGAGCACCTTGGCCTCGGCATCCGGGCCCTCCGAGGCCCGCAGGATGTCCTTGAGGTGGACGTAGCCGATCGGGACGTCCTCGTCGTCGACGATCACGTAGCGCGAGAACCCGTAGCGGGCCACCGCCTTCTCGATGTCGTCGGGCGTGGTCGTCTGCGGCAGCGTGACGAGGTCGCTCAGCGGCACGGCCACGTCGCGCGCCTTCTTGTCGGTGAACTCGACCGCGGCCGTCACCGTGCCCGCGGTGTCCATGAGCACGCCCTCACGGCGCGACTGGTTGACGATGGTCGCGACCTCGTCGAGGGTGAACGTCGACGCCGCCTCGTTCTTCGGCTCCACGCGGAAGAGGCGCAGCACGCCGTTCGCCGCCGCGTTCAGCAGCCAGATCACCGGCATGAACACCTTCGAAACCCACACCAGCGGCGTCGCCAGCAGCAGCACGGCACGGTCCGGAATCGAGAACGCGAGGTTCTTCGGCACCATCTCGCCGAACACGACGTGCAGGAACGACACGATGAGCAGCGCGATCGTGAACGACACGACATCCACCGCGCCGTCCGACCAGCCCAGCGCGTGCAGCGGCACGGCGAGCAGATGGTGGATGGCGGGCTCGGACACGTTCAGGATGAGCAGCGAGCAGATCGTGATGCCGAGCTGCGAGGTCGCGAGCATGAGCGTCGCGTGCTCCATGGCGTACAGCGCGGTCTTGGCCGGGCGCGAGCCGCGCTCGGCCTTCGGCTCGATCTGGGAGCGCCGCGCGGAGATCACCGCGAACTCGGCGCCGACGAAGAACGCGTTCGCCGCCAGCAGGACGACGAGCCAGGCGAGGCCTCCCCAATCGCTCACAGGGACACCCCCTCGATGACGACGGCATCCGGTCTCGGGACGTAGCGCACCCGATCCACGCGGCGGCCGTCCATGCGGACCACCTGCAGCGTGCCGCTGTCCAGGGGCACCTCGTCGCCGACGACCGGCACCCGCTCGAGGACGCTCATGACGTAGCCGCCGACCGTGTCGTACACATCGCCCTCCGGCACCTCGACGCCTGCGCGGCTGCGCAGCTCGTCCGGACGCAGCTCGCCGGGGAAGGTCACCCCGTCGCGGTTGCGGATGATGCCGGCCCTCGTCCGGTCGTGTTCGTCGGACACCTCGCCGACCAGCTCCTCCACGAGGTCCTCCAGCGTCACGATCCCCGCCGTCCCGCCGTACTCGTCCACGACGACCGCGAGCTGATATCCGCGACCGCGGAGGTCGGAGATCAGGGCGTCGACGTGGGCGGTCTCCGGCACGCGGAGCGGGTCGGTCGCGAGGGCCCCGACGGGCACCTCGGCCCGGCGTTCCCGCGGCACCGAGATGGCGGCCTTGAGGTGCACGACGCCGGTGATGTCGTCGAGGTCCTCATCGAAGACCGGGAAGCGGCTGTGGCCGGTGCGCCGCGCCAGCTGGATCACGTCGTCGACCGAGTCGCCCGCGGCGATCGCGTGCATGCTCGGGCGCGCCGTCATGACGTCGGCCGCGGTGAGCCGCGAGAACGTGAGCGTGCGGTCCAGCAGCGTCGCGGTGTCGGCCTCCAGCACTCCGGCGCTCGCCGACCGTCGCACGAGGGACGAGAGCTCCTCCGCGCTGCGGGCGCCGGAGAGCTCCTCCTTGGGCTCGATGCCCATGCTGCGCAGCACCCCGTTGGCGCTGCCGTTGAGCACGACCACCGCCGGCTTGAACACGGTCGTGAAGGCGATCTGGAACGGCACGACGAGCTTCGCCGTGGCCAGGGGCAGCGCCAGCGCGAAGTTCTTCGGGACGAGCTCGCCGAGGATCATCGAGAGCACCGTCGCGACGAACATCGCCACCACGGTCGCGATGGGAGCGACGGCGGCTTCCGGGATGTTCCAGGCGACGAGCGTGGGGCGCAGGAGGTTGGACAGCGCCGGTTCCATCGTGTATCCGGTCAGCAGCGTGGTCAGCGTGATGCCGAGCTGCGCGGAGGAGAGATGCGTCGAGGTGTGCCGCAGGGCGCTGATCGTCAGGGAGAGGCGGGACTCGCCTCGCGCCTGCCGCGCTTCCAGATCCGCGCGGTCGAGGTTCACGAGGGCGAACTCGCTCGCGACGAAAAGGCCGGTGCCGACCGTGAGCAGAAGCCCCACGCCCAACATGATGTAGTCCATCAGATCTTCCTCTCCGGGGAGAGAACGGGACGGTGGGGCGATGTTCGGCAACTGGGAGGGTCGTCCATAGTGCGCTCGATTCTACAGAAGCGGACTGTGGTCGCGGCAGGTGATCACCAACTGACCGGCAGCGCCTTGCCCTCCTCGTAGCCCGCCGCCGACTGCAGTCCGACGAGAGCACGGTCGTGGAACTCCGGCACGGTCGCGGCCCCGGCGTAGGTGAAGGACGACCGCACGCCCGACGTGATCATGTCGAGCAGGTCCTCGATGCCCGGGCGCAGCGGGTCGAGGTAGATCTTGGAGGAGGAGATGCCCTCGGCGAACAGCTCCTTGCGCGCCCGCTCGTAGGCGTCGAGCCGACCGAACCGCGCCTGCACCGCCTTGGTCGAGGCCATCCCCCACGACTCCTTGAACAGACGACCGTCCGTGTCGCGCTGGAGCTCGCCCGGGGCCTCGATCGTCCCGGCGAACCAGGAGCCGACCATGACGGAGGCCGCACCGGCCGCGAGCGCGAGGGCGACGTCCCGCGGGTAGCGCACCCCGCCGTCGGCCCAGACGTGCGCTCCGGCCTCGGCGGCGGCCTGTGCGGTCTCCAGCACCGCGGAGAACTGGGGACGACCGACCGCCGTCATCATCCGCGTCGTGCACATCGCCCCTGGTCCGACGCCGACCTTGAGGATCGAGGCGCCCGCGTCGACGAGATCCCGCACGCCGTCCGCGGTGACGATGTTCCCCGCGACGATGGGGAGCCCGAGCCCGAGGGACGCGACCTCCTGCAGCGCCCGGAGCATGCCCTCCTGGTGGCCGTGCGCGGTGTCGACGACGAGCACGTCGACCCCGGCCGCCGCGAGCGCCTTCGCTTTCGCCCCGACGTCGCCGTTGATGCCGACCGCCGCGGCGACGGCGAGGCGACCGTCGGCGTCCACGGCCGGCCGGTACAGCGTGGCGCGGAGGGCGCTGCGGGCGCTCAGCGTCCCGACGAGGTGGCCGTGGTGGACGACCGTGACCACCTCGACGTCCGCCTCGGTGATGACGTCGAAGGCGTGCCGTTCGGAGCCGATGTCGTCCGCGTCGATGGACGGCGTGCCCCGGTGCACGAGGTCGCCGAGCTGCGCGTCGGGCAGCGCGGTCGCGAGACGGGTGGCCGGGAGCACCCCGACGATGCGGTCGACGGGGATCGGCGCCGCGCCGGAGGCCACGACGATGCCGTGGCCGGGGGCGGCGGGGAGCAGGCGGAGGGCGTCGGCGACGGTCGCCTCCGGGGGCAGCACGAGCGGCGTGTCCCAGAGCACCGGCTGCCCCTTAACGTCGCGGATCGCGGCGTCGAGCTCCTGGAGCGGGAGGTCCTGCGGCAGCACGCCCAGCGCCCCTCGGCGCGCGAGCACGGCGGCGATCCGCGGCCCGGTCACCGAGTTCATGTTCGCGGCGACGAGCGGCAGCGTCGCCGGGGTGCCGTCGTGCGGAGCGAGATCGACCTGGAGGCGACTGGTGACGGCCGAGCGGCGCGGCACCAGGAAGACGTCCGAGTAGGTCAGATCGACGGTCGGCTGCGCACCTGAGAACTCCATGTCTCCACGGTACCCAGATCGGCGCGCCACGGGTCGTGCTGTTCGACGTCTCCTCGGTCGAAACAGGTTAGGCTTGGTGGTCGAGAGTGTGCGGGCCCGAGCGCATCCTGCGTCGTGCGTCCGCATCGGAGATCTTCAGCGATGAAAGAGGGCGATAGAGCGTGTCGAACCAGGTGACCGGCGTCGGTGGCGACGGGGGGTTCGGAGCCAATTCCTGGCTCGTCGAAGAGCTCTACGAGCAGTTCAAGGAGAACCGCGACTCGGTCGACAAGGAGTGGTGGCCCATTCTGGAGAAGTACCACTCCGAGACCACGGCCGCCGGAGGCGCTGCCGCTCCCACCGCGACCGCGGCCCCGGCGCACCCCGTGACCGCTCCCATCCCCGTGATCGGTGCACAGCCCGTCGCCCGCACCACCGCGAAGCCGGCCGCGGCCGCGCCGATCCCCGCCCAGGCGCCGAAGCCGAAGCAGGAGTCCAAGGAGACGCAGCAGCCGTCCGAAGAGGACAAGGTCACCCCGCTGCGCGGTCTGCCGAAGACCCTCGCCGCGAACATGGACGAATCGCTCACCGTCCCCACCGCGACGAGCGTCCGCACGGTCCCGGCCAAGCTGATGATCGACAACCGCATCGTCATCAACAACCACATGGCCCGCACCCGTGGCGGCAAGGTCAGCTTCACCCACCTCATCGGCTGGGCGCTCATCCGCACCCTCGACGAGTTCCGCAGCCAGAACGTCTTCTACGCCGAGATCGACGGCAAGCCCTCCGTCGTGGCCCCGGCGCACGTCAACCTCGGCATCGCGATCGACCTGCCCAAGCCGGACGGCACCCGCGCCCTCATGGTCCCGAGCATCAAGCGTGCCGACACCATGACCTTCACCGAGTACCTCGCCGCCTATGAGGACCTCGTCACCCGCGCCCGCGCCAACAAGCTCACCGCCGCCGACTTCCAGGGCACCACGGTCTCGCTCACCAACCCGGGCGGCATCGGCACGGTGCACTCGGTCCCGCGTCTCATGAAGGGCCAGGGCTGCATCATCGGCGCCGGCGCCCTCGAGTACCCCGCCGAGTTCCAGGGCGCGAGCGACAAGACGCTCAACGAGCTCGCGATCGGCAAGACCATCACGCTCACGAGCACCTACGACCACCGCGTCATCCAGGGCGCCGGCTCCGGCGAATTCCTGAAGAAGGTGCACGAGCTGCTCATCGGGCAGCGGGGCTTCTACGACGACATCTTCGCGGCGCTGCGCATCCCGTACGCGCCCATCCGCTGGAACCCGGACATCGCGGTCGACCTCGCCGAGCGCGTCGACAAGCAGTCCCGCGTGCAGGAGCTCATCAACTCCTTCCGCGTGCGCGGCCACCTCATGGCCGACATCGACCCGCTCGAGTACCGTCAGCGCTCGCACCCCGACCTGGAGATCGAGAGCCACGGCCTGACCTTCTGGGACCTCGACCGCGAGTTCGTCACGGGCGGGTTCGGCGGACGCCGCGTCGCCAAGCTCCGCGACATCCTCGGCGTGCTGCGCGACTCGTACTGCCGCACTCTCGGCATCGAGTACATGCACATCCAGGACCCGGAGCAGCGCCGCTGGTTCCAGGAGAAGGTCGAGGTCAAGTACCAGAAGCCCGGCCATGACGAGCAGCTGCGCGTACTGCGCAAGCTCAACGAGGCCGAGGCCTTCGAGACCTTCCTGCAGACGAAGTTCGTCGGCCAGAAGCGCTTCTCGCTCGAGGGCGGCGAGTCGCTGATCCCGCTCCTCGACGAGATCCTCCAGGGCGCGGCCACGGCCGGGCTGGAGGGCGCCGCGATCGGCATGGCCCACCGCGGCCGCCTGAACGTGCTCACCAACATCGCCGGCAAGACGTACGGCCAGGTCTTCCGGGAGTTCGAGGGCACGCAGACCCCCGGCAACCAGCGCGGCTCGGGCGACGTGAAGTACCACCTGGGTACCGAGGGCACGTTCGTCGCCGACGACGGCTCCGCGCTGCCGGTGTACCTCGCCGCCAACCCCTCCCACCTGGAGACGGTCGACGGCGTGCTGGAGGGCATCGTCCGCGCCAAGCAGGACCGCAAGCCCATCGGCACCTTCGCCTGGCTGCCCATCCTCGTCCACGGCGACGCGGCCTTCGCCGGCCAGGGCGTCGTCGTCGAGACCCTGCAGATGTCGCAGCTGCGCGGCTACCGCACGGGCGGCACGATCCACGTGGTCGTCAACAACCAGGTCGGCTTCACCACGACGCCGAGCGACGCCCGCACCTCGGTCTACGCCACCGACGTCGCCAAGACGATCCAGGCGCCGGTCTTCCACGTGAACGGCGACGACCCCGAGGCGGTCATCCACGTCGCGCAGCTCGCGTTCGAGTACCGCGAGCGCTTCCACCGCGACGTCGTGATCGACCTCGTCTGCTACCGCCGTCGCGGCCACAACGAGGGCGACGACCCCTCGATGACGCAGCCGCTGATGACCGACCTCATCCAGGCGAAGCGCTCCGTCCGCCGCCTGTACACGGAGTCCCTCGTCGGTCGCGGCGACATCACCGAGGAGGAGTACGACGAGGCCAAGGCCGACTTCCAGAACCGTCTGGAGATCGCCTTCGCCGAGACGCACGCCGCCGAGACCGGCGCGACCCCGATCGCCCCCGAGGAGGCCCCCCAGGTCGAGGACCAGGTCGGAGCCCCCGAGGTCACCGGTGTCCCCGCCGAGGTCATCCGCCTCATCGGCGACGCGTTCGTGAACAAGCCCGAGGGCTTCACGGTGCACCCGAAGATCCAGCAGCTGCTGGAGAAGCGCCTCGACATGAGCCGCAACGGGAACATCGACTGGGGCTTCGGCGAGCTGCTCGCCTTCGGCTCGCTCCTGGTCGAGGGCACCCCGGTGCGCCTCGCCGGCCAGGACTCGCGCCGCGGGACCTTCGTGCAGCGGCATGCCGCGCTCCACGACCGGGCGAACGGCCAGGAGTGGCTGCCGCTGTCGAACCTGTCCGACGCGCAGGGCCGCTTCTTCGTCTACGACTCCCTCCTCAGCGAGTACGCCGCGCTCGGCTTCGAGTACGGCTACTCCGTGGAAGCTCCCGAGGCCCTGGTGCTGTGGGAGGCGCAGTTCGGCGACTTCGTCAACGGCGCCCAGTCGGTCATCGACGAGTACATCTCCGCCGCGGAGCAGAAGTGGGGTCAGCAGTCCAGCGTCACGCTCCTGCTCCCCCACGGCTACGAGGGCCAGGGACCGGACCACTCCTCCGCGCGCATCGAGCGGTTCCTGCAGCTGTGCGCCCAGGACAACATGATCGTGGCGCGTCCGTCGACCCCGGCGTCGCACTTCCACCTGCTGCGCCGGCAGGCCTACGCCCGCCCGCGCAAGCCTCTCATCGTGTTCACCCCGAAGGCCATGCTGCGCCTGCGCGGCGCGACGAGCCCGGTGGAGGCGTTCACCGGGGGCCGCTTCGAGCCGGTCCTCGACGACGACCGCGGTCTCGACCGTTCCACCGTGAAGCGCGTGCTCGTGCACAGCGGCAAGGTGCACTGGGACCTCCGCGCCGAGCTGGAGAAGAACCCGAACCCGGAGATCGCCCTGGTGCGTCTGGAGCAGCTCTACCCGACGCCCATCGACGCGCTGAAGAAGATCACGGACTCGTACCCGAACGCCGAGCTCGTGTGGGTGCAGGAGGAGCCGGAGAACCAGGGCGCGTGGCCGTTCCTGGCTCTGGCCTTCGCGGACGTCCCCGGCGACCGCTCGTTCCGCCCGGTCTCGCGTCCGGCGTCGGCCTCGCCGGCGACGGGCTCGTCCAAGGTGCATGCGACCGAGCAGGCCGCGCTCATCCGCGCGGCGGTCACCCTGGGCTGACCGCCTCTCTGACGACGAAGGGCGCCCCGGCTTCGGCCGGGGCGCCCTTCTCGGTTTGTGGGTCAGTACCAGATGTCGAGGGACGGCGCCGGGAAGGCGACGAACGCACGGTCCAGTGCCTCGACGGCGTCCACCGGGCCCGTGATCCGGCCCGCTCCGTGCAGCGCGGCGACGCGGATGCTGCCGGCGTAGATCGACGAGAGTGCGGAGACGTCGAGGACGAGGTCCGCCTCGGCGCCCGGAGCCTCCTCGATGTGCGCCCGCCCCTCCGCGTCGACGCGCAGGCGCCAGGTGCCCGCGGCGAATCCCAGGGGGTCCTCGATGCGGAGCACGGTGTCCAGGGGCGCGGCGTAGGTCCGGGCCGTGAGCGCGGCGGGGACGTCCAGGACGCGGAGCCAACCGTGGTCGTGAACCTCCTGGGTGACGCCGCGCGGGTCCGCGACCAGCCACGGCAGGGCGTCGTCGAGCGGTCGGAGATCGGCGGTCACCTCGTCGACGAGGTCGTGCTGCAGCGCGAACCGCCACAGCGCAGCCGTCGCTTCCGCCGTCTCGCCGACGAGCAGGCGCACGTGCATCGCGAACCGGAACGTGCCGCCGCGCTCGCTGAGGTGGAAGGCCATCACGCCGCGCACCTGACCGGACTCGTCGCGATAGCGGACGCCGCGCACCCGATCCCGGTCGGTGTCGGTGCTCGCGAGCCCGCTGATGCCCGCCCAGCGGGCCGCCCACCCCGGGACCTGACCGGACCGCGCGGTACGGGCGCGCTCGTGCGCCTCCGCCAGCGCCTCGGCGAGCTCCTCGCGCTCGAGGTACTCCACGCGGCCGGCCGGGACGGGGCCCGCCCAGCCGGCGCGGCGCACGTCCACGGTGAACCGCGCCACGGGGACGGCGGAGCCGAAGCCGTACCGGCCGTAGATCGTCGCCTCGGACACCGTGAGGCCCGCGACGGGGAGGCCGGCATCGACGGCGGCGCGCAGCTCGCCCTCCAGCAGGGCGCGCGCGATGCCACGGCGGCGGTGCGTGCCGGCCACGGTGACCCCGCTGATCGCCCACATCCCGATCTCGCCGCCGGGTATCGTCAGCGGCGTCACCCAGGAGTCGATGGTCGCCACCGGGAAGCGGTCGGCCGGGGCGTCGGGCTCGTAGACGCCGATGTTGCGCCGGCTCCTCAGCGTGCCCACGCCCTCCTCACGAGCCGCCTCCGAGGGGTCGGCGCCGAGGAACCCGCGGGCCATCGCCCTCTGGAAGGCGGCGACGCGCGTCGAATCCGTCGTATCGAGGACCCGGTACTCGAGGCCCTCCCCCGCGAGGCGTTCGACGGACGTCTGGTCAGCGGGGATCCCGCGCGCATCGATGAGGGCCATGCACACAGCCTACGGGCGGTCTCCGACGCTCCGTGCGCCCGGGCACGCTCAGTGCTGCGAGGCCTGGACCTCGCGGAGCCGGGCGAACACCTGGTCGCGCAGCTCCTCCGGAGCGGTCTCCTTGCAGGCGCGGGCGATGACCTCGGTGAGGGTCGTCGCCACCAGAGCCTCGTCCCGGCACGCCGGGCAGTTCTCCAGGTGCTCGCGGATCTCGGCGTGCTCGGTCTTGCACACCTCGTTGCGGAGGTACTCCTCCAGATCCTGACGGGCCTTGTCGCAGCCGCAGTCGCTCATTTCTTGCTCCTCGGGTCAGCCGCGGCGATTCCCCGCTCCGCGGCGTAGTCGGCCAGCAGCTCCCGCAGCATCCGCCTGCCACGGTGCAGACGGCTCATCACGGTGCCGATGGGGGTCTTCATGATGTCGGCGATCTCCTGGTACGCGAAGCCCTCGACGTCGGCGAGGTACACCGCGAGCCGGAAGTCCTCCGGAACCGCCTGCAGCGCGTCCTTCACGACCGACGCCGGCATGCGGTCGATGGCTTCCGCCTCCGCCGACCGGCTGTGCGACGCCGTCGTCGACTCCGCGCCGCCGAGCTGCCAGTCCTCGAGCTCGTCGATGGTGCCCTGGAACGGCTCGCGCTGCCGTTTGCGGTAGATGTTGATGTACGTGTTGGTGAGGATGCGGTAGAGCCACGCCTTGAGGTTCGTGCCCTGCGCGAAGGTCGACCACGAGCCGTAGGCCTTGACGAAGGTCTCCTGCACGAGATCGGCGGCGTCAGCGGGATTGCGCGTCATGCGCATCGCGGCGGCGTAGAGCTGATCCATGAAGGGGAGCGCCTGCTCCTCGAACTCGCGCCGAGGGTCGCCGACGGTGGCTGCGGTTGCGGTGTCGTCCATCACCGGCCAGTCTAGGCGGCTGAGGTCGATCACCTCGCGTTCCAGCGTCGCAGGCATCCTCTTCCCTTCGCACGGGGGCCGCCTCTCACGAGGACGGCGTTGCGTTTACTAAGGTGAGAACCGATGAGCGCCAAAAGGTATTCCCCCACCCGTGTGCAGGGCGCCTACCCCGCGCCCACGATCGACGGCCCGGTGCACGCCGAGCTCACGATCCCCGGCTCCAAGTCCCTCACGAACCGCGAACTCCTCATCGCGGCGATCGCGGACGGCCCCGGCCGCCTGATCGCGCCGCTGCACTCCGACGACTCGCAGCGCATGGTGGAGGCCCTCCGCGCGCTCGGCGTCGGCATCGAGGAGGTCGACGCCGGTCATGAGTTCGGTCCCGACCTCGTGATCACGCCGGGCAAGCTCCGCGGCGGCACGACGATCGACTGCGGCCAGGCCGGGACCGTCATGCGCTTCATCGCGCCGCTGGCCGGCCTCGCGGAACAGGACGTCCACCTCACCGCGCACGAGACGGCTCTGCACCGGCCCATGGGCGGGCTCATCAGCGCCCTGCGCGACCTCGGCGTCGACATCGACGACGAGGGCACGTGGGCCCTCCCGTTCACCATCCGCGGCCACGGCCACATCCGCGGCGGTCGCGTGGAGATCGACGCCTCGGCGTCCAGCCAGTTCGTGTCCGGGCTGCTGCTCGCCGCTCCGCGCTTCGACGTGGGCCTGCACCTCGTGCACACGGGCGAGCGCCTGCCGAGCCTGCCGCACATCGACATGACCATCGAGGCCCTGAGCCGCCGCGGCATCCGCATCGAGCGCCCCGCCGTGGGCGAATGGCTGGTGGAGGCCGGAGTCCCCCGCGCCAAGGAGATCCCGATCGAGCCGGATCTCTCCAACGCTGCCCCGTTCCTCGCGGCGGCCCTCGTCGCCGGAGGCTCCGTCGCGATCACCGGCTGGCCGGCGCACTCGACCCAGCCCGGCGCGCTGCTCCCCGAGATCCTGCAGGCGGCGGGTGCGCACGTCAGCCGTCACGGCGGGGTGCTCACCGTGCGGGCCGGTTCCGGAATCCGCGGCCTCGATCTCGATCTCTCCGCCGCCAGCGAGCTGACGCCGACCCTCGTCGGTCTCGCGGCCTTCGCCGACGGCCCCACGACCATCCGCGGCATCGGCCACATCCGTCTCCACGAGACCGACCGGATCGCGGCGCTCGTCGGGAACCTGCGCGCGCTCGGCGGAACCGCCGAGGAGCTCCCCGACGGCATCCGCATCGTTCCCGGTCCGCTCCGGGGCGGCACCTGGGCCGCGCACCACGACCACCGGATGGCGACGACCGGCGCGCTGATCGGCCTCCGCGTCCCCGACGTCGTCATCGACGACATCGGCACCACCGCCAAGACCCTCCCGGAGTTCACGATGCTCTGGGAGCGGATGCTGCGAGGCTGACGGGTGAGCTGGCTGAACGACGCCGACGACCTCGAAGACGACTTCGAGGACTACGACGAGAGCAGCATCCGCACGCGTCCGAACCCGAAGGCCAACCGGCCGCGCACCAAACGCCGTCCCGCGCACGAGGATGCGCAGATCGGCCGCGTGCTGGGCGTGGATCGGGGCCGGTACTCCGTCCTCCTCGACGAGGACACCCCGCAGGAGCGCACGATCACGGCCGCCCGCGCACGAGAGCTGCGGCGCACGCCGATCGTCACGGGCGACCGGGCCCGCGTCGTCGGCGACACCTCGGGCGACGAGGGCACGCTCGGCCGGATCGTGGGCATCGTCGAGCGCACCTCGCTCCTCCGCCGCAGCGCCGACGACACCGACGAGGTCGAGCGGGTGATCGTCGCCAACGCCGACCAGATGCTCGTCGTCGTCGCCGCGGCCGACCCCGAGCCCCGCGCCCGGCTCGTCGACCGCTACCTCGTCGCCGCATTGGACGCCGGCATCCGTCCCCTCCTGGTCGTGACGAAGACCGATCTCGCCGACCCTGCGCCGTTCCTCGCGCACTTCGAGGGCCTCGATCTCCGGGTCTTCACGAGCGCACAGGACGAGATGCCGGTCGACGAGATCGGCGCCGCACTCATCGGCCACTCGACGGTGTTCGTCGGGCACTCCGGTGTCGGCAAGTCGACGCTGGTGAACGCCCTGGTGCCGACCGCGGGCCGCGCCACCGGACACGTGAACCAGGTCACCGGCCGCGGGCGACACACCTCCTCTTCGACCGTCTCGCTGCGTTACGAGAGCGCCGACGGCTCCGGCTGGGTCATCGACACCCCCGGCGTCCGCTCCTTCGGCCTCGGGCACGTCGACCCTGCGAACATCCTCGCCGCCTTCACCGAGCTCGCCGTCATCGCGGAGGACTGCCCGCGCGGCTGCACCCACCTCCCCGACGCGCCGGACTGCGCCCTCATCGAGGCGGCGGAGCGCGGCGAGCTGAGCGAGACGGGGCGTGCCCGGCTGGACTCCCTGCAGCGGCTCCTGCAGACCTTCGCCGACAAGGCGGAGCAGCCCCCCGGGCGATAGGCTGGACGGGTGACCGAACGCCTGGAAACCGGAACCGCCGCCCCCGACTTCTCCCTGCTCGACCAGGACGGGAACACCGTCCGCCTGGCCGACCTCCGCGGCACGAAGACGGTGCTGTACTTCTACCCGGCCGCCATGACGCCGGGGTGCACGACGGAGGCCTGCGACTTCCGCGACAGCATCTCGTCGCTGCAGGGCGCCGGGTATCAGGTCGTCGGCGTCTCGCGGGACGAGCCGGCGAAGCTCGCCGCCTTCCGCGACCGCGACGGCCTCACGTTCCCGCTGCTCAGCGACCCCGACCACGCGGTGCACGAGGCGTACGGCGCCTGGGGCGAGAAGATGAACTACGGCAAGCTCGTCGAAGGCGTGATCCGCTCGACGTTCGTCCTCGATGAGGACGGCGTCATCACGAGCGCGCAGTACAACGTGAAGGCCACGGGCCACGTCGCGCGGCTGCGCAAGCAGCTCGGCATCGACGCCTGACGGGTCGAGTCCCGCTCACTCCGCTTCGCGTCGGGTCCCCTCGCGGCGCGCGCTCGCGATGAGGAGCGCGAGGCCCGCGACGGCCGGGATACCGAGTCCGAGCACGAAGGCCCACGGGATCGGCGGCAGCGTGAGGGCACCGAGCGCCAGGGCGATCGCGAGGACCTGGAACACCACGCCGCCGGATCGCGCCCAGGAGCGTCCGGCGCGGGTGCCGAACGCGAAGGCCACGAGCGCGGCGGCGCCGATCAGCGTGAGGACGATGAGGGCGATGGCCGTCGGCAGCGACGCGGCGTCCCCGGCCCCGAGTCCGGCCATCTCGAGCGCGGCGAACACGAGCAGGGCGACGGCTTCGACCGCCAGGACGGCGGCGGCGGCGCGGGCGATTCCCGGTGCGCGCACGGGTGTCCTCCCGGGGATCGAATGACGAGAAAACCCTTGATTTCAGGGTATTCATGTAACAGAATAGAGGAAGTCATGTGCTCCCACAGCGGCGTGGGGCGAACGTTCACGTTCGCATCACAATCAGCGGGCATCCGCCCGTATCTCAACAGGGTAGCGGAACCCGAACCGTCACCCGAATCGAGAGGTCGCATCGCGACATCTCATGAAATCCACACCGAGGAGCCCCCATGGACTGGCGTGACAAGGCCGCCTGCCTGACCGTCGACCCCGAACTGTTCTTCCCCGTCGGGAACACCGGCCCGGCCGTCGACCAGATCGAGAAGGCCAAGACGGTCTGCGCGACCTGCACGGTCACCGAGATCTGCCTGCAGTACGCTCTGGAGACCAGTCAGGACTCCGGCGTCTGGGGCGGCCTCTCCGAGGACGAGCGCCGCGCTCTCAAGCGTCGCGCGGCCCGCGCCCGCCGCGCCTCCTGAGATTCGCGGAAGCGGCCTGAGACCCGGTCTCAGGCCGCTTCTGCGTGCATGGGGGTCAGCGCTCCAGCCAGCGCAGCGGGATGTCGATGACCACCTCGGTGCCCTCGCCCTCGCTCCCCTGCCAGTCGATGGTGCCGCCGAGCTCCCCCTGAATGAGGGTCCGGATGATCTGCGTCCCCAGCCCCTGCCCCACACGACCCTCGGGAAGCCCGTGACCGGTGTCGCGCACCGTCACCCGGAGGTTGTCCTCCGTGCGCTTGGCATCGATCGTGACGACGCCCTCCTGTCCGGCGAGACCGTGCTCGACGGCGTTCGTCACGACCTCCGTCAGCGCCAGCGCCAGCGGGGTGGCGTACTCGCTGGGGAGCACGCCGAAACGCCCCGTGGACTGCGTGCGCGCGCGGGTGTTCGGCGCCGAGGCGACCTCGGCGACGAGCTTGAGGACCCGGTGGAAGACCTCGTCGAAGTCGACCTTCTGCGTGAGGCCCTGTGCGAGCGTGTCGTGCACGACGGCGATGGCGTCCACGCGGCGCATGGCCTGGGTGAGGGCGTCGCGTGCCTCGTCGGAGTGCGTCCGCCGCGCCTGGATCCGCAGCAGCGAGGCGACCGTCTGCAGGTTGTTCTTGACCCGGTGGTGGATCTCGCGGATCGTCGCGTCCTTGGTGATGAGCTCCTGCTCCTGGTGGCGCAGCTCCGAGACGTCGCGGCACAGCACGATCGCTCCGATGCGCGTGCCGTGGTCCTTCAGCGGGATGGCCCGCAGCGAGACCGTCACCCCCCGCGCCTCGATGTCGGTGCGCCACGGCGCGCGCCCCGTCACCACGACGGGCAGGGACTCGTCGACCTGACGGGAGGGCGGCACGAGCCGGGTCGTCACCTCGGCCAGGGACTCCCCCTCCAGCTCGTCGTCGAACCCCATCCGGTTGAACGCGGAGAGGGCGTTCGGGCTCGCGAACGTCGTGATGCCGTCGACATCGATGCGGATCAGGCCGTCCGACGCACGGGGCGCGCCCCGTCGGGGCGACGTCGGGGCAGCCAGGTCGGGGAAGCTCCCGTCGGCGATCATGCGGAACAGGTCGTTGGCGCACTCGTCGAAGGTGATCTGCTGACGGGAGGGAGTGCGCACCTCGCCGAGGTTCGTATGCCGCGTCACCACCCCGATCACACGGGGAGTCTTGTCCTCTCCGCGACGCTCGATCACGATCGGCACCGCGCGCACGCGCGTCGGCGTCTCCTCGAACCAGTCCGGCGAGGAGGAGTCAACGATCTCCGCGGACTCGAAGGCGCCCTGCACCTGCGTCCGCCACTGCGGCCGGACGCGCTCGCCGACGATGTCGCGGTAGAAAAGCGTCGCTGCGCCACTGGGCCGCGCGTGCGCGACGGCGATGAACGAGCCGTCCTCGGTCTGGATCCACAGGACGATGTCGGCGGAGGCGAGGTCGGCGAGGAGCTGTCCGTCACCGGCGAGCCGATGCAGCCACTCCACGTCGTCGTCGGTCAGAAGGCCCTGGGCCTGGGCGAGATCACTGAGGGTTGACACCTCCCCAGCCTAGAGTCCCGCACCTCAGAGGATGGCGAGCGACGTCGCGCGCCACCGGTGGTCGAGCCCTTCCAGCCGGAGGGCCACCGCGCGCGTGCGCCCCGGCCCCGCCACCACGACGACCGCCTCGACGATGCCGTCGCGCGGATGGGTCACCCGCACGGTGCGGATGACGAAGGTCGGCCGGGCCGGCGGCACCCCGCGTGCGCTGCGGGCGCGAGCGGCGAGATTCGCACGGGTGACGAGGCTGCGGTACGCCTCCTCGCTGAACCACCGCGCCAGCTGATCCACCTCGCGGACCCCGGCGAGCGCCTCGAGCGCGCCGCGCGTGAGACTCCGGACCAGGAGCGCGGGGTCGGGAAGCTGATCGGCGGGGGTGGGCTGTGGTCCGAAGAACTCGGCCAGCATCATCGGGTTCTCCCCTCGAAGGCGTCGGCGAGACGTCAGTAGACCACGCCGCGGACCCTGCGCGGGGACGACGGCGAACCTCTGTGGACAACCCGTACGCGACGGTGCCGATGTGGATAACTCGGGTGCGGCGGCGCGCGGCCGTACGCTCGGTCGGGTGCACTGGGAATCCCTCTTCGACGGCCTGGAAGGGCAGCTCGCCGCGGAATGGGAGGCGGAACGCGCCGCTCGCGACGCCGAATCCGAGCGCCTCCGCATCGCCCGGCTCGATCTCCGCTCGCGTCTGCGGCACCTGTGTGCGGCGCAGGCCGAGGCGATCCTCCACCTCGCCGACGGCGCCCGGGTGCCCGTGGGGCTGCGGTCCCTGGGGGTCGACTGGGTGGCCGCCCTCCCCCGGGTGCCGCAGGGCGCGCGGCTGCAGAGCGCCGTCCTGCTGGTCCCGGTCGCGGCGGTGCGCGGACTCACGGTCGATCACGGGGCGATGCTGGCGAGCCTCGCCGCCCAGAGCCCCGGCGCGCCGACGCTGCGCGAGCGGATGACGTTGGGCTTCGTGCTCCGCGACCTCGCCCGGCGTCGCCTCCCCGTGCAGCTCCGGCTGCTGGTCGGGGACGACCTGCACGGCACCATCGACCGTGCCGCCGTCGATCACCTGGATCTCGCCGAGCACGACAGCGGCGCTGCCCGCCGCGCAGATGCCGTGCACGGCTTCCGGATGGTGCCGTATGCCGCGCTCGCGGCGGTGCGCGTCCTCGGCACTGCGTCGATCTGAACGCTCACACGAAGGGCGCGACAGAACGACCCCAGAGCTCCGGAAAGCTGGCCGCCTGCGACTGTCGCCACAGCGCCATGCGCCGCGCCTCCTCCGTCTGTGCGGCGAGATACTCCTCGATGCTCAGCTCCTCGATGCGCCACCGGGCGGGCGCCCCGAGCGGGGCGCCGCGCAGATGCCCGGCGTGCACGAGGGCGATCACCTCGTCGACGTCGATGCTCAGCAGCTCGGCGACCTGGGCGGGCGCGAGGAAACGGGGGGTCTGCGGGTGCGGGGGTGTCATGCCCTCATTCTGGGCGGCCACCTCGCGCGATGTCGGAGAGCGGCGTGACCTTGTGGATAACTCGGGCGCCGCGGACGGCGTTTCTGTGACGATGTCGCCATGGCCCCGCTCTTCCGCTCCCCCCGTCGCCGCCTCCGGGGCGACCTCCGCTTCGCGGTCGGCATCGTCCTCGTGCTCGCCTCGGTCACCGGCGTCTGGTCCATCGTCACCGCTGCCGACCAGTCGAGTCCCGTGCTCCAGGCCCGGCGCACGATCGTCCGCGGCGAGGTCCTCCGTGCCTCCGACTTCCATACCGTCGACGTGGCGCTCGGGGCGGTCTCCGACGACTACCTCCGGCCAGAGCAGCTCGCCGCGGGGCGGATAGCGGTCCGCACGCTGACGAAGGGCGAGCTCCTGCCGCGGTCGGCGACGGCCGGAGCGGAGAGCAGCCGCACGACCACGGTCGTCGTCGAGAGCAGCGTCGGTCTCCCGGAGGATGTGGCGACCGGCACGGAGGTCGAGGTCTGGCAGGCGCCGCTGCGCGACGACGGCCGCTCCTACGACGAGCCGCGCATCCTCGTCGGGGACGTCGCCGTCCGCACCGTCCTCGAACCGGACGGGCTCCTCGCCGACGGGGCGGCGGAGGTCGAGATCGTGATCGACCGCAGCGACGTCGCCGCGGTGCTGGGCGCGGTCACCGGCGGGGCGGCGCTCTCCGTGGTCCCCGTCGGGTCCGGATCATGAGCGTCGTCCTCCTGGCCGTGGCCGCGCCCCGCGTGGATGCGCTCGTCGCGGAGCTGGAGTGGGAAGGCATCACCGGGATAGCCGTTCCGTCCGCTTCGCCCGCGGCCCTCATCGCGCGCCTGCAGCCGGACGTGGAGGCGGTGGTGGTACCCGCGACCAGGGAGACGCTGACGGCCGAGCTGCGCGCGGCCTGCGACCGCGCAGGCGTCCGCATCCTCACGCTCGGCGACCCGGAGAGCCGAGCGGTGGCACGGCTCGGGCTCGCCCCGCCGCTGGGCACCGATGCGGCGGGCTGGGAGATCGCCGCGGCGCTGTCCGCAGATGCGCTCGACGCTCCGCGGCTCCCAGACTCCCCGGCGCGCATCACGACGGTCTGGGGCCCGCACGGGGCGCCCGGACGGTCGACGGTCGCGATCCAGCTCGCCGTCGAGCTCGCCCGTCGCGGTCGGCGGACGGCCCTGGCCGATGCGGACACCGTGGCTCCCTCGCTCGCCCTGCTCCTGGGCATGGACGACGACGCCCCGGGGTTCGCTGGAGCCTGCCGCCGCGCGGAGACCGGGGCGCTGGATCCCGCGGAGCTCACCCGACTCTCGGGCCGGCTGCTCGCCGGCGGCACCGAGGTCGACGTGCTCGCCGGACTCAACCGTCCGAGCCGCTGGCCCGAGCTGTCGGATGCGCGGGTACGGGCGACCCTCGAGGCCTGCCGCACCTGGCGGGACGAGACGATCGTCGACGTCTCCGCGGCGATCGACGCCGACGACGAGGCCACCTACGATGTCGTCGGCCCGCGTCGGCACGCCGCGACCACCGCGGCGCTGAGCGCGGCGGACCGCGTCGTGGCGGTGGCTTCCGCCGACCCCGTGGGGATCGGCCGCTTCCTGCGCGACCATGCCGAGGTCCGCCGCCTCGTGGAGCGGACGCCGATGACGGTCGTCGTCAATCAGGTGCGACCGGGGCCCCTCGGCCTCGACGCCCGGAGTCAGATCCGTCGCACGCTGGAGCAGTTCGCGGGCCTCAGCGAGGTCGTCTTCCTGCCCTACGACCGTCGTGCCGTCGATGCGGCGTTGCTCCACGCCCGGCCGATCTCCGACGTCGCCCCGCGCTCGACGATGGTCGCCGCCGTGCGCCGGCTGGCGGCCGACCTCGATGCGTCCGTGCCCGCGGAGACTACTGCCGGTAGCTCGACAGGAAGTTCCCGAGGCGCTCGACGGCTTCGCTCAGCACTCGCGGCTCTGGCAGGGTCACGAGGCGCAGGTGATCCGGCGTCGGCCAGTTGAAGCCGGTCCCCTGAACGAGCAGGATGTGCTCGGATACCAGCAGATCGTAGACGAGCTTGGCGTCGTCGCGGATCTCGTGCACGTTCGGGTCCAGTCGGGGGAAGGCGTAGAGCGCACCCTGGGGCTTCACGCAGGACACGCCGGGGATGGCCTCCAGCCCCTCCCAGGCGATGTCGCGCTGCTCGTGGAGCCGGCCGGTCGGGGCGATCAGGGCGTCGATCGACTGGACCCCGGAGAGCGCCGCCTGCACCGCGTGCTGCGCCGGGACGTTCGGGCAGAGCCGGGTCGAGGCCAGCAGCGTGATGCCCTCGATGAAGCCCTTGGCGTGGTCCTGCGGTCCCGTGACGACCATCCAGCCGGACCGGTAGCCGGCCACGCGGTACGTCTTGGAGAGCCCGTTGAACGTGAGGCAGAGCAGGTCGGGAGCCAGGGTCGCCGTCGGGATGTGCACCGCGTCGTCGAACAGGATGCGGTCGTAGATCTCGTCGGAGAGGATGAGCAGCTGGTGCTCGCGCGCGATCTGCACGAGGCCCTCCAGCACCTGCCGGGAGTAGACCACGCCGGTGGGGTTGTTCGGGTTGATGATCACGAGCGCCTTGGTCCGCGGCGTGATCTTGGACCGGATGTCCTGGAGGTCGGGCTGCCAGCCCTGCTCCTCGTCGCAGAGGTAGTGCACGGGCGTGCCGCCCGCGAGGCTCGTCATGGCCGTCCAGAGCGGGTAGTCGGGAGCGGGGATGAGGACCTCGTCCCCCTCGTCCAGGAGCGCCTGCATGGTCATGGTGATCAGCTCGGAGACGCCGTTGCCGAGGTACACGTCGTCGGGATCGAAACGGGGGAAGCCGTCGATCTCCTCGTACCGGCTCACGACGGCACGCCGGGCGGAGATGATGCCCTTGCTGTCGCTGTAGCCGTGGGCCGTGGGGAGCGCCGCGAGCATGTCGTGCACGATCTGGTGCGGGGCGTCGAAGCCGAAGATCGCGGGGTTGCCGGTGTTGAGCTTGAGGATCCGGTGGCCCTCTGCTTCCAATCGCGCCGCCTCGACGAGGGCGTTTCCGCGGATCTCGTACAGGACGTTCTTGAGCTTCGACGACTGGTCGAAGGTGCGCGATGGTGTCATCGATCAAGCCTACAGGGACGACAGGAGGGCCAATCCGCACGGACTGGCCCTCCTCGTCACCCGAAGGCTACTTCTTCTTCTTGCTCTGCGCGCGCCGCTGCTCGCGGTTGCCCGCCGCCGGGGCGGCCTGTTCCGTGCGCTGCCCGAAGGCGCCGCGCGGGGCCTCCTCCGGCTCGGCCTGCTGCGGAGCCTGCGCCCGGGCCGCGGCCTGGCGCATCCGGTCGGTCGCGGCCTGCTGGACCTGCCCGCGGTCGTTGCGGACCTCGACCTCGCCGGCGTCGTTCGCCGCCGAGTACTCCAGGCGCTGCTCTCCCCCGTCGGTGGCGAGTCCCTTGGCCTCGACCTCCGCGGTCTCGGCGTCGCCGGCGCGGCGGACCTCGACCTCCAGGTTGTAGAGGTAGCCGACCGACTCCTCCTTGATCTGGCCCATCATCGACTGGAACATCGCGTAGCCCTCGCGCTGGTACTCGATGAGCGGATCGCGCTGCGCCATCGCCCGGAGGCCGATGCCGTCCTTGAGATAGTCCATCTCGTACAGGTGGTCGCGCCAGCGGCGGTCGAGCACCTGGAGGACGACGCGACGCTCGAGCTCGCGGGTCGCGGCCTCGCCCAGCGATTCCTCGCGCTTCTCGTAGGCGATCTTCGCGTCCGACAGCAGCTCGCGCGTCAGGCCCTCGGCGGTGATGCCGCCCTTGCGTCCTGCCGCCTCCGACACGACCTCGTCGATCGTGACGCTCACCGGGTACAGGGTCTTCAGCTCGGTCCAGAGGGCGTCGAAGTCCCAGCTCTCGTTGTGGCCCTCGCCGGTGTGGTCCTTCACGACGCCGCTGATCGCGTCCTCGATGAAGTGCTGCACCCGATCGGCGATGTCGTCGCCCTGGAGGATGTGGCGGCGGTCGGCGTAGATCGCCTCGCGCTGACGGTTGAGGACGTCGTCGTACTTGAGGACGTTCTTGCGCATCTCGGCGTTGCGGGCCTCGACCTGCGACTGGGCGCTGCGGATCGCCCGGGACACGAGACCCGACTCGATCGGCACGTCGTCGGGGAAGTTCGTGCGGGCGAGGATCGCCTCGGCGGCGCCGGACTGGAACAGCCGCATGAGGTCGTCGGTGAGGCTCAGGTAGAAGCGGCTCTCGCCGGGGTCGCCCTGACGACCGGACCGACCGCGCAGCTGGTTGTCGATGCGGCGCGACTCGTGGCGCTCGGTGCCGAGCACGTAGAGCCCACCGGCTTCGATGACCTTCTCGGCCTCCTCCTCGACCACCTTCTTCATGGTCTCGTAGGTCTCGTCCCACGCGACCTCGTACTCCTCCGGCGTCTCCACCGGGTCGAGTCCCTTCGCCTTCAGCTCCTGCACCGCGAGGAACTCGGCGTTTCCGCCGAGCATGATGTCGGTGCCTCGGCCGGCCATGTTCGTCGCGACCGTCACGGCCCCGAGGCGGCCGGCGCGGGCGACGATCTCCGCCTCACGGGCGTGGTTCTTCGCGTTCAGGACCTCGTGCTTGACGCCCTTCTTGGCGAGCAGGCGCGACAGGTACTCGCTCTTCTCGACGCTGGTGGTGCCAACCAGCACCGGCTGCCCGCTGGCGTGGCGCTCGGCGATGTCCTCCACGACCTGCGCGAACTTCGCCGCCTCGTTCTTGTACACCAGGTCCGGCTGGTCCTTGCGGATCATCGGCTTGTTGGTGGGGATCGGGATGACGCCGAGCTTGTACGTCGACATGAACTCGGCGGCCTCGGTCTCGGCCGTACCGGTCATGCCGGCGAGCTTGTCGTAGAGGCGGAAGTAGTTCTGCAGCGTGACGGTGGCGAGGGTCTGGTTCTCGGCCTTGACCGGCACCCCCTCCTTCGCCTCGATCGCCTGGTGGATGCCCTCGTTGTAGCGGCGTCCGACGAGGATGCGTCCGGTGTGCTCGTCGACGATCATGACCTCGTCGTTCATGACGACGTAGTCGGTGTCCTTCTTGAACAGCGCGAGTGCCTTGATCGAGTTGTTCAGGAACGAGATGAGCGGCGTGTTGGCGGACTCGTAGAGGTTGTCGATGCCGAGGTAGTCCTCGACCTTCTCGATGCCCGGCTCCAGGACGCCGACGGTGCGCTTCTTCTCATCGACCTCGTAGTCCTCGCCGGCCACGAGGGTGCGCGCGATCTTGGCGAACTCCGCGAACCAGCGGTTCGCCTCCCCGGACGACGGCCCGGAGATGATGAGCGGCGTGCGCGCCTCGTCGATGAGGATGGAGTCCACCTCGTCGACGATCGCGAAGAAGTGCTTGCGCTGGACGAGATCCTCCTTGCGCCAGGCCATGTTGTCGCGGAGGTAGTCGAAGCCGAACTCGTTGTTGGTGCCGTAGGTGATGTCGGCCGCGTACTGCTCGCGGCGCACGGCGGGCGTCTGACCGGAGACGATGATGCCCGTCGTCATGCCGAGGGCGCGGTAGACGCGGCCCATGAGCTCCGCCTGGTAGCTCGCGAGGAAGTCGTTCACCGTGATGACGTGCACGCCCTCGCCCGCGATCGCGTTCAGGTAGGCGGGGAAGGTGGCGACGAGCGTCTTGCCCTCACCGGTCTTCATCTCGGCGATGTTGCCGAGGTGGAGGGCGGCACCACCCATGATCTGCACGTCGTAGGCGCGCATGCCGAGCGTCCGCTTGGCGGCCTCGCGCACCGCGGCGAAGGCCTCGGGCATGAGCTGGTCGAGCGTCTCGCCCTTCTCGTAGCGGGCGCGCAGTTCGGCGGTCTCGTTGCGCAGCTCGTCGTCCGTGACCTGGGAGATGTCCTCCTCGAGGGCGTTCACCGCCTTCACCACCTGGTTCAGACGGCGGATGATCCGCCCCTCACCTGCGCGCAGCAGCTTCTCAAGAGGATTCGCCACGGATGTCATCTCCCTGTCATTGGGTCATTCGCCGGCCGCCGTGAGGCGAGCGCCAGGCATACTTTGCCATGTTACCGGCCTGTGACCTCCACGTCGCCTGCATGGGTCCGCCGCGCCGCGTCCGGGAAATTGCCGGGTATGCATATACTCGGCACTGCTTTCCATCCGCCATCCTCGGGAGACCGGTCATGTCCGTACGCCAGAGCCTGCTCGCCATCCTCGATCAGGGCCCCTGCTACGGCTACCAGCTCCGCCACGAGTTCGACCGCCGGACCGGATCGACCTGGCCGCTCAACGTCGGCCAGATCTACAACACCCTGGAGCGGCTCGAGCGGGACGGACTGGTCCAGCGCGGGGAGGCCGACGACCACGGTCACGTGTACTGGCGCATCACGCCCGCGGGCTCGGCCGAGGCGGCACGCTGGCTCACCACCCCCGTGCTCCGCGCTCCCGCGACGCGCGAGGAGCTCGCCGTGAAGCTCGCCGTCGCGGCCACGCTGCCCGGAGTCGATGCCGCCGCCATCCTCCGCAGCCAGCGGGACGCCTCGCGGCAGCGCCTCGAGGACCTGCGGCGCACGCCCTCCCCCGGCCTCGCCGCCGGCAGCCCCGAGGATCTCGCGTGGTCGCTCGTCCTCGACTCGCTCGTCTGCGCCGCGGAGGCCGAGCTCCGGTGGCTCGACCAGGCGGAGGCCCGACTCGCGCACCACCCCCACCCCGAGATGGCGCTGGAGCTGACCACCGAGCGCCCCAAGCGAGGACGCCCCGCGAAGGCGGCGCCCTCCCCCGTCGCCGGCGGCGATCCCGTCGCCCTCCCCGCCTGAAGCACCAGCCCGCGATGCCGGCCGTTCGCCTGGAGCGGATGCTCAGCCCGCGCACGCGCCCGGGAAACTAGGATCGGCACATGGCTGGATTTTGGGGCAGACGCAAACGCGAACAGGAAGAACTCGCCGCACAGGACGCGGACCTCGCCCGGCGTGCGGAACAGGCGCTCGTCGCCGCCGACGAGCGCATCCGCACCACCTCCGACGAGCTCGTCTTCGCGGAGGCCGAGCTCGGCGAGTCCCTGACCGCCGACCTCAAGGCCGCGCTGCTGTCGGTGCGCACCCACCTGCGCGAGGCGTTCCAGCTCCACCAGCTCAACCACGACGAGATCCCGGACACCGACGAGGAGCTGCGCACGCGGAACGCGCGCATCCTGCAGCTCTGCGACTGGGCCCAGGACCTCCTCGACGAGAAGACCACCGTGCTCGCGGAGTCCGTCGCGAAGGTGCGGCGCGCGCCCGAGATCATCGCCCAGGTCCGCGCGGACGCCGAGGCGCTGAGCGCCCGCATCCCGCAGACGGACGAGACGGTGTCCCGGCTGTCCGCGCGCTACTCCGACTCCGCCATGCATCAGATCACCGCCAGTGCTGCCGAGGCGGAGCAGCTGATCCGTTTCGCGACCCACAGCGCCGACATCTCGGAGCGCCGCCGCGCCGCGAAGCAGAACGAGGAGGCGAACCTCGCGCTGGAGACGGCCACCGAGGCGACGCGTCGCGCCGCTGCGCTGCTCGATGCGGTGGAGGACTTCGAGATCGAGGCCCTGCGCGCCGAGTCGACCCTGGCCGAGGTCATCGCCGACTCCCGCAACGACCTCATCGCCGCCCGGACCGCTCCGTCCACGCCCGCCGTGGCGGAGGCCGTCGCCCGGCTGCAGGCGGCCCTGGCCGCCCTCACCCCCTCGGGCCAGCCCAACGACCCGTTCGCCGAGCTCTCGCGTCTGCGCGAAGCCAACGCCGGTCTCGACGACGCGATCGCCACCGCCCGGCATCGCGCCGAGAATCCGCTCCCCAGCGTCGCACAGGTCCAGCATGCGATCGACGACGCCGACCGCCAGCTGGGCGTCGCCCGCGGGCTCATCGCCGGGCATCGCGGATGGATCGGCGCCGATGCGCGCACCCGTCTCGCCGAGGCGGAACGACTCCGCGTCGATCTCCCGGCCCTGCTTCCCGCCGAGGAGACCCGCGAGGCGGCGCTCGCCCAGGCCCGCCGGGTCGCGCACCTCGCCGCGGAGGCCCTCCAGCTCGCGCAGCGCGACATCGACTCGTCCCGCCCGCAGGATCAGGACTGGGGCGGCGGCTGGGGCGGCGGTCCGCGCCGCGGCGGCGGGATGGGCGGCGGCGACCTCGCCTCCGGCATCCTCGGCGGGCTCGTCATCGGCAGCATCCTCGACGGCATCTTCGACTGACGCCGTCCGGTCTTCGCACGAGAACGGCCCGACCCCCGCGGGGGTCGGGCCGTTCTCGGTCATATCAGGAGGCGAGCGCCTCGGCGGGCGGAGCCTGCGTGCTCAGAGCGATGACACCGTAGTCCCAGCCCTTGCGGCGGTAGACCACGCTCGGGTGGTCGGTGCGCGCATCGACGAAGAGGAAGAAGTCGTGCCCGACGAGCTCCATCCGGTCGACGGCCTCCTCCACCGTCATCCACTCCGCCTCGAAGCTCTTCGTGCGGATGACGACGGGCGAGTAGTCCTCCTCCTCCTCGCTCTGCACCGGGATGCTGCCGGTCGCGACGGCGTGCAGCACCTCGGCGGAGGCCGGCTGCACGTCGATGCCCTCGAGTGAACCGCTGCCCTTCTCGAAGTGCGGCCCGCGCGGATGCTGTCGTCCGTCGACGCGCTTCTCCTTCGCGCGGCGCAGCTGCTCCGTCATCTTGTCGATCGCGAGGTCGAGAGCCACGAACTTGTCGCCGTCGACGGCCTCGGCACGGACCACGGGACCCTTGCCGACCAGCGTCAGCTCGACCGTCTCGTCCGGGATGCGCCCGTTGCGGTACACACGGTGCGTGACCTTCACGTCCAGGCGTTGCGCCTTGGCGGCGAGTGTCTGGATCTTGGCGATCTTCTCTTCGACGACGGTGCGGAAGCGATCGGTGATGCCCACTCCGACGCCCACGATGCTCGTTTCCATTGCTGCCTCCTTGTCCCGGTCCACCCGGCCAAGGGCGGACCGTGGTCGCCTTGTGACACCCCACCGTAGTCCGACGGGCGGCGGATGTCACGGCCCTCGACCCTGTGTCTCCGGTGAGTCTTCGATGAACCTCATCCGGATTCCGGCGACTTCGGCGTGGCGGCGAGCGCGACGGCCCCGACGACCACGAATCCGGCGGCGACGAGCGCCCGGACCGCCTCGTCGAGCGTGGCTCCCGTCGTGACCACGTCGTCCACGACCACCGCCGGGGCCCCGTGTCCCCGGCGCCGCGAGATCATCGCCCCGCGGACGTTCGCGGCGCGGTCCGGTGCGGCCAGCTCGCGCTGGTCGCGCACCCGGCGCGTGAGGGTCAGGACGCGCTGCGGATCGGCTCCGGCGCGCCGGACGAGGAGCTCCGGAACGCGGGCGCCCCGGCGACGGAACGCGGCGCGCGAGGTCGGCACCGGGATCACCCAGGCCCCGGCGACGAGGGCGGGCGTCAGCACAGCGGCGAGCGCGGCGCCGAGCGGCCGGGCCAGGAGCGTCTCCCCCTCCCCCTTCAGCCGCCGGATGCACGAAGCGGCGGGACCCTCCAGGGGAAGCGCTGCGCGGACGAGCAAGCCACCGGGGGTCCGCACGACACGCGGAGACGGCTCGAGCGCCGTCCGGCAGGCGTCGCAGAGGACCGTGCCGGGAGACGCGCACCCGGGGCAGCGCGCCGCGAGCAGCAGCGCACCGATCTCGGCGATGACCCGGTCGAAGCGGCTTGTTCCCCCCATGAGGGAATCCTGCCGCGTTGCTCGTCAGTGGCGGCCGCGGTGGCGCCGAGGCGAGATCACCTCGGCGCGAACCGCATCGGTGCAGGAGGGGTCACTCGCCGGCGCGTGTGGCCAGGACGGATACGCCCTCGGAGATCTCACGCCAGGCAGAGCCGGCGTGAGCGAACAACCGCCCTGAGGCGTCAAGGATGCGCACGCCGGCCGGGGTCCGCGCGCCGGCGACGGCGCTGGCATCGCTCGGCGCGGTCTCCGCGGATCCCGGCCCACCGACGGGCTGCACGATCAGGCGCGGTGTGGCCGAGTCGGTGAGCACGGCCAGGCGGTCCGGTCCCAGCCAGACGAGCCCCGTCGAGGGTTCGCTCAGCTGAACGAGCTGACGCACCTCACCGAGCTCCGTCGGCACTCCGGAGCCGTCCCGCACGACGGACGCGACGACCACCCAGCGCTGGCCACCCACGAGGATGACCGCCGCGACCCGCGCGCCATCCGCCGCGACCCGCAGATCCGAGATGGAGGAGGCGCTCGGCCACGCCGTGGCGATCGTGTGAGCGACCACGTCGGCGCCGATGGCCTGCACCGCCTGCGGCTCCCCTGCCGGGACAGACCACACGTAGCCGTAGGGATCGATCGACGGCTGCACGAGGCCGGGGCGCGCGTCCAGCTCGTCGAGCGTCTCCTCGCCCACGAGGTACACATGGCCGTCCCCGAGCTGAAGGGCCGCGGTGGCGTCGTCCGTGGCGACGTCGATCGCCGCGATCGGCTGCGGCACGGCCTGGATCTGCGCGCTGATCGCCGGGATCGAGGCGATCTCATCACCGACGATCCGGCCGAACGCCCCGCCCTTCAGCACGAGCGTCCCGGGTTCGGCGGTGGTGCCCGACAGCTCGACGACACCCGCGTCGAGCGCCCTGCCGTCCACGCTGAAACGCACCTCGGTGACGTTCACCCCTGCCGTCTTCAGCGTCGCCTGCAGCTGCGTCCGCATCCGGGCGAGCGTCGTCTTGTCCAGGCCCGCCGCAGGACGGGTCAGCGCCACCTCGGCGACCTGCGCGGTGATCAGCACCGCGTCCTGGGCCAGCTGGACATCGGCGGGGAAGGCGGTCTGCACCGCCGCGTCGAGCCAGTCCGCCGGTGTGCCGCTGACGAGTGCCTGGGTCACGGTCGTCGCCGGGCTCTGCCGTCGAGGGAACCACCGCATGTCGGGCACCAGTCGGGACCATCCCGCATCGAACCACTGCAGCGAATAGCCCTCGAAGACGTTCGGGAACCGCGCCTCATCGATGACGACGCCATCCGGCGCCTGCGTGATGCGCCACTCGCCGTCCTCGTCGCGCGCCAGAGCGAACGGCACGCTCGAGTCGCCGGGAGCGCCGTTGTACTCCCCCGAGTCGTCGACGCTCGCGACCAGCTCGAGCAGCACCTCCACCTCGGCCTCCTCGGCGTCCTCGACCTGATCGTCGGCCAGGTTCGATGTCAGGGTCCGCGCCTCCGCTCCGGCATCGATGGAGACGCCCGCCGACGGGCGCCAGCTCCGCTGCAGCGACGGGGCCAGGAACTCGCGCGCCGTGGCCCAGTTGTCGGACGTCGTGATCCCCGCCTCGAGGAAGCCCTCCACGATCTCCTCCGGTCCCGCCCCCGCGACGGGGCCGGAGGCGACGGGGAGGACGTCGACGTCGTCCGGCGACTCGCCGAGCTCGAGACCGACCGCGACGTCTCCGCTCGTCGGCAGCCCCGCGCAGGCCGGAAGCAGCAGGGCCACGACCGCCACGGCGGCGGCGCGGAGGAGGCGACGTGACGCGCGCGTGCTCATGACTGCTCCTTCCCGTCGAGGAGATCAGAGTACGTCTCGGCGATGGAGATCGGCTGCGTGGCATCGGCGAGCTCCGCGAGGGGCTCCTGCGGCTCCACCGGGATCGGACTGGGTCCGTCGAGCACCCCGTCGTGGCGGGGGACGGTGAGCACGAAGTGCGATCCGACACCGAGCTCCGACCAGACCGCCAGGGTCCCGCCGTGGAGGGTGGCGTCGCCGAGGGCGATCGACAGACCGAGCCCCGTGCCGCCGATGGTGCGCTGTCGCGACGGGTCCGCGCGCCAGAATCTGTCGAACACCCGCTCCGCGTCTCCGGGGTCCATCCCGAGCCCGAAGTCGCGGACACCCGCCGCCACCGCGTGCTGGTTGCTGTCCACCGTGACGACCACCGGGCGTCCCTCGCCGTGCTCGATCGCGTTGCCGATGAGGTTGCGCAGCACCCGCCGCACGCGCCGCGGGTCCATGTCCACCGGCGAGTACCCGCCTGGCGCCACGAGACGGATCTCCGTGCCGTGGCCTTCCGCGAGCGGCCGCATCTGCTCGATGACGTCTTCCGCGAGCTGCGCGAGACTCGTCGCCTCCAGCTCGAGCTGCACGGACCCCGCGTCATAGCGACTGATCTCCAGCAGGTCGGCCAGCAGCGTGTCGAACCGCTGCACCTGCGCGTGCAGGAGCTCGGCGGTGCGTGCGGTCGTGGGGTCGAACTCCTCGCGCTGGTCGTTCAGCATGTCGGCGGCGAGGCGGATCGTCGTCAGCGGGGTCCTGAGCTCGTGCGAGACGTCGGACACGAAGCGCTGCTGGACCATGGACAGCTCGCCGAGCTCCTTGATCTGCGCCTCGATGCTGTCGGCCATCGCGTTGAAGGAGCGGCCGAGGGTCGCGAGCTCGTCCTCGCCGTGCACCTCCAGCCGCACGCCGAGATCGCCCGCCGCGAGCCGCGCGCTCGTCTCCGCCGCCTGCACGATCGGGGTGGACACGGTCCGCAACACGATCCAGGAGATGGCTGCGACGATGGCCACCAGTCCGATGCCGGCGATCCACAGGGTGCGCTGCACGAAGACGAGGGTCTGGTCGGCGTCGGCGAGATCGTAGGCGAAGTAGATCTCGAAGGACCCGGCCTGCGGCACCTGAAGCTGCTGCCCCACGACGATGCCCGGCACGACGCCGCCGTCCTCCGTCGGCAAGGCGACGGACTGCCAGGCCTGCCGGTCGTCGAACTCGCGGACCCGGGCCTGCAGCTCGGGGCTCAGCAGATCCGGCGTGAGCCCGGCGGTGAAGCCGTTGAGCCGAACCGTCCCTGAACCGTCCTGGATCTTGAAGCCGGCGAGCAGGTCGGCGCTCGACGTGCGCGAGAGGGTATCCGGGATGCCGTTCCACAGATCGGTCAGTGCCGCGGGATCGTCGCCCACCTCCGCCACGTCCAGCAGGGACTGCGCCTGGTCCACCGCCCGGCGGGCATCCTCCAGCGCGACGTTCTTCCGCGACACGAAGAGGTCGTTCTGGATGACGAGCGCCATCGTGACACAGGTGATGAAGATCGCCAGCGATGTGGCGACCAGGGTGATCGCGAGGGTGCGGAAGCGGAGCGACCGTCGCCACAGCGCCGCCAGCACGTCCGGCCAGCCGCGCCAGTCGCGGAGGACGGCGACGGCCGTGGTCGCTGTCGTCGCGGCCATGGGGTCTCTAGGTGACGCTGCCGGCGCGGTAGCCCACGCCGCGGACCGTCATGACGATCTTGGGGTTGTCCGGGTCGAGCTCGACCTTCGCTCGCAGGCGCTGCACGTGCACGTTCACGAGCCGGGTGTCGGCCTTGTAGTGGTAGCCCCAGACCTGTTCGAGGAGCATCTCGCGGGAGAACACCTGCTGCGGCTTGGAGGCGAGGGCCACGAGGAGCTGGAACTCCAGCGGCGTGAGGGCGATCGGCGTCGTCCCGCGGCGCACCTCGTGCGCGTCTACGTCGACGGTGAGGTCGCCGATCCGCAGCTGCTCGCTGGAGGCCTGCGGTGTCGGCCGCAGCCGGGTGCGGATGCGGGCCACGAGCTCCTTGGGATTGAACGGCTTGACCATGTAGTCGTCGGCACCGACCTCGAGACCGCGCACCACGTCGGCCGTGTCGCTGCGTGCCGTCAGCATGATGATCGGCACCCCCGACTCGGCGCGGATCCGCGTGCAGATCTCGATGCCGTCCATACCGGGGAGCATCAGGTCGAGGAGCACCAGGTCGGGACGCTGCGCGCGCCACTCGTCGACGGCGCGCGCGCCGTCCGCGCAGAACACCGGCTCGAATCCCTCCGTGCGCAGCACGATGCCGATCATCTCGGCGAGCGCGGTGTCGTCGTCGACCACAAGGATGCGTGAGGTCATAACTGTTACCTTATGGCACCGAGTCCCGCCCTCCGCAGGTCTGCGCCTCAGCGCGAGGATATGACACGATGGGAGCGCACGACGGAGGGAGGCCCGTGAGCGGCCAGACGTGGACCCCAGCTCCCCAGAAGGGCATCATCCCCCTTCACCCGCTGACCTTCGGCATGCTGCTGGGCAAGGCCTTCGCGGCGCTGCGGCACAACCCCAAGGTCCTGTTCGGGTTCGCTGTCGTCATCCAGCTCATCGTGGTCATCGCCACGGCCGGGGTGATGGGCGTCGTCCTGTTCACGACGTTCTCCCGGTTGGAGACGGTCTCCCCCTCCTCCCCCGACTTCGAGGCCGTGTTCGCCGGCACGATCGCCATCAACCTCCTCGCCGGACTCCTCGTCGGGCTCGCGTCCATCGCGTTCACCGCGATCATGCAGGGCGTCGTGGCCGCCGAGGTCGGCTACGCCACGGTCGGCGTCAAGGCCACGCTGCGCATGCTGTGGCGCCGGATGGCCCCGGCGTTCTGGCGGCTCGCGGGATTCGCCTCCCTCTCGGTGCTCGCCCTCTTCGGCGGCCTCGCCATCGTCGCGGGCGTCATCGGCGCGCTCATCGCCGGCGGCCTCGGCGGCACCCCGGAGATGATCGGCATCGTCGTGCTCGTCGTGGTCCTCCTGGGCCTGGCCGCGATCCCGCTCACGGTGTGGCTGTCGACCAAGCTGCTGCTCGTCCCGTCGATCCTCGTGCTGGAGCGCGCCCGCTTCCGCGAGGCGTTCGTGCGGTCCTGGCGCCTGACCCGCGGCCGCTTCTGGGTCGCATTCGGCGTGACCTTCCTCATCAGCCTGATCATGGGCCTGGCGATGCAGGTGGTCAGCTTCCCGACCGCCATGCTCTCCTCGTTCCTCGGCACCGTCATCGCGCCCACCGGCGCCAGTGAGCCGAGCGCGGTGGTCGGGTACGTCTTCGCCCTCCTCGCCCCGCAGGTTCTCCTGCTGATCCTGCAGGCGATCGCCATCGTCGTGCAGAGCACCGGCGGCGTGCTCGTCTACCTCGACTGCCGGATGCGCTACGAGGGTCTCGACCAGGCCCTCCTCTCCCATGTCGAGCGCCGCGACCTCGGCATCCCCGAGGAACAGCTCGGCGATCCCTTCGCGGTCGATCCCTCGCGAGCCGTCACCAGCGCTCCCCCGCCGCGTCAGGTGCCGGAGCACGTCATGATGACGCAGGCGTACGGCGCCCCCGGGTACGGCGCCCCCGGATACGGCGCTCCCGGGTACGGGGCTCCCGGGTACGGCGCTCCCGGATACGGGGCTCCCGG